>NZ_WWJY01000677.1 GCF_009865405.1 Streptomyces sp. SID3212 | reverse complement strand
TCCCGCCGGCGGCACCGCCCGCCCGCGCCGCGCGGAACCGTACCCGCCCCGCCCGTAAGGTGTGCGGCATGCGCGCGCGTATCGAGGAGATCGTCTTCGACTGTGCCGGGCCCGCCGGGCTGGCGCGGTTCTGGGCCGCCCTGCTGGGCGGGGAGCCGGTGGACCGTACCCCCGACTGGTCGTACGTCGACCCGCCCGGGTTCGCCCGGATCGCCTTCCAGCTCGTGCCCGAGGGCAAGGTCGCCAAGAACCGGCTCCACCTGGACCTGGACGCGGGCGACGTCGAGGAGGCGACGGCGGAAGCCGTCCGGCTCGGCGCGGTCCCGGTGGGCGGCGTGGTGGACGACCCGTACGGACGGTTCCAGGTGCTCCAGGACCCCGAGGGCAACGAGTTCTGCTTCGTGGGGAGTTGACCGTGAGCAGCTGACGGGGGCGGAGACAGGGGCAGGGGCGGAGCCCAGCGCAGGCGCGGGGCCCGAGGCAGGGCCCGGAAGTCACTCCTCCGGTACCGCCGTCAGCCAGGACCCCATCCTCGCCAGCGCACCCGCCCCGCTCCCCGGCGGATCCACCCGCCGCGCCAGATCGGCGATCGAGACCCCCGCCAGCGAGTCCCGCCACGCCGCCTCCGCCACGGCCATCGCGTGCGCGATGCCGCAGGGCGCCGTACAGGACTCGGGCGGGCTCGCCAGCGGTCCCCGCTGCCGGATCTCCGTACAGACGAACGCAGGACCGGCCCCGTCGACCGCCTCCACCACGTCGAGCACCGTGATCGAGGCCGGGTGCCGGGTCAGGACGTAACCGCCCGACTTGCCCTGCACCGCCCGCACCAGCCCCGCACGGGACAGCGCCTGCATCTGCTTGGCGAGATACGTGGCCGACACGTCGTGCAGCTGCGCCAGCCGCGCCGCGGGGACGGGCTCCTCCACCACGGTGAGCACCACACAGCAGTGCAACGCCCACTCGACCCCACCGGACATCTTCATCCGGTCACTTTAATCCACCCCACCCTTGACCCGGACAACATCCGTCCGGGTATTGTCTCGGACAACAAGTGTCCGGGTTTACGCATACGGCCCGTCCACGGGCATGTATGTCACCCGTCGGACACCTCCCGAGCGAAAGGCATGTCATGAAGGTCGCAGTCATCGGCGGTACGGGGCTCATCGGATCGCAGGTCGTGAAGAAGCTGAACGCCGTCGGCCACGAGGCGGTGCCGCACTCCCAGTCCACCGGCGTCGACGTCCTCTCCGGCGAGGGCCTGGACGAGGCGACGGCGGGCGCGGACGTCGTCGTCAACCTGACGAACTCCCCCACCTTCGACGAGGCCTCCCTCGCCTTCTTCCAGACCTCGATGGACAACCTCCTGGCCTCCGCCGGGAAGAACGGCGTCGGCCACTTCGTCATCCTCTCGATCGTCGGCGTGGACCAGGTGCCCCAGCTGGACTACTACCGGGCGAAGGCCCTCCAGGAGGACATCCTCACGGCCGGACCGATCCCCTACTCGATCGTCCGTGCCACCCAGTTCATGGAGTTCATGGACGCCACCCTGTCCTGGACCACCAGCGGCGACACCGTCCGCCTGCCCCCGACCCCCCTCCAGCCGATCGCCGCCGAGGACGTTTCCGACGCCGTCGCCGGCGTCGCGGCGGGCCCGCCCCTCCAGGGCATCCGCAACATCGCGGGCCCCGACGTCCTCCCCCTCGACGAACTCGGCCGGATCACCCTGGCCGCCCACCCCGACGGCCGCGGCGTCGTCACCGACCCGACGGCGGGACTGTTCGGGGCCGTCCAGGGCGACGTCCTCATCGCCAGGGGGGACGCGCACCTCGCCCCCACCCGCTACGTCGACTGGCTCGCCTGAGCGCGGGCGGGAGCGGCACGGCGCGCGCAGGGTCCGTACCGTACAAAATCCGTACCGTACGAAAACCGTTCGCCGGACCGGTCGGTGCCCTGGTTGGCTCGCCCCATGAGTGATCTCCTCATCCGGCGCGCCTCGCCCAGCGACATCGACGCCGTCCTGCTGTTCTGGCGCGAAGCCGCCAAGGGGGTCAGCGTCAGCGACGACCACGACGGAGTGGCCGGGCTCCTCTCCAGGGACCCCGAAGCCCTCCTTCTCGCGGAGCGCGACGGTGTTCTCGTGGGCACGGTCATCGCGGGTTTCGACGGCTGGCGGTGCCACGCGTACCGGCTGGCCGTCCACCCCGCCCACCGCAGGCAAGGGATCGCCACGGCCCTGACGGAGGCGGCGGAGCGGCGGTTCACCGCCCTCGGGGGCCGCCGGGTCGACGCCATGGTGCTGGAGGCCAACGACGGGGCGCACCACGCGTGGACGGCGGCCGGCTACCACCGCGAGGATCACTGGCGGCGCTGGGTGAAACCGTTGGAGAACCCTCCAGGCTCGCTGGGTGAAACCGCTGGGGAACCCACCGGACGGCGCGTCCCGGAATCCGCCGGTGAAGCCGCCGGGAGGGTGAACCCGGGGTCCTGACGTGTGAGCGCCCCACCACGGGCCACCCTCCCTGTAGCGATCTGTGGCGATCCGGTCCGGCGGCCACCGGCCACCGGCCACCCGACCGGCCGCCCGGCCGCTCATGGGACGGAATGGGACGAAGGAGAACCGGTGACCGAAGCACTCCTGCTCGTCGTGGCGGTCGTCCTGTCGTTCGCCTGCGGCGCCTTCGTCGCGGCGGAGTTCTCCCTCACCACCGTCGAGCGCGGGGAGCTGGAGCGGGCGGCGGAAGAAGGCCGGCGGGGGGCCTCCGGCGCCCTGAAGGCGGTACGGAGCCTCACCTTCCAGCTCTCCGGCGCCCAACTCGGCATCACCGTCACCAATCTGGTCGTCGGCATGCTCGCCGAACCCTCGCTCGGCAAGCTGCTGCGCGGGCCCGTCGAGGACGCCGGGCTGTCCCGTTCCGTCGCGTCCTCGGTGGCCCTGGTGATCGGCACCGCCCTGTCGACGGTCTTCCTGATGGTCATCGGCGAACTCGTCCCCAAGAACTGGGCGATCTCCTCCCCGCTCGCCGTCGCCACGGCGGTGGGCACCCCCCAGCGGTACTTCACCCTGGCCTTCCGGCCCTTCATCTCCCACCTCAACAACACCGCGAACCGCATCGTCCGGGCCCTCGGCATGGAGCCGACCGAGGAACTGGCGACCGCCCGCAGCCCGCAGGAGCTGGTCGCCCTGGCGCGGCACTCCGCCAAGGAGGGCGCGCTGGAGGCGGACACGGCCGAGCTGTTCGTACGGACCCTGAGCCTGTCGTCGCTGACGGCGGAGAACGTGATGACGCCCCGCGTGCAGCTGATCGCCCTCGACGTGCGGGCGACGGCCGAGGACGTCGCCAACGCCACCCGCGCCACCGGGCTCTCCCGCTTTCCCGTCTACCGCGACAGCCTGGACACCGTCGTCGGCATCGCCCACATCAAGGACGTGCTGGCCGTCCCGGCGGAGGAGAGACCCCGGCGGCCGGTGTCCGAACTGCTGCGCGAGCCGCTGCTGGTCCCCGAGTCGCTGACGGTGGACCAGCTCCTCGACCGGTTGTCGGCGGGGATGACGATGGCCGTGGTGATCGACGAGTACGGGGGTACGGCCGGGGTGGCGACGCTGGAGGACATCGTCGAGGAGGTCGTCGGCGAGGTCAGGGACGAGCACGATCCGCACGAGACCTCGGACCTGGCACCGGTCGGCGAGGACGCGCGCGGCCGGCGGCTCTGGTCGGCGGACGGCGCGGCCCGCTCCGACCAGCTGGAGACGATCGGGCTGCGGATGCCCGAAGGGCCGTACGAGACACTCGCCGGACTGGTCGCGGCCTCGCTCGGGCGGATCCCGGCCAGGGGCGACCATCTCGACGTGGCGGAGTGGCAGCTGGAAGTGGTGGACGACACGGGCCGCCGGGCGGCACGGCTGCTGCTGCGGGCGCCGATTCCTACGGATGACAACGAGGGTGACGAGGGCGACGAAGGCGGCGAGGGCATGACCGGCGGAAGCGGCAACGGCGACGGTCCGACCGCCACGGACGAGCGGGGTGGCCGATGACCGCCGTCCAGCTGATCGTCGGACTGCTCACGATCGCCCTCAACGCCCTCTTCGTCGGCGCCGAGTTCTCCCTCATCTCCGTACGGCGCAGCCAGATCGAGCCCGAGGCGGAGTCGGGGAACCGCCGCGCGCGCAGCGTCCTCTGGGGGCTGGAGCACGTGGCCGCCCTGCTGGCGGCGGCACAGCTCGGCATCACCCTGTGCACGCTGGTGCTCGGGATCGTCGCGGAGCCCGCCATCGCCCATCTGCTGGAGCCGCTCTTCCACGCGGTGGGCCTGCCGGACGGACTGATCCACCCGTTCTCGTTCGCGATCTCCCTCATCCTGGCGACCTATCTGCACATGCTGCTGGGCGAGATGGTGCCGAAGAACATCGCCCTGGCCAGCCCCGTCCGGCTCGCGCTCGCACTCGGGCCGCCGCTGGTCGCGATCGCCCGGGGGCTGCGACCGGTGATCTTCACGGTCAACGCCTTTGCCAACAGCCTCCTCAAGCTGCTCAAGGTGGAGGTCAAGAGCGAGGTCGCGGCCACCTACTCGGACGACGAGCTGTCCCGGCTGGTCACGGACGCCGGTCATGCGGGGGTGCTGGACGAGCGGTCGGCCGAGCGGTTGCACGACGCGCTGGAGCTGGGGCGGCGGCCGGTGCGGGACGTCGTGCTGCCGCTGGAGCGGGTGGTAACGGCGGAGGTCGGCGTCACGCCCGAGACGCTGGAGGGGCTCGCGGCCGAGTCGGGGTTCTCGCGTTTCCCGGTGGTCGACGCCTCCCGGCGGATCCTCGGCTACCTCCACGTGAAGGACGCCCTGGACGCGGCCCCGCGCGACTCACCGTTCGAGGTCTCCGCGATGCGGGCGATCGCCCGCGTGACGGACACGACCCCGATGGACGACGTGCTGAACGCGATGCGCCGCAGCCGTACCCACCTGGCGGCCGTCCTGGACGAGGACGGCAAGCTGGAAGGGCTCGTGACCATGGAGGACGTGCTGCGGGAACTGGTGGGACGGCACGCGTAGAGGGGGCGGCGCACCCCTCGCGCGCGCTGAGCGGGAGACGCCGGAAGGGTCCGCCGTACCGCGCGGTACGATCACTCCGCCATGGAGATGAATGTCAGCTACACCAGCCTTGTCGCGGTCGGTGACTCCTTCACCGAGGGCATGTCCGACCTGCTGCCCGACGGTTCCTACCGGGGCTGGGCGGATCTGCTCGCCGCCCGCTTCGCCGCCCGTGACCCCCGTTTCCGGTACGCGAATCTCGCCGTACGCGGCAAGCTCATCGGACAGATCGTCGAGGAGCAGGTGGAGGTCGCCGCCGCGATGTCCGCCGACGTGGTGACCCTGGTCGGCGGTCTGAACGACACCCTGCGGCCGAAGTGCGACATGGGCCGGGTACGGGGGCTGCTCGAAGAGGCGGTGGAGAAGCTGACCCCGTCCTGCAAGCAGCTGGTGCTGATGCGCAGCCCCGGCCGGAACGGCCCGGTGATGGAACGGTTCCGCCCGCGCATGGAGGAGCTGTTCGGCTTCGTCGACGAGCTGGCGGAACGGCACGGCGCGCTGGTCGTGGACCTGTACGGCGCCCCGGCCCTCGGTGACCAGCGGATGTGGGACGTGGACCGGCTGCATCTGACCGCCGAGGGCCACCGTCGGGTGGCCGAGGCGGTCTGGCAGACGCTGGGGCAGGCGGCCGAGGACGACTGGCGTACGGAGCTGCCCGCCGCCGTACCGGTGCGCTGGGTGGCGAGGCGCTCGGGCGACGTACGGTTCGCCCGCCAGTACCTGGGGCCGTGGATCATGCGGCGGCTCACCGGCCGCTCCACCGGGGACGGCCGGCTGCCGAAGCGGCCGGAGCTGCTGCCGTACGGGGCGACCACCGGCTGCCCTGAGGAGCCGTAGGAAACCACAAGAACGGGCACGGCGTCGGCCTGCGGGATCCGCCAGTAGAATCAGGACACGTGACTGTCGCGTCTGAGAAGCCCCGTATCCCCAACGTCCTTGCCGGCCGCTACGCCTCGGCGGAGCTGGCCGTGCTGTGGTCCCCCGAGCAGAAGGTGAAGCTGGAGCGCCGGCTCTGGCTGGCGGTGCTCCGGGCGCAGAAGGACCTCGGCATCGAGGTGCCCGAGACCGCGCTCGCCGACTACGAGCGGGTGGTCGACCAGGTCGACCTGGCGTCGATCGCGGAGCGCGAGAAGGTCACCCGGCACGACGTGAAGGCGCGGATCGAGGAGTTCAACGCCCTCGCCGGCCATGAGCAGGTCCACAAGGGCATGACGTCCCGCGACCTGACGGAGAACGTCGAGCAGCTCCAGATCCGGCTCTCGCTGGAGCTGGTGCGGGACCGTACGGTCGCGGTGCTGGCCCGGCTGGGCAGGCTCGCGGGTGAGTACGGCGAGCTGGTCATGGCGGGCCGCTCGCACAACGTGGCCGCGCAGGCCACCACGCTCGGCAAGCGCTTCGCGACCGCCGCCGACGAGCTGCTGGTCGCCCACGGCCGGCTGGAGGACCTGCTGGGCCGCTACCCGCTGCGCGGCATCAAGGGACCGGTCGGCACCGCGCAGGACATGCTGGACCTGCTGGGCGGCGACACCGCGAAGCTCGCCGACCTGGAGGGCCGTATCGCGGGGCATCTGGGCTTCGCCCGGGCCTTCACCTCCGTCGGCCAGGTCTACCCGCGCTCGCTCGACTACGACGTGGTGACCGCGCTGGTGCAGCTGGCGGCGGCGCCGTCGTCGGTGGCGAAGACGATCCGGCTGATGGCCGGGCACGAACTGGTCACCGAGGGCTTCAAGCCCGGTCAGGTCGGCTCGTCCGCGATGCCGCACAAGATGAACACCCGTTCCTGCGAGCGGGTCAACGGCCTGATGGTGATCCTGCGCGGCTACGCGTCGATGACGGGCGAGCTGGCGGGTGACCAGTGGAACGAGGGCGACGTCTCCTGCTCGGTGGTACGGCGGGTGGCGCTGCCCGACGCGTTCTTCGCGTTCGACGGGCTGCTGGAGACGTTCCTGACCGTCCTGGACGAGTTCGGCGCGTTCCCCGCGGTCGTGGCGCGTGAACTGGACCGCTACCTCCCGTTCCTGGCGACGACCAAGGTACTGATGGCGGCGGTACGGGCCGGGGTGGGCCGGGAGGCGGCGCACGAGGTCATCAAGGAGCACGCCGTGGCGTCGGCGCTGGCGATGCGGGAACAGGGCGCGGAGCGCAACGAGCTGCTGGACCGGCTCGCGGCCGACGCGCGGATGCCGCTGGACCGCGCGCGGTTGGACGCGCTGATGGCGGACAAGCTGTCCTTCACGGGCGCGGCGGAGGACCAGATCGCGGCGGTGGTCGCGCGGGTCGAGGAGATCCTCAAGCGGTACCCGGAAGCGGCGGCGTACGCGCCCGGCTCGATCCTCTGAACAGGACCCGGTCAGACCGATGAAGTCCGAGGAGCTGGAGGCCGCCCGCGACCGCGTCATCCCCGACGTGGTCGCGGAGGGGCTGCGCGTGCTGTTCTGCGGCATCAACCCGGGGCTGATGTCCGCCGCGACGGGCCATCACTTCGCCCGCCCGGGCAACCGTTTCTGGCCGGTGCTGCACCTGTCGGGGTTCACGCCCCGGCAGCTGAGCCCGGCGGAGCAGGACGAGTTGCTCACGTACGGCCTCGGCATCACGAACGTCGCGGCGCGGGCGACCGCGCGGGCCGACGAGTTGAGCGACGAGGAGTTCCGCGAGGGCGGGCGACTCCTGGTCGCGAAGGTGGAGCTGCTGCGGCCGCGGTGGCTCGCGGTGGTCGGTGTCACCGCGTACCGCACAGCCTTCGGTGACAAGAAGGCACGGATCGGCCCGCAGGAACGCACGATCGGCGACACCAGGATCTGGGCGCTCCCGAACCCCTCCGGTTTGAACGCGCATTGGACGGCGCAGACGATGGCGGAGGAGTTCGGCCGGCTGCGGGCGGCGGCGGAGGCCGCGCCGGTGGCTCCGGCGGACTGATCTCGCGCACCCGGCCCGCCTGTCAGGGCGGGTCCGTCTCCGTGGTCGCCGCCAGGAGGCGGAAGGGCTGGTCCTCCGCCTCCTGCGTCACCCCGAGGACGAGCCAGCGGCGTACCGTCCACCACACGCGCACGTACGCCACGCTGTTGCACAGCTCCCACCAGGGCTCCGGTATCTCCTCGCCCTCACCGCCCCGGACGCGCAGGCTCCACAGGCTCACGTGGTGCGGTGCGCCGAAGCGGTTCGTCAGGATCTCCGCCAGCGCCTCGCCCTCCGCCTCGCACTGGTCCGCGCCGGAGGGGCCCTCCCCCCGGGACAGCTCCGCCAGGTGATGGCCCGGCCCGCTCGTCCCGACCCCGGAGGGACCGCGGGTCGCGGGGTAGGCATGGGCGCACAGCAGCTCGACCAGGGCGAGTTGCCGCGCGGTACTCATGGGTCCAGTAAACCCCCGGGCACTGACATCTGGCTTCCTGTCAGGCGACTGTGAGGCGTCAGGCGTCCCTGCGTCCGACGGCGAGCCATCCGGCCAGTACGGCGGCGGCCGCCCACGCCGCGGTCACGGCGAGCCCGGTCCAGGGGCCGATGGCCGCGTCCGGGTACTGGTGCAGGGCGATCTGCCCGGCCCGGTCGGGCAGGAAGTCCGCGACGGCCGACTTCATGTCCCCGATCACGAACGACACGATGAGGATGAACGGGATCAGCAGGCTCATCACCAGGACACCGCTGCGGAGCAGGGCGGCGAGACCGGCCGCCAGCACCGCCATCAGCGCCAGGTAGACGCCGGCGCCGACCGTGGCGCGCAGCGCGCCGGGATCGTCCAGGCCGATCGCGTACGACCCCATGCCCGTCTGTCCCGCGAAGAAGGTGGCGAAGCCGGTGACCAGTCCGACGGCCAGGGCCGCGCCGGCGACCGTCGCCGTCTTGGCCGCGTAGAAGTGGGTCCGGCGGGGCACGGCGGTCAGGGAGACGCGCAGCGCGCCGTGGTGGAACTCGGTGGAGAACGCCGTCGCCCCGAAGGCGATCGCCGCGATCTGACCGAAATTGATCCCGGAGAAGGAGAAGAGGACGGGGTCGTGGTCGGGTCCCCCGGCCTCGCCCGTCCCGGCCCCGGCGCTGATGAGCGCCCCAATTCCCGCGCTGACGACGAGAATCGCCAGCAGCGAGCCGAACGTGGCGCGCACGGACCGGATTTTGATCCACTCGGAGCGCAGGATCGCGGTGGACGACATGGTCAGACCTCCTGGGTGCCGGTCGGGCCGGCCGAGCGGTGCGGGGTGGGGGCGGTGAACTCCGCCTCGTCGGTGGTGAGATCGAGATACGCCTGCTCCAGGGAGCCCCGGTCGTCGCTGAGTTCGAGCACGGGGACACCTTCCCGGGAGGCGAGCCGGCCGATGTCCTCGGCGCGCGTCCCGTCGACGCTCCAGAGCCCGTCCTCGCCTTGCACCGCGACGTGTCCCGCACGGGCCAGCGCCGCGCGCAGCCGCTCCGGTTCGGTGCTGCGGAACCGTACGCGCGGGGTGCTGCGGGAGGTGATGAACTCCTCCATCGGCAGGTCGGCGAGGAGCCGGCCCCGGCCGAGGATGACGAGGTGGTCGGCGGTGGCCGCCGTCTCCGCCATCAGATGGCTGGAGACGAGGACGGTCCTGCCCTCCTTCGCGAGGCGGCGGGTCAGCTCCCGGATCCAGATGATGCCTTCCGGGTCCAGGCCGTTGGCCGGTTCGTCCAGCAGCAGCACCTCCGGGTCGCCGAGGAGCGCGGCGGCGATGCCGAGGCGCTGGCGCATGCCGAGCGAGAAGGTTTTGATCCGCTTGCGGGCGACGGCGGCGATGCCGGTCTCCTCCAGCACCTCGTCCACCCGGGCGGGGCGGATCCGGTTGCTGGCCGCGAGCACCCTGAGGTGGTCGCGGGCGGTACGGGCGCCGTCGGCGGCCTGCGCGTCGAGCAACGCGCCGACGTGGCGCAGGGGTTCGTCGAGATCGGTGAAGCGGCGTCCCCCGACGGTGGCCGTGCCGGACGTGGGCCGGTCGAGGCCGAGGACGAGCCGCATGGTGGTCGATTTGCCCGCCCCGTTGGGGCCGAGGAAGCCGGTGACGTGGCCGGGCCGCACCTGGAAGGTGAGCCGGTCCACCGCGCGGGCCGTGCCGTACTCCTTGGTGAGTTCGTGGACATCGATGCTGGTCATGGCTCCACTCTGGCCGCCACGGGGGCGCCGGTCCTCCCCCGTGGGTGGAGAGCGTCTCCCCCGCGCGGGGGAACTCCCGCCGCCGGTGCGCTGGCACGATGACACGATGGTCCGATTCCTGCGTCCGCTGTCGCGGCCGGTGACGTACACCCGCTGGCTGCATCTCTTCGTGCCGACGGGGTTCTGGGCCGTCTGGCTGTTCGTCTTTCCCGAACATCCGGCCCTGCCCCTGCTGTTCCTCGTCCCGATCGGGCTGGTTCCGGCGGTGCGGCTGGCCGAGGGGCTCCAGGCGCAGTGGCTGCTGCTCCCGCACGACGGGAGCGTGCCCCCCGGGTCCGTCTCCCTCGCCTCGTCGGCCACGTGGGGCGAGCGGTGGCGGACGGTGCTGTGGCTGGAGGTCCGCGCGCTCCTGTCGGGGGCGATCACGATCACGACGGTGTGGGGGCCGGCCCTCGCGATCGAGCTGGGCCACGCCGGCGCGCAGGGCTCCTGGATGGGTCTGCCGTTCCTGTCGGCGGTCACGCCCGAGTGGTGGTTCGCGCTGTTCGCGCCGCTGCCGGCCGTCGGGTTCTTCGCCGGGATCGTGTGGCTCGGGCGCCTGGGCGCCGCCGCCGCCCTCCGGCTGCTCGGCCCGTCCCCCGCACAGCGGTTGGCCGCCCTGGAGGAACGTACCGAACGACTCCTGGAACGCACCCGCATCGCCCGCGAGTTGCACGACTCGATCGGGCACGCGCTGACCGTCGCGGTGGTGCAGGCGGGCGCGGCCAGGGCGGCGGGGGACCCGGAGTTCACCGATCGCGCGCTCGGGGTGATCGAGGAGACGGGCCGGGCGGCGCTGGAGGATCTGGAGCGGGTGCTGCTCGTCCTGCGGGAGTCGGGCCGGCCGGCCTCGCAGCGGCCCACGCTGGCCGAGGCGGACCGGCTGCTGGAGTCGGCGCGGGCGTCGGGGGCGGTGGTGGAGATCAAGATGTCGGGGCCGCTGGAGCGGTTGCCCGGGCCGGTCTCCCGGGAGGGCTACCGCATTCTTCAGGAGGCGCTCACCAATGTGCTGCGGCACTCGGGCCCGGTGCCGGTGCGCATCCTGATCGAGGTGACGGACGACATGCTCGGTATCGAGGTCGCGAACCCTCTCGCCGAGGACGCCTCCGCGTCCTCCCCGGGCAACGGGCTGCGCGGGATACGGGAGCGGGCGGCGCTGCTCGGCGGAGAGGCCAGGACCGGGGCGTACGACGGGGAGTGGCAGGTGAGCGCCCGGCTTCCGTTCAGTGGTGCGGGGGCGGGGGCGGGGGCGGCAGCGGGGAAGGGCGCGGGAGCCGCCTGAGCGGATCGGGAAGGCGGCCCGCGTGGTGCGCGGTTGGGGGCCGATAACCTGACCGGATGCCCATCACTGTGCTGTTGGTCGACGACGAGCCGCTGGTACGCGCGGGCCTGCGGGCCGTCCTGGAGGCGCAGCCCGACATCACCGTGGTGGGAGAGGCGGCCGACGGCGCCGCCGTCGTCCCGCTGGTGCGCCAACTGCGGCCCGATGTGGTCGCGATGGACGTACGGATGCCGCTGCTCGACGGGATCGAGGCCACACGGGCGGTGCTGCGCACGGTGCAGGACCCGCCCAAGATCCTGGTCGTCACGACCTTCGAGCAGGACGAGTACGTGTACGAGGCGCTCCGGGCGGGCGCCGACGGCTTCCTTCTCAAGCGGGCCCGTCCGGCGGAGATCGTGCACGCCGTACGTCTGATCGCCGAGGGCGACTCGCTGCTCTTCCCGGCCTCCGTACGGGCGCTCGCCGCCGAGTACGGCACCGCGGCGGCGCGCGGCGGCCTGGAGAGAGCGCGGCTCACCGACCGGGAGGCGGAGGTGCTGCGGCAGATGGCGCGGGGGCTGACGAACGCGGAGATCGCCGCGGGGCTGGTGGTGGGGACGGAGACGGTGAAGTCCCATGTGAGCGCGGTACTGGCGAAGTTGGGGGCGCGGGACAGGACGCAGGCGGTGATCGCGGCGTACGAGTCGGGGTTTGTCGCGCCGGGCTGACGCGTCCCCCGGCCGACGGGTTCTCACCGGCCGGGGGACACATCAGCCCGGAAGCCCCGGTCAGCCTTCCGTTCGGCGCAACCGGACTACCGGTATGTCCCGTTCCGTCTTCTCCTGGTACCCCTCGTAGGGCGGGAAGACCTCCACCAGGCCGGGCCACACCCGCGCCTTCTCCTCCGGTGTCAGCGTCTCCGCGCGCGCGGAGAAGCGCTCGGCGCCGACCCGGAGGCGTACCTCGGGCTCCGCCTGCAGATTCAGATACCAGAGCGGGTGCTCGTCGGCCCCGCCCTTGGAGGCCACGAGCAAGTAGTCGTCGCCGTCCCGTCCGTAGATGAGCACGGTCCGGCGCCACTGTCCGCTGCGGCGGCCCCGGTAGTCGAGCAGGAGGCACGGCGCGCCCTGCAAGGTGGTGCCCCGGGCCCCGTCGGACTCCTCGTACTCCGCCGCCTGCTTCGCCACCCACCCCGTGGGACTGATCACGATCTCGTCGTCCGCCGCCATGCCGACCTCCTCAGGTCCGGGTCCGGATCCGCTGCTCCGGTTCTCCTGCTCTGGTGCTCTACTGCTGTGGTGCTCTCCTGCTCTGGATCTGATGAGATGAACCCGCCCACAGTAGGGCGCTCCGTCCGGCGGGAGGCCGACGCCCCTCGCCGTGCAAGCGACCAGCGAGTAGCATCCGGCAGA
Source organism: Streptomyces sp. SID3212 (assembly GCF_009865405.1). GTDB lineage: Bacteria > Actinomycetota > Actinomycetes > Streptomycetales > Streptomycetaceae > Streptomyces. The sequence goes on along the minus strand of NZ_WWJY01000677.1, from coordinate 4,680 downwards.
CGACGCGCGAGCTGGGAGGACTTACCGTGGGGCGGCTGACCGGCGGAGACCCTTCCCTTCTGCGGCGGATCAACTCCGCGGTGGTACTGCATTCCCTGCGGGGTGCCGGATCCCTCACCCTCACCGACCTGACCCGGATCACCGGTCTGTCGCGCCCGACGATCGAGGGCGTCGTGGAGGGCCTGATGGAGGCCGGTCTGGTGGTCGAGTCGGCGCCCGAGGAGGGCGAGACCCGGAAGCAGGGCCGCCCCGCCCGCAAGTTCCGCTTCCGCGCGGAGGCCGGGCACCTGCTGGGCATCGAGATCGGGCCGCACCGCGTGGCCGCGATCCTGTCGGGGCTGGACGGCCGCATCATCGGGGCCGGGTCGCGGGAGGTCTCGGAGACCGCGGAGGCCGACGAACGCCTGGAGCGTGTGCGGCTGGTGGTGGCGGACGTGCTGCGGCGCGCGGGGGTGGCGCGCAACTCGCTGCGGGCGGTGGGCGTCGGCAGTCCCGGCATCGTGGAGGCCGACGGGACCGTACGGCTGGGTACGGCGCTGCCCGGATGGACGGGACTGGCCCTCGGGGAGCGGCTGGGCCGCTCGTTCCGCTGTCCGGTGCTGGTGGAGAACGACGCCAACGCGGCGGCCGTGGCCGAGCAGTGGAAGGGCGCGGCGACCGACTCCGACGACATCGTCTTCGTCCTGGCCGGGCTGAGTCCGGGGGCGGGTTCGCTGATCGGCGGGCGGCTGCACCGCGGTTTCGGCGGGGCGGCCGGGGAGATCGGCGCGCTGCACCTGCTGGGCCGCGACGTGACCCCGGAGAAGCTCCTGTCGACCACGGACGAGCCGCTGCACCCGCTCGACGAGCACGCGGTGGCCAAGGTGTTCGCCCTCGCCAAGGACGGCGACGTGGGCGCGCAGGAGGCCGTGGAGCGCTTCACCCGGCGGCTGGTGCACGACGTGGCGGCGCTGGTGCTGGCGCTCGATCCCGAGCTGGTGGTGATCGGCGGGTGGGCGGCCGGGCTCGACGGCGTCCTGGACCCGCTGCGGGACGAGCTGTCGCGCTTCTGTCTGCGGCCCCCGCGGGTGGCGCTCTCGCTGCTCGGCGAGGCGGCGGTGGCCACGGGGGCGCTGCGGCTGGCGCTCGACCACGTGGAGGAGCAGCTGTTCGCGGTGGAGGGAACGGTGACGGCCCGCCGCTGAGCGACGGGCCGTCGTGATGCGCTGCCCACGGGGGGCGTACGTGTCCCGTACGGATGTGCCGTACGTCTCCGAAGAAGGTGTACGCGTGTGCCGCGTCCGTCAGGACGCGCGGCGCTCCTCCGGGTGTTCGCTGATCTCCAGGTCGCCGGAGTCCCCGAAGGTCAGCCGGCAGGTGTCCGCGCGGTACGTGGCCACCGAGACGGCCGCCGGGCGGCCCTCCACGATGTAGCGCGTGGTGACGACCAGCACGGGCGCGCCGGGCAGCCGGTCCAGCTCCTTGGCGTCGTCGGCGCGCGCCGACCCCAATTCCACCGCGCGGTCCTGGGAGTCGAGCGCCAGGCGCTGGAGCTCCCGCAGCACGGCCCGGGCGCGGACGGGTCCCGACGCGCCGGCGATGGCCGACAGTTCGGGCACCGACGACGCCGGTACGTAGAGCAGTTCGGCGGCGACGGACTGGCCGTGGGTCACCCGGACGCGCCGGACGACGTGCACCTCGTCGTCCGTGGAACTCTCCAGCAGCCGGACCACGGGACCGGGCGCGGCGGCGACCGCGCAGTCGATGAGCTGCCAGGCGTCCTTCGTGGCGCCCGGCCATTCGTGCTGGGCCGTGGACACGTCCACGCCCACCCTCGGAGGCGCGACGGTCGTCCCGACCCCCCGGCGGCGCTGGAGCCTGCCTTCCAGCTCCAGCTGTTCGAGCGCCTGCCTCAGCGTCGCGCGCGCGACCCCGAACCGCGCGGCGAGATCCCGCTCGTTGGGCAGGATCTCCCCCACCGCGAAGTCCGAGTCGAGCGCTTCACCGAGCACGGTCTTCAGGTGCCAGTACTTAGGCTCCGGCACTGTTTCCAGCTGCGTGGTCCCCACCCTGATCCTCCGCAATCGCCGTGTCCCCGGCGGTTTTCCGTGCCCTTGTTTATTAAAGGTTCCTGCACTAACTATTGACCATAGGACGAGTCAATCAGTTGGTCAAGACCAATCCTGCGCCGTGACTCAGCGAAACCGAAATCTACCGCAGGGTGTTCACACGACGTTCGTGCGCTGGTGAGACGCCCGCAGCACTCGGCCCCGCATCCGTGACGGACGCGGGGCCGGTGGTCGCTCTGCCCTCCGACGGGGCAACCCGTACGGTCTCCAGGCTTATTCCACGATCACTCCGGAGAGTTTGTCGGGGTTCCGCATGATGTAGACGCACGTGATCACGCCGTCCGCGACCTCCAACTGGAGGACGAGATCGAGCTTTCCGCCGGTGTGGGCCAGCACGGCGGGCGCTCCGTTGACCTCCGCGATACGGAATTCGAAGAGCCCGGCACCCTCCGACACGGCGGACAGGAACCGGCCAACCTTGTCGGCGCCCGCCACGATCCGCAGCGGCGCCTTCGCCTTCCCGCCGCTGTCGCCGACCAGCCTGACGTCCGGGGCGAGCAGCCGGAGCAGGGCGTCCAGATCGCCGCCGCCGGCCGCCGCGAGGAACTGCTCGGTGAGGGCCCGGCGTTCCGCCTGGTCGACGTCGAACCGGGGCCTGCGCTCGTCCACATGGCGCCGCGCGCGCCCGGCGAGCTGGCGGACCGCCGCCTCGCCCCGGTCGAGCACGGCGGCGATCTCGGCGTACGGGAAGCCGAATGCCTCCCTCAGGACGAACACCGCGCGCTCCAGGGGCGAGAGGGATTCGAGGACGACCAGCACCGCGAACGACACCGATTCGGCCAGCATCGCGCGCTCGGCGGAATCGGGGACGGCCGATCCGAGATCGGTGGTGACCGGCTCCGGCAGCCAGGGGCCCACATAGGCCTCCCGGCGTACGTGCGCCTGGCGCAGCCGGTCGATCGCGAGGCGGGTGGTGATCCGTACGAGATAGGCGCGCGGCTCGCGGACCTCGGCGCGGTCCTCGGCGGTCCAGCGCAGCCACGCGTCCTGCACGACGTCCTCGGCGTCGGCGATCCGGCCCAGCATGCGGTAGGCCACCCCCGTCAACAGGGAGCGGTGCGCTTCGAATTGGTCGGTGCTCGTCATGTCGGCTGCCACGTCTCCCATCCCAGCCGACCGCCCGGCACCTGTCCAGGCGGTTCTCCCGGGGGCAGGGGTGAGCGGGCCGGGGTGCCTCACACCTTTCGTACGGTGACTCCCGCCCCGGCCAGCGCCTCGGTCTCGTCGTCGGGCGCGGCCCGGTCGGTCACCACGACGTGCAGCGCGGCGGCCGGGGTGACGAAGGCGAGCGCGGTACGGGAGAACTTGGCCGCCTCGGCGACCGCGACCACCCGGCGGGACGAGGCGATCGCCGCGCGTTTGACCGCCGCGTCGTCCAGGTCGTACGCGGTCAGGCCGTCGGCCGCGGTGAGACCGCAGCAGCCGAGGACGGCGGTGTCGAAGCGCAGGGTGGCCAGGGACGCCAGGGTGAGCGGGCCGGTCAGCGCCAGCTCGCCGGGGCGCGGCCGGCCGCCGGGCAGCAGGAGGGTCAACCGGGGGGCGTCCGCGAGCGCGTTGGCCGCGTGCAGGGACAGCGGCATGACGGTGAGGCGGCGGCCGTGCAGGGCGCGGGCCACTTCCAGGCAGGTGGTGCCGCTGTCGACGACGACCGACTCACCGTCCGCGATCAGCCCGGCGACCTCGGCGGCGATGCGCGCCTTGACCTCTTGGCCATCTTGCGCCCGCAGCACGAACGGCGGCTCCTCCCCGCGCAGCAGCAGGCTCCTCGCGCCGCCCCGGTAGCGCTCCAGGACACCCTGCTCCGCCAGGACCTCCAGGTCACGGCGGATGGTCATCTCCGAGGCGCCGGTGAGCCCGGCCAGCTCCGCGACACTCGACCGGCCGGTCTCCCGTACGGCGTCGGTGATCCTTCTGAGTCGCTCCACACTCGTCACCCTCGAATCAAACACCGATCATGTTCGAAGAGCAAGTTTACGAACATGTGGGATGTTCTGTATGTTCGCGGCATGGAGAGATCACTGCGGGCCGGCCGGCTGGCCACTTTTGCGTACTTCGTCCTCGCCGGCTTCATCATGGGCATGTGGATCGTCCACATCCCGGTGATCGAACACCGCACCGGGATCAGCCACGCCGTGCTCGGCTGGCTCCTGCTGCTGCTCGGCGCGGGCGCCTTCGGGGGCATGCAGCTCGCGGGGCCGCTGACCGACCGCTTCGGGGCCCGTACGGTCGTCCCGGCCGGTGCGGCGCTGTGCGCGGCCTCGCTGGTCCTGCCGGGCCTGGCCGTCGACGTCTGGACGCTGGGCGGGGCCCTCCTGCTGCTCGGCGTCGGCAACGGGTGCCTGGACGTGAGCATGAACGCCCACGCCGTACAGGTCGAACGCGGTTACGGGCGGCCCGTCATGTCCGCCTTCCACGCCTGGTTCTCCATCGGTGGCGTACTCGCCGCGCTCATCGGCGCGTTCACCCTCGGCCGGGGATGGAGCGCCGCCGCCACGCTGGGGGGTACGGCGCTGTTCTGCCTCGCCGCCGCGGGGGTGGCCGCCGGGGCGCTGCTGCGGCCGGACCCGCCGGC
>NZ_WWJY01000066.1 GCF_009865405.1 Streptomyces sp. SID3212 | reverse complement strand
TTCCACTCGGCGATGGCCTTCGACGCCTCCACGTACGAGATGTGGGTCCCCTGGCTCAACGGCGGCACCCTCGTCGTCGCACCGGCGGGTCACCTCGACACCGCCACGTACCGGCGCCTCCTCACCGAGCACTCCGTCACCGCCCTCTGGATGACGGCGGGTCTGTTCCGGGTCATGGCGGAGGAGGCGCCCGAGGCCTTCGCGGGGGTACGGGA
>NZ_WWJY01000676.1 GCF_009865405.1 Streptomyces sp. SID3212 | reverse complement strand
GCCTGCGACACCCGTACGGTCGTCAGGGCGCTGAGCCCGCGCGCGTGGTCGGTACGGGGCTCACGCGCCAGGCCCGCGTCCACCACGACCCGTACCCCCGGCACGGTCAGGCTCGACTCCGCCACCGCCGTCGCGAGGACGACCCGCCGCCGCCCCGACCCGGCGGACCCGGCCAGGACCGCGTCCTGCACGGCGGCCGGCGCCCGCCCGTGCACCTGGAGCACCTCGGCCCCCACGTCGCCCAACTGCCCCGCCACCCGGCCGATCTCGCCGACCCCCGGCAGGAAACAGAGCACGTCGCCCTCCCGCTCGGCCAGCGCCCGCCGGACCACCGACGCCACATGCGTGAGGAGTACGGGATCCACCCGCATCCCGTGCGGCGCCCGTACGGGACGCGCGGGCGGCGCCCAGACCACCTCCACCGGATACGAGACCCCCGCCGCCTCCACCACCGGCGCGTCGCCCAGCAGCCGCGCCCAGCCCGCCGCGTCCGTCGTCGCCGACGCCGCCACCAGCCGCAACTCCGGCCGCAGGGCCGCCCGTACGTCCAGCAGGAACGCGGCCACGGTGTCCGCGTCCAGATGCCGCTCATGGCACTCGTCGAGGATCACCACGTCGACACCGGCCAGCTCCTGGTCCCGCTGGAGCCGCTGGAGCAGCACCCCGGTCGTCACCACCTCCACCACCGTGTCGCGGCCGACGACCCGCTCGCCGCGCACGGTGAAGCCGACCCGCTCGCCGGTCTTCTCGCCGAGCAGCCACGCCATCCGCCGG
>NZ_WWJY01000675.1 GCF_009865405.1 Streptomyces sp. SID3212 | reverse complement strand
TCGCGACCACTCCGGCCTCCGCGACGACCCGGGCCTTCGCGACGACCCCGGCCTCCGTGGCGGCGACGCGGGCTCCTTCGATCCGTCCGCCGTCCGCCGTTCCGTCGCCGCTCGCTTCACCGCGCTGACCGACGCGGGCGCCCTCCGACTGCCCCTGCCGGGACAGGGACGCACCCGGGAACGGTTCCGCGCCCTTTCCGACCTGGCCCGCGAGGACCTGTCCCTGGCCCGGTTGGCCGAGGGACACGCCGACGCCGTCGCGATCCTCCACGAGCTG
>NZ_WWJY01000674.1 GCF_009865405.1 Streptomyces sp. SID3212 | reverse complement strand
GCGGCGCAGCAGCCGCAGGCTCTCCCGCGCCCCGCCCACCGCCGCCGGGGCGAGTCCGGTGTCGAAGATGAACGTCCGCGCGGCGTTGACCAGGTGGTCGATGACCCGGGCCGGGCCGAGGACGGCGCCGCCCTGGCTGCCGAGGGACTTGGAGAGCGTGACCGTGGCCACGACGCCCGGGGCTCCCGCGATCCCGGCGGCGGCCGGCGCTCCGCGCCCGCCC
>NZ_WWJY01000673.1 GCF_009865405.1 Streptomyces sp. SID3212 | reverse complement strand
GTCCCCGTACGCGCGCGGCGGCTCCTCGCTCAGCAGCGCCACCACCTCCGCCGCCCGGCGCGTGCCGACCCGCGAGGCGCCGTCCAGGAGCGCCCGCGCCAGCCGGGGATGCAGGCCGATCCGTGACATCCGTACCCCGCGCTCGGTCGCCCGGCCCGAAGTGCCGTCCACCGCGCCGACGGCCGTCAGCACGGCACGGGCCGCCGCGAGCGCCC
>NZ_WWJY01000672.1 GCF_009865405.1 Streptomyces sp. SID3212 | reverse complement strand
GTGAGGGCGAGGGCGACCGGGACGGTCTCGGCGGCGGCGATGCCGTAGCTGTAGACGTGGTCGACGATCTGATGCTCCAGCAGGGGGACGAGGGCGAAGGCGCCGGCCTCCTCGTCGGCGTCCTCGCCGGCGAACGACTGGGCGAGTTTGACGGCGTGCCGGGCGTTGCGGCCGATCTCGGTGGCGCCGGGGAGCTGGGCGAGCGCGGCGCCGACGGCGGCCT
>NZ_WWJY01000671.1 GCF_009865405.1 Streptomyces sp. SID3212 | reverse complement strand
CCGACCGCAACCCGCAGTTCGACGCCCAGCGTTCCTCCGGGAACACCAACGACCTGCGCGGCAAGGTCCTGCGGATCAAGCCCACCGCCGCCGGCGGCTACACCGTGCCCGCGGGCAACCTCTTCGCGCCCGGTACGGCGAAGACCCGCCCCGAGATCTACGCGATGGGCTTCCGCAACCCCTTCCGGATGTCCGTCGACAAGGCCACCGGAATCGTCTACCTCGGCGACTACGGCCCCGACGCCGGCGTCACCGACGGCACCCGCGGCCCCAGCGGCCAGGTCGAGTTCAACCGGATCACGGCCCCCGGCAACTACGGCTGGCCGTTCTGCACCGGTACGAACACCGCCACGGAGACGTACGGCGAGTACGCCTTCCCCAGCGGCCCGTCCGCCGGGAAGTACAACTGCGCCGCCCCGGCCAACAACTCCTTCCGCAACACCGGACTGGCCACGCTCCCCGCCGCCAAGTCCTCCTGGATCAAGTACGGCGGTGACTCCGGCACCCCGCCCGAGTTCGGCGGCGGCTCCGAGTCCCCCATGGGCGGTCCCGTCTACCGCTACAACGCCGCGCTGAACTCCAGCGTCAAGTTCCCCCAGTCCCTGGACGGCCGCTTCTTCGCCGCCGAGTACGGCCGCAAGTGGATCAAG
>NZ_WWJY01000670.1 GCF_009865405.1 Streptomyces sp. SID3212 | reverse complement strand
GGGTGGACCTGGCGGCGGCTCCCGGCACGGCGGTACGGGCCGCGGCGGCGGGCCGGGTCCTGTACGCGGGCCGGGTGGCGGGCCGGGGGGTCCTGTCGATCACCCTGACGAACACGGGCGACCCCCCTCTCCGCATCACCTACGAACCGGTGGACCCGCTGGTGGCGAAGGGCGACGAGGTGGCGGCGGGGGAGGTGGTGGCGAGGCGGGCGGTGACGCCGTGGCACTGCGCGCGGGGGTGTGTGCACTGGGGGCTGCGGCGGGGGGACGTGTACGTGAATCCGGTGTCGCTGCTGCCAGGGTCGGAGCTGACGCGTCCGCTGCCGCGACTTCTCCCGCTCTCCGGAGGGTGATCGCGTCGCGGTCGGTTGTTGTCCTCAATCGCCGGACGGGCTTGGTT
>NZ_WWJY01000669.1 GCF_009865405.1 Streptomyces sp. SID3212 | reverse complement strand
TCCCGGATGCTGCGCCGCAGGACGGGGCTGCGGCTGCGCGACCTGGGCCCGATGCGGGCGGCGCGCCGGGAGGCGCTGCTGGACCTGTCGCTGACGGACCGGCGCAGTGGCTATCCGCTGGAGATGGTGGTCCGCGCGGCGGACGCGGGCTGGCGGGTGACGGAGCGGGACGTGCCGTATCTGCCGCGTACGGGCAGGTCGAAGGTGACGGGCACATGGCGCGGGACGTGGCAGGCGGTGCACGACATGCGCGCGGTGCTCGCGCGGGAGCCGGGGGCGGCGCCCGGCTCGGGTGCGGCGGCGGATGTCGTCCCCGAGGACGTGCGCGACGAGCGGGCGGGTGCGCGGTGACCACGATCCTGGTGATGGCCAAGGCCCCCGTACCCGGGCGGGTCAAGACGCGGCTCACTCCGCCGTTCCGGCCCGAGGAGGCCGCGGCGCTGGCCGAGGCCGCGCTGTGCGACACCCTGGACGCCGTCCTGGCGGCGCCCGTGCGGCGCCGGGTGCTGGTCCTCGACGGGGCCCCGGGCGCGTGGCTGC
>NZ_WWJY01000668.1 GCF_009865405.1 Streptomyces sp. SID3212 | reverse complement strand
TCCAGCAATGCGAAGGGCGCCCGCCCCGGCGCAGCGTCCCGGTCGCGCCCGGCGCTCCCCCGGCACTGGTGGCCCGGGTCGGCGCGCCCAGCACGCTGTCGCTGTCCACCGCCGACTGGATCCTGCGCAGCCCCGGCCACAGCTCCCCCGCGTCGGCGGTGGTGGTGAGGGGGACGGCGACGTAACTCGCGACAAAGTCCACACCGTCCCGCGACAGGGACAGGCCGCTGCCGGAGTCGCTGCCCGCCTTGCTCAGCTGCCAGCCGTCGCCCACCACCCGCAGGACGAGCGTGTCGTCGCCGGGCCCGAGCATCAGCTCCGTGTTGTTCCGTACGGGCTCGTCGTCGTCGAGGGCGCCGTCGATCAGCGACCAGCCGACGGTCAGTGCCAGGACGACGCCCAGGATCCTCGCGAGGGCCCACCGCGTCGGCCGGCCCGGCCGCGCGGGCGGGTGTCGCGTGACCGGTGCGTCTGCCATGCCTCTGTGCCCGTACCCGTCGTCCCCTAGGCCCGCGCTTCCCTCCGGGCGTCGTGCCGCAGGGGTGTGAGCTGCTGGATGTCGTAGCGCCCGCGCAGCTCGTTGACGGCGTCGGGGTCCGGCTCGCCCTCCTGCTTGAGGATGTCGAGCAGTTCCTCGAAGTACCGCTCGTGGTCCGTGGGCGGGGACGACTGGAAGAACATGCGCGCGGGTGCGTCGCCGGCGTTGGCGAACGCGTGCGGGCACCCCGGCGGGACGACGATGACCGTGCCCGGCGTCGCCCGTACGACCGTGCGGCCCGACGCGGACTCCCAGTGCCGCCAGTCGTCGCTCAGCACCCGTGGTTCAAAGGCCAGCACGTCCAGCTCGCCGTCGAGGACGTAGAACAGCTCCTCGCTGTGCGCGTGCCGGTGCGCGCCCACGTCGAAGCCCGGCGGGACGACGACCTCGAAGCTGGAGGAGACCCGGGAGTGTTCGCCGGTGACCTTGAAGGTCACCTCCTGGGAGGCGGTACGGACGGTCTTGCCCCCGCCCGGCGGGACGACCAGGCCTTCGGTGCGTGCGCGTCCGGCCCGCTGGGTCAGTAGGGTCATGCGGTCCTCCGGGAGGAGAGGGAAAGGAACAACGGCGGGGAGGGTCGGGACGGGACGGGTCCGGGACGGGCCGCTCACCAGAGGACGGGCAGCGCCTCGGGGCCGCGGATCAGTGCCCCGCGCCGCCAGCGCACCTCGTCCCGCGGCACGGCGAGCCGAAGCCGCGGCAGCCGCTCCAGCAGGCTCGCGATCATGATCCTTGACTCCAGCCGGGCGAGCGTCGGGCCGACGCAGTAGTGCGGCCCGTGGCCGAAGGCCAGATGCGGGGTGGGGCCCCGGTCGAAGTCGAGCCGGCCGGGATCGGCGAAGACGTCCGGGTCCCGGTTGGCGGTGAGGTACGAGGCGTAGACGGCCTCGCCGGCCCGGATCCGCACCCCTCGGACCGTCACGTCCTCGGTGGCGACGCGGGCGAGGCCCACGCCGTTGCGGTGCGGAATGAAGCGCAGCAGCTCCTCGACGGCGGCGGGCAGCAGCCCGGGCTCGGCACGGAGGCGCGCCATGTGGGCGGGATGGGTGAGCAGTGCGTAGATCATGTTGGCGCTGTTGTTGGTGACGGCGTGGGCGCCGCTGACCTGGATGAGGACGGCGATCGCGACCGCTTCTCCGAGGCTCAGCTCGTCGGCCTCCACCGCCTGGGCCAGCACCGCCGCGAGGTCGTCGCCGCCGTTCGTACGCCGCCGGCCGATGAGGTCGGTGAAATAGGCACCGATCTCCGCCTTGGCGCGCTCGCTGTGGGCGCGGCTGTGCGCCGCGCTCAGAAGCGCCTCCGTCCACTTCCGCATCAGCGGCCGGTCGTGCTCGGGCACGCCCATGATCTCGCTGACCACGGCCAGCGGGAACGGCCCGTTGATCCGCTCCATCAGGTCGGCGGGCGCGCCCGCGCGCAGCATCCCGTCGACGAGGTCGTCCATGATCCGCCGGGCGCGCTCCTCGACTCCGGCGAGGGCGCGGGAGGTGAACGCCTTGGCGACCGGGCGGCGCAGCCGGGTGTGGTCGGGCGGGTCGGCGAATCCGACGGCCGCGTCGAGCGGGATGAAGTGCGGGGCCAGCCGGGTGACCTCGCGGCCGACGAGCGCCTGGCGGCTGAAGCGCGCGTCGTTGGTGACCAGCTTGACGTCCTCGTACCGGGTGATCAGCCAGGCGAACCCCTCCCCGTGGGGGAGCCTGATCCGGCTGACCGGGTCCTCGCTCAGCCGTTCGGCGAGGAAGGGGTCGAAGTCCAGCCCGGACAGGTCGGGCACGGCCCAGAACCGGACGGGACGCGCGTCCCCCTCGGTGTCGGGGGTGTCCTGCGCGGGCGCCGACGCCGCCGGTGTGTCGGTGGTCATCTCAGCTCACCGGCTCCGTCGGGGACGTCGGCCGGTCGGCGTGGACCGGGGTGGTCAGGACGTGCCGTTCGGACAGCTCCAGGCCGGCGAGGGAGTCGGTGGACCAGCGTCCGAGGGCCATCTCGGCGGTGATGCCGGGCCCGAAGCCCGCGATGATCCCGCTGGCGCCGTCCTCCACCCCGCCCTCGTCGAACAGCCTGCGTACCGCGTCGAGGACGACGGCGCTGGCGATGTTCCCGTACTCGGTGAGCGTGGCGCGGCTGAACCGGAACGCCTCGGGCGGTACCTCCAGGAAGTGGCTGAGGTCGTCCAGGATGCGCGGTCCGCCCGCGTGGATGATGTAGAAGTCGAGGGCCGCCGCGTCCCAGCCGTGCTGGACGGCCATCGCGCGGAGCGCGGGGGCGAGAGGTTCCATCGTGCCGGGCACCCGCTTGTCCAGCAGGAAGTGGAAGCCGGTCGCCCGGACGCTGTACGCGATCCAGTCGGTCGTGTCGGGCACGAGGTGCGAACCGTTGCGTTCCAGCGCGATGCCGGTGCCGCCCTTGCCCCGCACGACGGCGGCGGCCACCGCGTCACCGAACAGGCCGTTGGAGAGCAGCGAGCCGACCCCGAGGTCGGTCGGCTGGTAGCAGAGCGAACAGAATTCGCACGCCACGATGAGGACGTTCGCGTCCGGGTACGCCTGGCAGAAGTCGTGCGCCCGGTTGACGGCGGCGCCGCCCGCCGCGCAGCCGAGCTGGGCGATCGGCAACTGCCGGGTGTGACCGTTGAAGTCCATGGTGTTGATCAGCCAGGCGGTCAGCGACGGCATCATGAAGCCCGTGCACGAGACGTAGATGATCAGGTCGATGTCGGAGGCGCGCAGCTCCGCGTGGTCCAGGGCGCGGTTCACCACCGCGGGCACCCGCGCCTTCGCCTCGGACTCGTACAGCCGGTTGCGGTCCTCGAAGCCGGGGTGCCTGAGGGTCTCCTCGATGGGCTGGACGAGGTGGCGCTTGGCCACGCCGGTGTTCTCGATCAACCGGAGCGCCAGGGGAAGTTGCGGGTGGCCGGCGTGGAGCGACCGCGCCAGGGCGAGGGTGTCCTCCATGGTGATCACATGCTCGGGAACCGACACATCGGGCTTACACAGAGTCGCCACGACGCGCTCTCCTTCGTTCGTGTTCGCTGTGAACTGCGGCCCACACTCTGTGGTGGCCCACCACCCCGCAACCTGGGGAACTGCCGGGAACTGGCCCCTGGGAGGAGCCTCAGGAAGGCGAGGGGGCGGGATCCGAAGAACCGTCAGGGATCTTACCTATGACTACGGAAAGTAAGCGCGAAATGGGCGCATCGTCCGTTCGTGGGCGCGCCGCCCGGCCCCGATCGCGCCGCTCCGGCGGCCGGGAGCGTCACCGGTCCGGCGACCGTGGGTCACGACCCGTCCACCGAACGGGTCGGAAGCCGAAAACCGGCCATCCCGTACCGCTGTCACCACGGGACTCAACGGTCCCGGAGACCTCTTCACGTCCCAAGGTTTTGGCGCGGGGGAGACATTCGGGGAGTCGTTGAGCCCTATAGTACGGGCTGGGCGGTTTGTTTTGTGCTGGTCAACCCGGCTGCGCGGAAGGGTCATTCATGGCAACACAGGAGCGCGCCATCCGGACGCGCATGGCGATTCTGGAGGCGGCCGGCGCGGTCTTCGACGAGTACGGCTACTCCTCCACGACCCTCACCATGGTTCTGGAGCGCGCTCAGGTCACCAAGGGTGCCCTGTACTTCCACTTCCAGTCGAAGGAAGCCCTGGCGCAGGCGGTCCTGGACGAGCAGGTACAGCTCGGCACCGTACCCCCGCAGGCCTGCAAGCTCCAGGAAGTCATCGACATCACCTTCGCGGTGGCCCACCGGCTCCTGGACAACGCGCTGCTCAGGGGAAGCGTCCGGCTCACCGTGGACCAGGGTGCTCCCCCGGGCGTCGACCACAGCGGGCCCTTCCGCCAGTGGCCCGTCCATCTGGTGTCGCTGATGGAAGAGGCACGCGCGCAGGGTGAGTTGCTCCCCAGCGTGCGCGCGCAGGACACCGTCGAACTGCTGGTCGGCGCGTTCGCCGGCATCCAGCTGATGTCCCGCGCCCTGACGAATCGCGAGGATCTCGGGCGGCGGATATCGGTCCTCTGGGGACACATCCTGCCCAGCATCGCGGTCCCGGGCCTGATGCCGAGCATCGACACCGCGCCCGACCGCGGGGCGCGGGTGACAGAGGCGATCATGGCGGCCTGAGGCGGGTGTAAGGGCCTTCCCCCCTGGTGGGCGGCCCTTCCCGCCCGGTGGCCGGGCCTTCCCTCTTCCGGACCCCCTCCCCCCTTCCGGAATAAGGAAAGGGGCTCCCGGCGCTTCACTTGAGGGCATAGGGTGACGAGCGCAGTTGGTTCGCCCTGTCAGCCAGGCAGCGGCGTCGTAAGAGGGAACCCGGTGGGAATCCGGGACTGCCCCGCAGCGGTGAGTGGGAACGACCGCCGTCATCAGCACTGGGCCCGGATGGGGTCTGGGAAGCGACGGCCAGTAGGTGTCTCGTCCGTCGAGACGCGCCCACGAGTCCGAAGACCTGCCACTGCCCGCGCGCGAACACCGTGCGCGGAGATCCCGGTGACCTCGTGGGCGGGTCGGCGTACATATCAGGCGGTCACGCGCACCCGGACGTCCGGGGACGTGATCCGCCGGATCTGTGGCTCCTCTCGTGCCCTCGACCGTCCCCGGGACGGCAGAGAACCGCTCGCGAAGGAGAGTTCTGTGACAGAGAAGTCCGCAGCCGCGGCAGCACGGGCGACCGTGCACGGCTACCCCCGCCAGGGCCAGAACCGCGAACTGAAGAAGGCCGTCGAGGGCTACTGGAAAGGCACCGTCGGCGCCGACGCGTTGCGCGACACGGCCGCCGGTCTGCGCCGTACGAACTGGCGCCGCCTCGCCGACGCCGGCATCCACGAGGTGCCCACCGGCGACTTCTCGTTCTACGACCACGTCCTCGACACCAGCGTCATGGTCGGCGCGATCCCCGCACGTCACCGCGCCGCCGTCGCGGCGGACGCCCTCGACGGGTATTTCGCGATGGCACGCGGCACGCAGGACGTCGCGCCGCTGGAGATGACCAAGTGGTTCGACACGAACTACCACTACCTCGTCCCCGAGCTGGGCCCCGACACCGTGTTCACCGCCGATTCCACCAAGCCGGTGGCCGAGCTCAGGGAAGCCCTCGCGCTGGGCCTCTCGGCGCGGCCCGTGCTCGTGGGGCCGGTCACCTATCTGCTGCTCGCCAAGCCCGCCCCCGGGGTCGCCCCGGACTTCGAGCCGCTGACGCTGCTCGACCGGCTGCTCCCGGTGTACGCGGAGGTCCTGGCCGACCTGCGGGCCGCCGGCGCCCGGTGGGCGCAGCTCGACGAGCCCGCGCTCGTCGAGGACAGGACCCCGGCGGAGCTGAACGCCACGGCCCGCGCCTACCGGGACCTCGGCGCGCTCACCGACCGGCCGAAACTGCTGGTCGCGTCGTACTTCGACCGGCTCGGCAAGGCCCTGCCCGTCCTCGCCAAGGCGCCCGTCGAGGGATTGGCCCTCGACTTCACGGGACCGGCCGCCGCCAACCTCGACGCCCTGGGCGCAGTCGGTGGCCTGCCCGGCAAGCGCCTGGTCGCGGGCGTCGTCAACGGCCGGAACATCTGGATCAACGACTTCGAGAAGTCCCTCTCGGTCCTCGGTACGCTCCTCGGGCTCGCCGACCGCGTCGACGTGTCCTCCTCCTGCTCACTCCTGCACGTCCCGCTCGATCTCGCGGCGGAGCGGGACATCGATCCGCAGATCTTCCGCTGGCTCGCCTTCGCGCGCCAGAAGACGGAGGAGATCGTCACGCTGGCGCGCGGTCTCGCGCAGGGCACCGACACGATCGCCGCCGAACTGGCCGCGAACCGCGCCGACCTGGCCTCGCGCGCCGGGTCCGTACTCACCAACGACCCTGCGGTACGGGCCCGCGCCGCGGCCGTCACCGACGCGGACGGGCGCCGCGCCGCGCCGTACCCGGAGCGGGCGACGGCCCAGCGTGCCCACCTCGGGCTGCCGTTGCTGCCGACCACCACCATCGGCTCGTTCCCGCAGACGAACGAACTGCGCACCGCACGCGCCGACCTGCGCGCGGGACGCATCGACACCGCGGGGTACGACGAGCGCATCGAGGCCGAGATCCGCGAGGTCCTCGCCTTCCAGGAGAAGGCCGGCATCGACGTGCTGGTGCACGGCGAGCCCGAACGCAACGACATGGTCCAGTACTTCGCGGAACAGCTCACCGGCTACCTCGCGACCCGGCAGGGGTGGGTGCAGTCGTACGGGACCCGTTACGTCCGCCCGCCGATCCTCGCCGGGGACATCTCGCGCCCCGAGCCGATGACCGTGCGCTGGACCACGTACGCGCAGTCGGTCACCGACCGGCCGGTCAAGGGCATGCTCACCGGCCCGGTCACCATGCTCGCCTGGTCCTTCGTCCGCGACGACCAGCCGCTCGGCGACACCGCGCGCCAGGTCGCGCTCGCGCTGCGCGACGAGGTGAACGACCTGGAGGCGGCCGGGACCTCGGTCATCCAGGTGGACGAACCCGCGCTGCGCGAGACGCTGCCGCTGCGCGCCGACGACCGCCAGGAGTATCTCGACTGGGCGACCGAGGCCTTCCGTATCACCACCGGCGGAGTCCGGCCGGCCACCCAGATCCACACGCACATGTGCTACGCGGAGTTCGGGGACATCGTCCAGGCCATCAAGGATCTCGACGCGGACGTGATCAGCCTGGAGGCGGCGCGGTCGCACATGCAGGTCGCCGGCGAACTGGCGGCGGCGGGCTATCCGCGCGAGGTGGGCCCCGGGGTCTACGACATCCACTCCCCCCGCGTGCCCTCCGCCCAGGAGGCGGCGGGCCTGCTGCGCAAGGGACTTGAGGCGGTGCCGGCGGAGCGGCTGTGGGTCAACCCGGACTGCGGGCTGAAGACCCGCGGCTGGACCGAGGTGCGCGCCTCGCTGGAGAACCTGGTCGAGGCCGCCCGCGAGATCCGGGGCACCCTGCCCACCAGCGCTTCCTGACCCGGCCCGGGGCCGGCCGGCCCCGGAACCGGAACCCGAACCGGAACGACCCGGCGGCGGCCGGGGCGGACAGACCGGATGTTTCCTGACATCCGCCAACTGTCCCGCCCCGGCCGCCGTCATGCGCTGTGGCGGTCCAGGTCCGCAGACGGTACGGTCGCGTGGACATGACGACGGTGTGACGGAAGTCCGGTGAGAATCCGGCACGGTCGCGCCACTGTGTACCCGTACCTCTGCGGGAAGTCAGACCCGGCACCTTCGTCTCAGGCACCACGATCGGGACGCGTGTTCCCCAGGAGGTTCGGCCATGGCACACTCCGCTGCCCCCGCGACAGCCGCAACACCGGCTCTCACCCCCCTCTCGCTCAAGGAGATAGCCCCGTGGGCGCTCTTCTTCGGCGTGCTGATGCTCGTCCTGCTCTACTTCGTCGGCGCGGAACAGGGTGCCCTGTCCGTCATCTCCGGTGAGAGCGTGCACGAATGGGTCCACGACGGACGCCATCTGCTCGGTTTCCCCTGCCACTGACCGGCCGGGAGACCCTTTCTCATGAACTCCGTATCTGTCCGCGCCCTGCTCGTGCGCGGCATGCTCGCCGGCCTCGCCGCCGGTGCGCTCGCCCTCGTGGTCGCCTATCTGCTCGGTGAGCCCTCCGTGGACGCGGCCATCGCGTTCGAGGAGAGCCACAGCCACGAGCACGGCGGCGAGGAACTCGTCAGCCGTTCCCTCCAGTCCACCGCGGGCCTCGCCACCGGTGTGCTGATCTTCGGTATCGCGGTCGGGGGCATCGCCGCCCTGGTGTTCTGTTACGCCCTGGGCCGCGTCGGCCGGTTCGGACCGCGGGCGACCGCCGTCCTGCTGGCCGTCGGCGCACTGCTGACGGTGTACGTCGTACCGTTCCTCAAGTACCCGGCCAACCCGCCCGCCGTCGGCAACGGCGACACCATCGGGAAGCGGACGACGCTGTACTTCCTGATGATCGTGCTGAGTCTCCTGCTCGCGGCCGGCGCGCTCCTGCTCGGCCGGCGGCTCGCGCCGCGCCTGGGCAACTGGAACGCGACCGTGGCGGCGGGGGTCGCCTTCGTGGTCGCCGTCGGGCTGGCCTACGGCTTCCTGCCGACGATCAACGAGGTGCCGAAGGACTTCCCGGCCACCCTGATCTGGGAGTTCCGGCTGTCCTCGCTCGCCGTCCAGGTCACCTTGTGGACGACGTTCGGGCTGTTCTTCGGCCACCTCGCCGAGCGGCTGCTCGTCCCGAGGACGGACCGGGTCGCTGTACCCGCCGGTACGTCCGGGGTGGAGCCGAAGGCCACCGCCACCGCCGGCTGAGGACCGCGGACCGTGGGCGCCCCGGCGGGTCAGGCCGCCGGGAGCCCCGGTCCGGGGCGGGGCACGCTCGGACACCTCGGTCTCGCACCCTCGGTCTCATACGCCTCGGTCCCGTACGCCAGGTGCCCCCGGGGTCGTCATACCCTGGGACATCAGGACGATGCGATGTGTCCGACCTGGGAGAGCCGAGAGCCGTGGACGTCGATCTGAGGAAGCTCCGCTACTTCGTCGCGGTGGCGGAGGAACTGCACTTCGGACGGGCCGCCGAGCGGCTCCACATCGCCCAGCCGGTCCTCTCCCGCCAGATCCGTGCGCTGGAGCAGGATCTGCGCGTGCAGCTCCTCACCCGGGACCGGCGCTCGACCGCGCTCACCCCGGCCGGGGAGCAGGTGCGGAAGGACGCCGTGTCGCTGCTGGCCGCCGCCGGGGGCCTGCGGCGCCGGGCGCTCCGGGTCGCGGGCGGCACGGACCGGCTGACGGTCGGGTTCATGCCCGGCATCACGGTCACCGCGGCCGTCCAGGCCCTCACCGCGCGCCACCCGGGGCTGAGGGTCGACGTCCTGCGGACGTCGTGGGACGACCAGACCCGGGCGGTACGCGACGGGCGGGTCGACCTCAGCTTCGTACGGATGCCGGCCGACCGTGCGGACGTGTGCCTGCGCCCGCTGTTCAGCGAGCCACGGGTGGCGGTCCTGCCGCGCGGGCACCGGCTCGCGGGGAAGCAGGCGATCGGCATCGCCGACCTGGCCGGCGAGCGGCTGCTCCAGGACCCCGACGCCGTCCCCGAGTGGCGGGACCTGCCCCACCGGCCGCCCGACGAGAACCCACGGCCGGTCCCTGCCGTCCGTACGGTCGAGGAGAAGCTGGAGTACGTGGCCGGGCTCCAGGGGGTGGTCGTACTGCCGCGCTCCACCGCCCTCTTCTACACCCGCCCCGACCTCTGCCAGGTCGCTGTGACCGACATCGAGCCCGGCCAGGTCTGCCTGGCCTGGAGCGCCCGGGACCCGGGCCCGCTGACCCTGGAATTCGCCGACCTCGCGGCGGAGATCTACGCGGACGGTCCCTGACCCTGCTTCGCCTCACCGGCTTCGCCCCACCCACCGTTGCCGCCGGCATTGACACCGGCATTACCTCCGGCGTAATCGACGCCGCGCGGGACGCGAGGCAGGCTTGGGTTCACCGGGTCCCGGGCGGCGCACTCCGCCCGGGGCCCGGGTCCCCGACCGACCGAACCTCGCCGGAGGCTGATTTCCCATGTCCGTGACCCCTTACGAGACCGCCGTCACCCGTTACTTCGAGGCCTGGAACGCCCCGTCCGCGGAGGCGCTGACCAAAGCGGTCGCGGCGGCCTGGAGCGAGGACGGCGGCTACACAGATCCGCTGGCGGACGTCAGCGGGCAGGAGGCGATCGCGGCCGTCGTCGCGGGGGCCAGGGAGCAGTTCCCCGGCTTCACGTTCCGGCTCGCCGGCGCGGTCGACGGCCACCACGGCGTCGCGCGCTTCGGCTGGGAGCTGGTCTCGGACGCGGACGGTTCCGTCCCCGTCACCGGCTCCGACGTCCTCACGCTGGCCGGGGACGGCAGGATCGACCGGGTGTACGGCTTCCTGGACCGGGTGCCGGCCGGCACGTGACGGGGGTGGGGGCGGGGGGCGTGGGACGGGCGGGACGGGCGGGAGCCGTGGCACGCATCGTTGCGGAAGCCTTGTGAGAGCGTTCCCAGGGCGTCAGCATGCTCGGTATGACCGTGCCACCCGCTTCCGCCCCTTCCGCCCCACCAGCCTCCGCGCGCCCCGCCGTCCGCGCCTACCGCCGCGAGGATCTGCCCGCGCTGTACGACATCTGCGTACGGACCGCCCACGAGGGCCAGGACTCGCGGCACCTCTACCCGGACCCGGACCTGATGCCGAGCATCTTCGCCGCGCCCTACGCCGTACTGGAGCCGGAGCTGACCTTCGTCCTGGACGACGGGCACGGTCAGGCCGTCGGGTACGTCCTCGGCACGGCCGACACCGCCGCGTTCGCGCGGGCGTTCCGCACGGTCTGGCTGCCGACGCTGACCGGCCGCTATCCGGCGCCGGCCGGCCCGCCCCGGACACCGAGCGAGGAAATGATCGCCCTCATGCACGATCCGGAACGGCTGGTCCTGCCCGAGCTGGCCGCGTACCCCGCCCATCTCCACATCGACCTGCTCCCCGACTGGCAGCGGAAGGGGCACGGCCGGGCGCTCATGTTCCGGTTCCTCGGGGCGCTGCGGGAGAAAGGCGTCGACGCGGCCCACCTCTCGATGGTCACGGCGAACACGGCGGCCCGCGCCTTCTACGACCGGCTCGGCTTCCGGCCGATCGAGGTGCCGGATCCGGGTCCGGTCACGTATCTCGGCCGCTCGACCACGGTCGAGTAGCGGTACTCATCCGGTCCCCCGCCCGGGCCTGCGGTGTTCTCAGCACGAAGAGGGACCGCAGGCGCGCGGCGGAGCGGGCGGGGAGGCGGTATCCGGGGCTGCTGGACGTGGTGGCGGCGCGCCCGCTGTTCCCGCAGACCAGGACTCCGAGGTGGGCTTCGCGCCGGCCGACGACCCGGACGCGGTGGTCCGGCTCCGTATCGACGGCAGGGCGGGTACGCGCGAGGGGCGGTCCTGCGAGGACGCGCTGGACGAGGCCGTCGAGCGGGGGAGGGCCGGGGCGCGGGAGCTGCGCCGCTTGATCCAGGCGTTCGGGAGACGCGGACACGGGATCCTCGCGGTGAGTCCGGGCGGGACCGCGCCCTGGATCGCGACGGCGCTCACCGACGCGACGATCGCGCGGGGGCTCGCGGAGGTCGGTGCGGGGGCCGTGGGCGCGCCCCGCCCGGGTCGCCGCCACGCGGTGCGTCACGGGTGGAACCGCCACCGGCCTTCGGAAACGACGTCCACCTCGCCGCCCCTGACGCGCAGGGCCGTCTCGTCGTCGACGAAGTAGATCGGGAAGTCCGCCCGCGCAACGATGCGATCGGCCCAGGCGTCGTCCCGCTCGGGGAAGTCCGCCGAGTACAGGTGGGGCTTGAGGTACCAGTCGAAGAGGCCGAACGGCGGCTCCACGGTCGTCGCGCCGAGCACGTGGAGGTCCGCGGCGTCCCCGATGACGTCGGCGGAGTGCTCGGTGAGATTCCGGCTGAAGATCATCGATCCCGCGCTCAACCCCACGTAGACCCGGCTCTCCAGGGCCTCCAGGAAGCCGTCGGCCAGGCCGTTGCCCGTGATGCTGCGCGCGAGGTGGTAGTGATTGCCGCCTCCGACATAGATGACGTCGGCGTGGAGCAGCCGGTCGAGCACCATCCGCCGGGGCAGGCCGTTCAGCTCCAGAACGTCGAACTCACGCCAGCCGAGACCGTGCAGCCGGTGCATGTCCGCGACGAGCCACCCGTGGTCCCCGGGCTCGGCGACCGACGCGGTGGGAACGTACACGAGGTTCGCCGACCCGAACGGCTTTCCCAGCATGTCCCGCAGCGCGTCCCGCAGTGTCTCGTTGCGCAGGCCACTCGCCGTCAACAGAAGCTCCATCGGGCGAGCCAATCACGGCGAACAGGCACGCGCAACGAGCCCGGGGTCGCCGCCGTGACCATGGCACGGCCGCGTCAGGGACGGCGCCGCTCCCCGCGCATGCGGGGTGGCGGCGGAGCGGGGTTCCGGTGGAGGTGGGAACCCCGCGCCGTCAGCGGGGAGGGGACGGGGTCAGCAGGTCACGACCTTGCCGTACGAGCCGCGGCCCCAGGTCCACTCCCACTGCTCTCCCGGCTGGTACGTGAGACACGGCGAGTCCGAGCCCAGGTCGATGACGACCTTGAGGTGCATCGTCTCGGCACACGAGTTGGTGACCTTCACGTACTTCCGGTGCTTGACGACGTCCCGCTTGACGCAGGCCGGCGCGGTTCCCCTGAGCTGGGCCTCCGAGGCGTGGGCGGCGGCGGGTGCGAGGGTGAGGATCGTTGCGAATGCTGCTACCAGCAGCGTGAGTTTCTTCATGCCCGGACAACGACCGGAGAAAACGGAAGTCACCATTCCGGCGCTTGGTGCCCGGTGGGCCCCACCCCTCGTGCGCGTCGGGGCGGCACGTGGCAGGGTGTGTGCCGACCGCGGACGCGAGGAGACACCATGGGCGAGAGCGCCACCGGCACCACCGGCACGGAAGCATGTCTGGGCTTCGACGACTGGACGTGGCTGAACCCGCCCGCCCGCCGGGCTCCGTACGACGACGCGCTGGACGTCACGACGGACCCGGACACCGACTTCTGGGTGACCACGCACTACGGCTTCGTACGGGACACAGGGCACGCGCTGCTGCGGCCGGTGCCGGCGAAGTTCCGGCTGCGGGCGACGTTCAGTGGCGACTACCACGAACAGTACGACCAGGCCGGGCTGTTGCTGCGGATCGACGGCAAGAACTGGATCAAGACCGGGATCGAGTACGTCGACGGCAGGCAGCAGTTGAGCGCGGTGGTGACGCGCGAGGTGTCCGACTGGAACGTCGTGCCGCTCGCGTATCTCACCGACGCCCCGGGGCCGGTGACCGTCGAACTGCGGCGCGAGGGCGACACGGTCACGATCCTGTACGGCCTCGGAGGCGCTCCCGAGACGATGCTGCGGCTGGCCTACTTCCCGCCGGAGGTACCCGCCCAGGCCGGGCCGATGTGCGCGTCGCCCGACGGCAAGGGTTTCACGGCCCGGTTCACCGCGTTGAGTCTCGACACGCTCACGTGAGATGACGCGGGGGGGCGAGGGGCGGGGTGGCCACCGGGCTGCCCCGGGTCCTCTGGCACAAGTCTCGGCCGGGCGCTTTGCTGGGGGGTGTCCCCTGTCGCTCCCACCGCCGAGGACCTCCCATGACGCACCCGACCGATCCTGTCGACCCCCCAACCACCCCCGCCACCGTCCCCCCGCCTGTGCCCGTACGCGGCCCGCGCCAGGTGCCCCTCCTCGGGAACCTGCCCGCCTTCGCCCGTGACCCGCTCGCCTTCTTCACCCGGTTACGGGGGCTCGGCGACCTCGTCGAGTGGAAACTCGGGCCGCAGCGCGCCCTGTTCGTCTCCCGGCCCGAGCACATCGGTGAGTTGCTCACCGGCGTGGAGACGCGGTACCGCCACCCGGAACTCGGCTGGGCGTTCAAGCTGGTGCTCGGCGAAGGGGTGGTCACCTCGGAAGGGCCGGCCTGGCGTCGCAAGCGCGCGCTGGTCCAGCCCGCCGTACGCCCCCGCCAAGTCCGGGGCCACGCGGGCACGATGACGGACTGCGCGGCCACCCTGGCCGTCTCCTGGCGCCACGGTCAGCCTGTCGACGTCCGGCAGGAGATGCTCGGCCTCACCCAACGCATCGCGGTACGCACCCTGTTCGGGGCCGACACGGCGGGACGCGAGAGCGCGATCGGCCCGGCGATGGACATCGCGCAACAGGAGATCGGCAGCGAGTTCCGGGGGCTCACCCTCTTCCTGCCGCCCTGGGTGCCCACTCCGGGCCGCCGCCGGCTCAAGAGGGCCGTGGCCGTCATCGACCGCGAGGTCGCCCGGGTCACCGACCACCGCAGGCGCGCCGGCGACGGGGAGACGAGGGACGACCTGCTCAGCCGGTTGCTCGCCGCGCGGGACGAGGAGGGCAGGCCGCTCGGCGACAAGGAGATCCGCGACGAGGCGGTGACGCTCTACATCGGCGGCCACGAGACGACCGGTACGACGCTGACCTGGGCGTGGTACCTCCTCTCCCGCGATCCCGGGGCGCGGGAGCGGCTCGACCGGGAGCTGGCGGACGTTCTCGACGGCCGGACGCCGGGGCACGACGACGTCAAGGATCTGCGCTGGACGGAGCAGGTCGTGAAGGAGACCCTGCGCCTCTACCCGCCGGTCTGGCTGATGACGGCGATCGCCAAGAGCGACTCGACGCTGGGGGGACGGCCGGTGGCCGAGGGCACGGTCCTGTGGTCCAGCCAGTGGAGCGCCCACCGTGACGCCCGCTGGTTCCCCGACCCAGAGGCCTTCCGCCCGGAGCGGTGGGACGCGGACGCCTCGCCCGTCGTGCCGGACCACGCGTGGTTCCCCTTCGGGGGCGGGGCGCGGGCGTGTCTCGGCGCGCGGTTCGCGATGGTCGAGGCGGTGCTCGTCCTGGCGACGCTCGCGCAGCGCTTCCATGTCGACGTGGAGGCGGGCGAGAATCCGCCGAAGACCGGGCTCACGCTCCAGCCTTCCCTGCCGGTACGGGGGACCCTGCGGGCGGTCGTCCCGGCCGGGACCGTACCTCCGCGCGCCTGAGCGGACATCCCGCCGGCGCGGCAGGCTCAGGGCGTGCCGCCCTCGCGCGGGCGCAGGCCCTCCACCAGCGTGCCGACCGTCCGGGACACCAGTTCCTCCAGCGGCAGGTCACCGTTCATGCCCGTGGTGGCGAGGACCGCGAGCCCCTGGAGGACGGCGAGGACGGTCAGGTCCACACGGCCGGTGGTGTCGGCGTCGATGTCGCCCCGGGCCCGCGCCTGGGCGAGCAGGGCGACGGGAGCGGCGAAGGCGCGGTCGTTGGCCTCGCGGAGCCGTGCGGCGCGGGTCGCGTCCTTCGACGTGTGCATCAGCCCGAGGAGGGCGCGGTGCTCGACCGCGAACGCGACGTACGCCTGCGCGAAGGTCACCAGCCGCGCCGTGAAGCCGCCGTCCTCGTACCCGTCGGGGGATTTGCCCAGCGCCGCGTCCAGGCGGCGGCCCAGCCGTTCGTACCCGTCCTCGGCCAGGGCGTCCAACAGGGCCTGCTTGTCGGCGAAGTGACGTCTCGGGGCGCCGTGGCTGACCCCGACCTCCCGCGCCAGCTCCCGCAGCGAGAGGCCGTCGGCGCCGTGGGTGGCCAGCGTCCGTTCCGCCTGCCGGAGCAGGGCCGTCCGCAGGTCGCCGTGGTGGTAGGGCCGGGGGGTGCTCATCGGCTCACCCTATCCTCATGTTGTCGTTGACTACATTGTATCCATTGCCTACATTGGATGTATGAGCCCTTCCTCGCACACCCCACGGTGGTCCCTCTCCGACCTCCCCGCCCAGACCGGTCGTACGGTCCTGATCACGGGCGCCGGCAGCGGCATCGGGCTGGAGACGGCGCGGGCGTTCGCGTCCGCCGGAGCCCGGGTCACGCTGGCCGTCCGCACCCTCGACGCGGCGCGCGCGGCGGCCTCCGACCTGCCCGGCGACCCCGAGGTGCTTCCC
Organism: Streptomyces sp. SID3212; assembly: GCF_009865405.1. Lineage (GTDB taxonomy): Bacteria > Actinomycetota > Actinomycetes > Streptomycetales > Streptomycetaceae > Streptomyces. The sequence goes on along the minus strand of NZ_WWJY01000668.1, from coordinate 3,818 downwards.
CTGGACCTGGCCGATCTCTCCTCGGTACGGGGGTTCGCCGCCGCCTGGGACCGGCCCCTCGACGTCCTGGTCAACAACGCGGGGGTGGCCAACGTGCCCCTGGGGCGGACGGCCGACGGCTTTGAGAGGCACCTGGGCACCAACCACCTCGGCCACTTCGCACTGACCAACCTCCTGCTCCCCCGGATCACCGACCGCGTGGTCACCGTCGCGTCCAACGCGCACAAGGGGGCCACGCTCGACCTCACCGACCTGAACTGGCAGCGGCGCCCGTACCGGGCCTCCGCCGCCTACGGGCAGTCCAAGCTCGCCAACCTGCTCTTCACGCTGGAGCTGCGACGGCGGCTGACGGAGGCCGGATCGCCCGTCCTCGCGGTCGCGGCGCATCCGGGCGCTGCCACCACCGGGCTCAACCGCCACCTCGGTCCCGCCCTGGCGTTCGTGGCCGCCACGGTCGGACGGATCATCCAGCAGAGCGGATCGGCGGGGGCGCTGCCCATCCTCTTCGCGGCCACCCGGCCGCTGGTCGGGGGGAGTTACGTCGGCCCCGACGGACGGGGTGAGCAGCGCGGCCACCCCACGCTCGTCGGGCGGAGCGCGGCGGCCCAGGACCCCGTCCTCGCACGGGAGTTGTGGGACGCGTCGGAGCGGCTCACCTCAACTGCCTTTCCCCTCCTGGTCCCTTGACGCGGGCGCGGCGCTCCGTTCGACCGCCTCCGCCGCCGCGCCCATGGCGACGCCCGCGACGATCAGCACGACCGACACATAGATCTCGTAGCCGTCGAAGACGTCGAACCTGGCCACCAGGGACCAGAGCCTGAACCACCCGCCGGTCAGCTCGTACAGGAGGCCGCCGACCCCCTGGGCCAGCAGGACGAAGCAGAGGAAACCGAAGAAGGTCTTCACCTCTCCGAGGGTAGGGAGAGCGGTGGCGCGGGACCATCGGCCATCGGGAGCGGCCGCCCTGACCAAAGTCGCGGGCGGCCCGCCGGCCGGCCTACCGAAGTCTCGCCCGCGTCATCCCGTGCCGGTACGGACGGCTGCCGGGGCCGCCGACGCCTCGATGACCGTCCGGGCCGAGCGGGTCACGCCGTTGACCGTCACCGCCAGGGTCACGGTCCCGGGCCGCAGCGCGGTGAGCGTGCCCGTGGCCGGGTCGAAGTGGGCCACGTGCCGGTCCCGTACGCCGTGCCTGTCCCATGGGCCCGTCCGATCCCGTACGCCCGGCCGATCCCGTACGCCCGGCCCGTTCCGTACCCCTTGCCGCCCGTCCCCGATCAGCACGTTCGGCGAGCCGGTCCAGTCCGCGCTCAGCGGGAAGGCCACCGGCACCTGCCCGCTCCCCTGGGTGACGTGCGCCGCGGCCTTCGCCTCGTGTCCCGGGGTCAGCACCGCCGGGGTGTCCAGCGTCAGCGCGTCGGTGTGCGCGCGGGTCTGGACCGAGATCCAGTCGGGGCCGCCCGTCCACGGCGCCCGCCGGGCGGCGGCCCACGCGCCCGGCGACACCCGGTCCACGCCGACCAGCGACCACCCGGTGAAGCCGCCCTCGCCCGGCGGGGCCGAAGGGGCCTTGCCCGCGTTGCCGTTGACGAGATACGGGACACCGTCCACGCGCGAGGCGTCGAAGACCCCGACGTGGCCGCCGATCAGCGCCGCGCCCTTGCCGGTCGTACGGCGGAAGTCGGCGAGCCACCCTTCGAGCAGGGCCGCCTCCTTCCGGTCGCCCAGCTGACTGGCCTTCTGCACGGTCGGGTCGCGCGGCGGTACGTGCTCGATCACCACGACCGAGCCCACCCGGTCGTCCTCCGCCGCCGCGTCCAACTGCGCACGCGCCTCCTCGATCTGGGCGAGGCCGCCGCCGCGCAGCGACAGACTCGACGTGTCAAGGGTGAGAAAGCGGGTCCCCCGGTGGTCGAACACCCGGTGGGCGGGCCCGAATTCGGCGGTGAAGTTGTCGATCGTCCCGCCCATCACCTCGTGGTTGCCCGGCACGTAGTACCAGGGCAGCGCGTCCCCCAGCTCCTCGGTCAGCACCCGGCGCGCGAACGCCAGGTCCTCGGGCGCCCCCTCGTCCACCAAGTCCCCGTTGATCACAAGGAAGTCGGGCTTCGCCGCCCTGATCTCGCGCAGGGTACGGCGGGCCCGGTCGACGATGGCGCTGTCCGGGTCGCGGGCGACGAACTGGGCGTCCGACATCACCGCGAACCGCCAGTCCCGGCCCTCCGTGCGGGCCGAGGTGGCGATCAACGGGTCGGCGGAGCGCGGCTGTTCGGGCAGGTCCACCGTAGGCGGCAGCTGCGTCGTCAGGTCGTCGAGCACGACCTCGCCCGTGTACTGCTTGGTGGCCGCGGTCTCGGCGAGGTAGAAGCGGTACACGCTCAGCGGGGTCGCGGCGCCCTCGGGCACGGTGAAGGTCACCTGCCGCCAGCCGGTCCAGGTGACGTACGGACCGCGCAACAACTGGTCCGATCCTTCCGCGTCCTTGAGATGCAGCGTGGGCCAGGCGCCCCGGCCGTCCCCCTTGATCCAGAGCGCGAACGACTGCGGGCGGCCCGGGACATGAAGCGGTACGGGCGGCAGCGCGTAGGCGGCGCGGGTCGCCGTCGACTGCGTGAAGTCGTAGCCGAGGCGCAGTCCGGTGCCGGTACGGCCGTCCGGCACGGCGCCGACCGAGCCGCTCGCCCGCGCCTGGGAGAAGGTCCAGGACGCGGCGTCGTCGAAGCCGGTGACCGGCCGTTCCTCCAGGCCGACGGTGACGGCGAGCGCGGTGGTGACCCCGCCGGCGGTCGCCGTGATCCGCCCGGCACCCACGCCCGTGCGGGAGCGGACGGTGAAGTTCCCGGTGCCGTCGCCGGTGACCGAGAAGAGCGAGCGGTCGAAGTCCAGGGTGACGTCGCGGGGTTCGACCGGCGCGCTGGTGCCGTGGGCGTCGAGCCCGACGATGCCGAAGGTGCCGGAGGCCGCCGCGTCCGCGAGTCCGACCCGCTGGGTCGTGGGGACGATCCGGTCGAGCCGGTCGAGGACCGTCACCTCCGTCCCTCCCCCGGCCCGGCCGCTCTCGGCCCTCACCTCGGTGGTGCCGCTCGCGCGGGCGGTGAACAGGCCGCGCGCGTCGACCCGGCCGACGGAGGACCGTACCGCCCGCCAGCGGGGTGCACCGGCGGCCGGGCCGTACGTCTCGTCGTAGCCGGCGGCGGTCAACTGCCGGGTCAGCCCCGGGAAGACGCGCTCGGGGTGACCGCCCCTGACGGGGTCGACGGTCGGCGCGCCGGCCGGGGGCGTACGGGTCGACACCCAGAATCCGTCGAGCCGTCCGCTGCCGTCGGGGGCGGTGAGGGCGAGGCCGTTGGGGACGGTGCGTTCGCTGCCGTCGGAGGGGCTGTTCTCCACCCTCAGCGTGTCACTGCCGGGGGCGCGGGCGACCAGGGTCGAGGAACCGCCGCCGTCGAGGTTGAGGGCGCTGTACGACCCGGCGCGGCGCATCATCTCGCCGAGTTCGGTGAGGGTCACCCCGCCGCTGTCGGCCTGCCGCCCGTCCACGGTGAGGATCTGCATCGTGGAGCCGTCGCGCGAGAAGCCGACGGCGGTGCGCGGGGCGGCGGTGTTGTTGCCCTCGCCGTCGTGGTTCTGCGCCACCCCGTCCACGACGAGCAACTCCCGCCCCCCGACGGCGGTACGGGGCACCGGCCCGCTGTCGGTGCGCGGGCGGTACGCGACCGTCACCGGGTCGCCGGGGCGCAGCGCCCCGAGGGCCTCGGCCCCCGCCTCCCGGCCGACGAGGACGGTGGTGCCCGGTGCGACGGGCCCGGTGCCGGGGC
>NZ_WWJY01000667.1 GCF_009865405.1 Streptomyces sp. SID3212 | reverse complement strand
GGGCGCGCGCGGTTCGGTGCGGCCCGCCTCCCACGCGGTCACGGCCTCGCGCCGCACGTCCAGCGCCCGCGCGACCTGCTCCTGGCTCAGTCCTGCCGCCTTCCGCAGGCGCTTGCGCTCCTCGGGTTCGGGCAGCCCGTCCTGCGCGGCCACCTGCTCCAACAGCGCGTCGACCGACGCGAAAAGCTCGTCCTGCTGCGACACAGCAGTCACCTCCGCCCCTCACCCTATCGAAAGCGCTCATCGCAACGCACATGAAACACACCCCTCAGGACGGCTCGTCAGACTTCCCGCGCCGGGCCCGTGTCCCCGTCGGCACTGGTCCCCGCGTCGTACGCACCACGCGAAGCCTCGACGGCCGCCAGGTTCTCCTCGGTCCGGTCCACCAGGGCGGGGCGCGCGTACGGCGCCTGGACGACGCGATCGGCACGCGTCACGCGCGCGCCTGCGGGGCCCGACGGCCGACAGGGAGCACGCCGCGTCCTAGGACGCGCCCTCCGTACTCAGGAGGACCACCGTCGCGTCGGCGTCCACGCCCAGCAGCCGGCGGCGGTGGTCCGCCCGGCCGTCGCCGGGAATGGCGGCGGTGAGGGTGGCGCGCGCCGCCGCCAGGCAGGCGGCCCCGCACGGGCCGGACGACACTCCGAGGCGGCCCAGGTCGGCGACCGCGCGGGCCGACGCCGGGTCGGTGACGGTGACACACGCGTCGAGGCCTCCCTGGAGATACGGCCAGGCGAGCGGGGACGGCGTACCGCAGTTGAGCCCGGCCATGATCGTCCTGCCGGTCGCGATGCTGAGCGGCCGGCCCGCGGCGAGGCCGGCCCGT
>NZ_WWJY01000666.1 GCF_009865405.1 Streptomyces sp. SID3212 | reverse complement strand
GAGCTTGACGAGGGTGCGGATCGCGGAGCCCGTACCGCCCTTGGGGGTGTAGCCGAACGGCGCCCCCTCGTGGAAGGCGGGGCCCGCGATGTCGAGGTGCGCCCACGTGATGCCCTCGCCGACGAACTCCTTCAGGAAGAGCCCGGCGACCAGGCCGCCGCCCATCCGCTCGCCCATGTTGGCGATGTCGGCGGTGGGGGAGTCCATGCCCTTGCGCAGGTCGGCGGGGAGCGGCATCGGCCACGAGGCCTCGCCGACCTCCTCGGCGATCTCGTGGATCGACGTACGGAACGCGTCGTCGTTCGACATGATCCCGAAGGTGCGGTTGCCCAGCGCCAGGACCATCGCGCCGGTCAGCGTCGCCACGTCGACGATCGCGTCGGGGCTCTCCTCCGAGGCGCGGGTCAGCGCGTCCGCGAGGACCAGCCGCCCCTCGGCGTCGGTGTTGAGGACCTCGACGGTCTTGCCGCTGTACATGCGCAGGACGTCACCCGGGCGGGTGGCGGAGCCCGAGGGCATGTTCTCGGCCAGGGCGAGCCAGCCCGTCACGTTGACGCGCAGGCCGAGCCGGGCGGCCGTGACGACGGCGGCGAACACGGCGGCGGCGCCGCTCATGTCGCACTTCATCGTCTCGTTGTGCCCCGGCGGCTTGAGCGAGATGCCGCCCGAGTCGTACGTGATGCCCTTGCCGACCAGGGCGAGCGTCTTCTCCGCCTCGGGGTGGGTGTACGCGAGCCGCACCAGGCGCGGCGGGTTCACCGAGCCCTGGCCCACGCCGAGGATGCCGCCGAAGCCGCCCTTGGCGAGCGCCTTCTCGTCGAGCACCTGCACCTTGACGCCGTGGTCCTTGCCGGCGGCGGTGGCCACGGCGGCGAAGCCCTCGGGGGTGAGGTCGTTCGGCGGGGTGTTGATCAGGTCGCGGGCGCGGTTGACCTCCTCGGTCAGCGCGATCGCGCGGTCCGCCGCGGCCTTGTGGGCCTTGTCGCGGGGCTTGGCGCCCAGCAGGGCGACCTCGCCGAGCGGCAGCTTCGGGCCGTTGCCGTTCTTCTTGGCCGACTTCTCGCCGCCCAGGTAGACGGTGAAGGCGTACGCGCCCAGAAGGGCGCCCTCGGCGATGGCCTCGACGTCCTCGGCGGCCTCGACGGGCAGCGCGAACGCGGCCTTCTTCGTGCCCGACAGGGCGCGGGCGGCGGCGCCGGCGGCGCGGCGCAGCGCCTCGGAGCC
>NZ_WWJY01000665.1 GCF_009865405.1 Streptomyces sp. SID3212 | reverse complement strand
ACGCTCTCCGGGGCCGCCCTGCTGCTCGGCGCCGCCGCCGTGGCCGGGTCCTGGCTGAGCGGCGCGGTGCCGGGACAGGCGGCCGAGGGCAGCAACTCCCTGCTGGAGTCCGTCGCCGACACCGCCCAGGCGCTGGGCTCCTGGCTGATAGGGCTCGGCTTCATACTGTTCGTCACCTGGGGCCGCCGCGCGTACCGCGACCCGTCGGCCCGCCGCACGATCGGCATCCTCTGGGACGTCGGTACGTTCTGGCCGCGCGCCGCCCACCCCTTCGCGCCGCCCTGCTACGCCGAGCGTGCCGTGCCCGACCTCACCTGGCGGATCGCCTCCTGGACCGCCCGTACGGGCGGCCGGCTCGTCCTCTGCGGGCACTCGCAGGGCAGTGTGCTCGCCGCCTCCGCCGTCTGGCAGCTGCGGCCCGCCACCCGCCGCCGCGTGGCGCTGCTGACGTACGGCTCACCGCTGGAGCGTCTCTACGGCCGCTGGTTCCCCGCCTACTTCGGCGCGGGCCCCCTGGCGGGACTGAGCAAGGAGGTGCACTGCTGGCGCAACCTGTGGCGCGCCACGGACCCGATCGGCGGCCCGGTCAGGATCCCGGCGGACGGGGACAGGCCCGAGGTCGACCGCGGACCGCTCAAGGACCCGCTCGCGTACGGCCGTTCGGCGCGCCATCCGCTGCCCGAGCCGATCCTGGGGCACTCCGCGTACCAGACCGACCCGGTCTTCACCGAGGAACGGGACGCGCTGCTCGACCGGTTGCCGCCCGCGCCCCTCCCGCGCCAGACGTCCCCGCGCCGGACACCCCGGCACCGGACACCACGGCGTGACGAACCCCAGCGGCCTCAGGGCAGTTCGGGCAGATCGTCCGGGTAGAGGAGCGTCAGGTCGTCCGTGCTGGTCTGCGGCAGCTGGGCGACCCGGCCCGCGTGCCGCTCCACCATCGACTCGAACGTCTGGCGCGCGGTACGGCCGTTGCCGAAGGCGGGACCCTTCGGCAACGCCGTGAAGTACTTGAGCAGCGCCTCGCCCGTGCCCTCGCCGAGCCGGTACTCCTGCTCCTCGGACTGCTGCTCCACGATCCGCAGCAGTTCCTCGGGGACGTAGTCGCTGAAGGTGATGGTCCGTGAGAAACGGGACGCCACACCGGGGTTGACCGTCAGGAAACGTTCCATCTCGACGGTGTACCCGGCGACGATGACGACGACCGCCTCCCGGTGGTCCTCCATCAGCTTCACGAGCGTGTCGATGGCCTCCTTGCCGAAGTCCCGGCCGGAGTCCTCGGGCGACAGCGCGTACGCCTCGTCGATGAAGAGCACCCCGCCC
>NZ_WWJY01000664.1 GCF_009865405.1 Streptomyces sp. SID3212 | reverse complement strand
CCGCGCCCCCGCCGCCACCGAGGCCGGCCCCGCGCCCGCCGTCGCCCACCCCGTCCCCGAGCCCCTCACCCACCCCGTCGGCCCGTCCGACGCCTTCCCCGATCGCCCTGCCCACCTTCCACAAGGCAGTGCGCAAGCAGCCGCGCGGGGGCCCCTCCCCCGTCACCCTGATGCTGCTGATCACGGCCCCCGCCGCACTCGCCGTGGCCGTACTGCGCCCCCGTTCTTCCCGCTGATCCGCTGATCCCGGAGGCTCCATGTCGGAATGGCTCGTTCTGAGCATCGCCATGGCGGCGGCCAGTGCCGTCGTCCTCACCATCGTCGTCATCAACAACCGCCGGCTGCCGGTGGACGACGACCCCACCGAGACCCCGGACGTCATGGAATACATGACGATGATGATCGGAGTGATCTACGCGATCGTTCTGGGCCTCGCGATAGCCGGCGTCTGGGAGGGCCGCAGCGCCGCCCAGGAAAACGTACGGCAGGAAGCACAGGCCCTGCACGAGATCCAGCAGCGGGTCCAGGTCTATCCGGCGGACATCCGTGAGCGGATCCGCGCCGACGTCGACGCGTACGCCTCGTACGTCGTGCACACCGAGTGGCCCCACATGTCCGAGCACAACGCCCTCAGCGCGAAGGGCACCCAGCTGTTCGAGCGGATCCGCTCGGACGTCTCGCGGTACGCGCCGCGCACCGAACTGGAAGGCCAGACGTACCAGCCCCTCGTCGAACAGGTGGCTGTCGCGGACGACGCGCGAGGCGCCCGCGGCCAGAACGCCGGAGCCACCATGCCGGGCGTCGTCTGGTTCGGTCTCATCGTCGGAGCCGTCGTCACCGTGGGGCTGATCTTCGTCCTCCAGATCCGGCGGACCTTCCGCGAGCTGCTGCTGGCGGGACTGTTCAGCGTCCTGATCGCCTTCCTGCTCTTCCTCATCTGGGACTTCGACGCCCCCTACGGCCGCGGTATCGCCGCGACGGCGGCCCCGTTCGTCGATCTGTTCCCCGCCATCGGGAACTGAGCCGACCCGGACCGAGCGAGCCGGCCCGGACCGGGCCGACGCGTCCGAGCCGGGCGGTCCGAGGGCGCCACCGGAGGCACGGCTGTCCGCCACCCGGGGGACGGCCGTGCCCCATTCGCCCGTCAGCGATCGCGGCTGTGATAGTGCGCTCCTAGCGTTTCGGGCATCGAGGTGCATTCCGTGCCAGGTGTGGAAATCGTTCCGCAGGTGCTCCTCGGGGACCCGGAGGATTCACCATGCGCGCGATACGAGCCGCGTCCGCCGCTCTGCTGGGAGCGACCGCACTCGCCCTGACCACACCCACGGCGGTGGCGGCGCAGCGGGGCGCCGGCCTCGGCTTCACCGTCACGCCCTCGACCGTCGCGGCGGGCGGCCGGCTGACGCTGGCGGCCTCCGGCTGCCGCTCGTCCGGGACCGCGTCCTCCGCGGTCTTCGACACGGTCACCGTCCCGGCGGGCGGCACGGCGGCGGCCACCGTCGACTGGGACGCCAAGCGCGGTGCCACGTACCGGACCACCTTCACCTGCCGGTCCGGCGGCACGGCGGCGGCCTCGTTCACCATCGCGGGCGGCGCGACCCCGACCCGTACCCCCACCGTGCGGCCGACCCGTACCCCTTCGCCGGTCACCACCGCCACCTCCGTGGCGCCCGGCGGCGTCAGGGGCGGTCTCGGCGGCAGCGTCGGCGGGATGAACACCGCCGAGATCCTGGCGGGTACGGCGCTGGTGGTGGCCGCGGCCACCGGCACCATCTACGCCGTACGCCGCCGTGCGGAGAACCGCGGGCACTGACGCCCGCGGTGTCCCGCTCCGGCGCCCACGCCCGACGCCCGTCGCCCCGAGTCCTGTACGAGGACTCGGGGCGACGGGCGTCGGAGGCCGGTCGGCAGGGCAGGTCAGATCTGCCCGCCGGCCGCACGGCGGCGGCGCGCCAGGAAGAAGGAACCGCCGACCGCGGCCGTGGCGACGAGTCCGGCCCCGATCCCCACCTCGGTCGAGCTGGGTCCGACGGAGCCGCCGAGACCACCCTGCGCACCGCGCCCGGCGAGCACCTCGAACTGGTGCGTCTCGACGCGCGGGTTGTCGCTGCACCTGACGACCAGGTTGTAGCGGCCGGGCGTGGCGTTGTCGCGGATCCGCGCCGTGGCCGACACGTTCCCCGACGGGTTCACCGGGAAGCGGACCTGCCGGAAGGCGTTGGAGTCGACGGTTCCGCCGTGGCCGCAGCCCTGGGCCGAGATGTGGATCGTGCCGCCCTGGTGGACCGCGAACGGATTGACGGTGACGTTTTTCGGACCGTTGGTGGCGCCGGCCAGCGGGGCGGAGAGCGCCACGGCCGCGCAGGCGGTCGCGGCGACCGTGAGAGCGCGTGAAGCACGCATCGTTGAACCTCCAGCGGAAGACGCCCCAAAGCGGTGCTCCGGGAAGATCGACGAGTACGCCTTCCATGACGAACCCTCACCGGGCCTCCCATTCGCCGCATTTCGGCGCTGGTCCACCCCGGTGAGCCGACACGCCGACAGAACGCTCCCCCGGCCCGTGGATACGCAGGTCACGGACCGTCAGAAGATTTATACGACGAATACTCGGATGGGCCAGCACCCGTCGTCGCGCCACCCGTTCGCCCCTCAGTGATCGCCGCCGCCGCCCACCGCGTTTAGCGTGCTGGCAGGCGCCCACGAAGGGAGAACCATGGGCCAGGACCACACCGTCCCGGAGTCGAGGAAGCGCTCCCCCTGGGGCGTACTGGCTCTCGTCATGCTCAGCGGGATCGCGCTGATGCGGAACGGGGTGGACACACCGCTGGGGCCGCCGCAGCCCGCGGCGGCGGCGGCGCCGGCCGGCCAGATCGACCCGGCCGCCCTCGCCGTCACCACGTCGGCCGTGAAGCC
>NZ_WWJY01000663.1 GCF_009865405.1 Streptomyces sp. SID3212 | reverse complement strand
GGTGCGGTGACGAGCACGTCGCACGCGCGCCCCGCGGCGTGGCCGCTGCGCGGCGCGAGGACGGTCAGCCGGATCTGCATCGCGTCAGCGGTCCCTTCTGCGCGGGGTCCCCGGCTCTGCGCGGGGTGCCCGGCAGGGGTACTGCCCTGTGATTCCCCCCACCACGCACGGGACGCGTCGTCCGGTACAGGTCGGCGCGTACGGTGCCGTCCCCGCCCGGCACACGACGCGCTGAGGGCATCCTCGCACCTGCCACCGACAACACGCCCGGGGACCGCAGACAAGTGATCTTGAATGGTCGGCTGTGCGTGCAAAAGTGCCTGCTTGGGCGCCCCTTCGAACGCCACCGAGATCATCATCGATGCCCGGGGGACAGCCGTTCGGCAACCATCACCTCCCGGTTCGCGTCTCCCGTCGGGACGGGACAGACGTACGACACACGTGCGACCGTGTGTGCGACGGGACCGGCCGATGACCGGCCGGCGATCCGTCCGGCCGGTCTAAAGTGGGTCGGAACCCCGGGGGATCCGGGACGACGCAAGGACACACCAGCAGCAGGGAGCCCATGACGTGCGGCCGGTAGGCAGCAAGTACCTCCTGGAGGAGCCGCTCGGACGCGGCGCCACCGGTGTCGTCTGGCGGGCCCGTCAGCGCGAGACCGCGGGCGCCGAGGCGGCCGTCGCCGGCCAGCCCGGCGAGACTGTCGCGATCAAGGTCCTCAAGGAGGAGCTGGCCAACGACGCGGACGTCGTGATGCGGTTCCTGCGGGAGCGCTCCGTCCTGCTCCGCCTCACGCACCCCAACATCGTGCGCACCCGCGACCTTGTGGTGGAGGGGGATCTCCTCGCCCTCGTCATGGACCTGGTCGACGGCCCCGACCTGCACCGCTACCTGCGCGACAACGGCCCGTTCAGCCCCGTCGCCGCCGCCCTGCTCACCGCCCAGATCGCGGACGCGCTCGCCGCCAGCCACGCGGACGGCGTCGTCCACCGCGACCTCAAGCCCGCCAACGTCCTCCTCAAGGACGACAACGGGCAGATGCACCCGATGCTCACCGACTTCGGCATCGCGCGCCTCGCGGACTCGCCGGGCCTGACCCGTACCCACGAATTCGTCGGCACGCCCGCCTATGTCGCGCCGGAATCCGCCGAGGGCCGACCGCAGACCTCCGCCGTCGACATCTACGGCGCGGGCATCCTGATGTACGAGCTGGTCACGGGCCACCCGCCGTTCGCCGGGGCGACCGCCCTGGAGGTGCTGCACCGCCACCTCAGCGAGGAGCCGCGCCGGCCCTCCACCGTGCCCGAGCCGCTCTGGACCGTCATCGAGCGCTGCCTGCGCAAGAACCCCGACCAGCGGCCCAGCGCCGAGAACCTGGCCCGCGCGCTGCGGGTCGTCGCCGCCGGTGTCGGCGTGCACTCCAGCGCGGCCCAGATCGACGCGGCGCTCGGCGTCGGCGCGCTGCTCGCGCCCGACCCGGCGCCCGCCGCCGTCCCGGACACCCCGGGCGCGGCGGACCCGACCCAGGTGCTGCCCAGCAA
>NZ_WWJY01000662.1 GCF_009865405.1 Streptomyces sp. SID3212 | reverse complement strand
GGCGGCACCGGGCCACGCCCCGGGCCGCTGAGGCTCGGCCGCGGCAGCCGGAGGTACGGGAGGGGCGGGCGGTACGGGAGGGGCCGGCGGTACAGGATTCGCGGCCGGCACCGGAGGCGCGGGAGGCGCATGCCCCTCGGGCCCGGGAACGTACCCCACAGAAAGACCACCACCGGGGCCCCCCGCGCCTCCCGCGCCGGAACCCCCGCCCCCGGCACCCGGCCCACCCGAGAAGACCGCGTTGGCGGCCCCCCGCTCCAACCGGTCGAGGCGTGCCTGCACAGACCGCTCGTCGTCGAAGGCGGCGGGCAGCAGCACGCGCGCGCAGATCAGCTCCAACTGCAACCGTGGCGAGGTCGCGCCACGCATCTCCGTCAACCCGGTGTTGACCAGATCGGCCGCCCGGCTCAGCTCGGACGCACCGAGCACCGACGCCTGGGCCTGCATCCGCTCGACCACGTCGGCGGGCGCCTCGATGAGCCCCTTCTCGGCGGCGTCCGGCACCGCGGCGAGGATCACCAGGTCCCGCAACCGCTCCAGCAGGTCGGCGACGAAGCGCCGCGGATCGTTGCCGCCCTCGATGACCTGCTCGACCACCTCGAACGCGGCGGCCCCGTCCCCGGAGGCGAACGCGTCCACGACCGCGTCGAGCAGCGACCCGTCCGTATAACCGAGCAGGCCGGTGGCCATGGCGTACGTCACACCGTCCTCGGCCGCGCCCGCGAGCAGCTGGTCCATGACGGACATCGAGTCACGTACGGAACCCCCGCCGGCCCGCACGACCAGCGGCAGCACACCTTCGGCGACCGGGATCTGCTCCTTGGCACAGACCTCGCCGAGGTAGTTGCGCAGCGTCCCGGGCGGCACCAGCCGGAAGGGGTAGTGGTGCGTACGCGAACGGATCGTCCCGATGACCTTCTCGGGCTCGGTCGTCGCGAAGATGAACTTGAGATGCTCCGGCGGCTCCTCGACGACCTTCAGCAGAGCGTTGAAGCCCGCCGGGCTGACCATGTGCGCCTCGTCGATGATGTAGATCTTGTATCGACTGCTCGCCGGCCCGAAGAACGCCTTTTCGCGCAGGTCACGGGCGTCGTCCACGCCACCGTGCGACGCGGCGTCGATCTCGATGACGTCGATCGACCCCGGCCCGTTCCTGGCCAGGTCCCGGCACGACTGGCACGTACCGCACGGCGTCGGCGTGGGCCCCTGCTCACAGTTCAGGCAGCGGGCGAGGATCCGGGCGCTGGTCGTCTTCCCACAGCCGCGCGGGCCGCTGAACAGGTACGCGTGATTGACCCGGTTGTTCCGCAGCGCCTGCTGCAACGGGTCAGTGACATGCTCCTGCCCGATGACCTCGGCGAACGACTCGGGGCGATAGCGGCGATACAACGCAAGGGACGACACACCTACGACGATATCGGCCCCCTAGGACAACGCCCCCGCCGAGCGGTCCCCCCGCGC
>NZ_WWJY01000661.1 GCF_009865405.1 Streptomyces sp. SID3212 | reverse complement strand
CGCGCCCCGGCCGTGCCCGGCGGGGGCCCGCGCCGCGCCTCCCCGGGCGGTCGGCGCCGTGACCAACAGGCGGATCCGGTTAACGCTCGGTAAACTCCCTGTTCGGCGTAGGGAGCGTCGATCGGGTCGGCTGCCGGAAGGGCGGCCGGACCACCGATCGGCACACGTCGGGCGGCGGTCGTGAACAAGCCGCTCGGACGGTTCGCCCTCGCGGAGGTCCTCCCCGCGAGCGGGTGTTCGGGATCCGGTTCAGTGTCGAGCCGGAACGGCGGAGCGAGTTGTCCGGCCGGTGTCGCCGAACTCCCCACCCGCCTGACCCCGGAGAAACTGGATGACTGTAGTAGCGGACGAGTCCCAGGCCCTGATCGGGTCGCTGTCGGCCGGTGTCCTGGACACCCCGGTACGGCCCGGCGTCTTCGCCGGGCGCCCGGCCCCGGACGGCCGCACCCTGATGGACATCCTCGGCGAGACGGCGCGGCGCTTCCCGAACGCGCCCGCCGTGGACGACGGGACAGGGGCTCTGAGCTACCGCGCGCTGCTCACCGAGGTGGACGGCCTGCGGCTGCGGCTGAAGGCCGAGGGCATCGGCGTCGGTGACCGGGTCGGCGTACGCGTCCCCTCGGGGACCGCCGATCTGTACGTCGCGATCCTGGGCGTCCTCGCCGTCGGCGCGGCGTATGTGCCGGTGGACGCGGAGGACCCGGACGAGCGGGCGGAGCTGGTCTTCTCCGAGGCGGGGACCTGCGCGGTGCTGGGCGCCGGCCTCGAACTGGTGGCGCGCGGCTCCGGCGGAGGTGTCAGCGGCCGGCCCGGGCCGGAGGACGACGCGTGGATCATCTTCACGTCCGGGTCCACGGGGCGGCCCAAGGGCGTCGCGGTCACGCACCGCAGCGCGGCGGCGTTCGTGGACGCGGAGGCCGGGCTGTTCCTGGCCGAGGAGCCGATGGGCCCGGGCGACCGGGTGCTGGCCGGGCTGTCGGTCGCCTTCGACGCGTCGTGCGAGGAGATGTGGCTGGCGTGGCGCAGCGGCGCCTGCCTGGTGCCGGCTCCCCGGTCGCTCGTACGGACCGGTCTCGACCTGGGCCCCTGGCTGGTCGAGCAGGAGATCACGGTGGTCTCGACCGTCCCGACGCTGGCGGCGCTGTGGCCGGTCGAGGCGCTGGACGACGTACGGCTGCTGATCTTCGGCGGGGAGGCGTGCCCGCCCGAACTCGCGGAGCGGATGGCGGTCGAGGGCCGCGAGGTGTGGAACACGTACGGCCCCACCGAGGCGACGGTGGTCGCGTGCGCGGCACGGCTGACGGGAGAGGGGCCGGTACGGATCGGGCTTCCGCTCGACGGCTGGGAGCTGGCGGTCGTGGACGCCCGGGGCGAGGTGGTGCCGATGGGCACCGTCGGCGAGCTGGTGATCGGCGGGGTGGGACTGGCGCGGTACCTGGATCCGGCGAAGGACGCGGAGAAGTACGCGGCGCTGCCGTCGCTCGGCTGGTCCCGCGCGTATCGCAGCGGCGATCTGGTGCGGGCGGAGGAGGCGGGCCTGCTGTTCGTGGGACGCGCGGACGAGCAGGTCAAGCTGGGCGGACGCCGCATCGAGCTGGGCGAGGTCGACGCGGCGCTCCAGGCGCTGCCGGGCGTGGCGGGCGCGGCGGCGGCGATCCGCACGACCCCGGCGGGCCACCAGATGCTGGTGGGGTACGTGGTGACGACGGGGTCCGGGGCACCC
>NZ_WWJY01000660.1 GCF_009865405.1 Streptomyces sp. SID3212 | reverse complement strand
GGACGCGCTGCTGGTGGCCGGGGCGGGGTGCCAGCGGGGAGCGGCCTCGGCGGTCACCTGGATGGGAGCGTCCGATCTGCGCGCGGCGGACGGGCTGCCGACCGGTCCGCTGACCGAGGTCCTGTCGCACCAGGAGCCGGCCTGGCTCGCCGAGGTCGCCCACCGGCTGGCGGGCCGGGCGTCGACGGCGCAGGAGGACTATCCGCTGGTCTCCGCGCTGGTGCGGCTCGCGGGCTGCCAAATGCCGGTCACGGACGCGCTGACACGGGGGTGGGCGGAGGTGGTCTCGTCGTCCGGCGGCACGCCCCTCGCGGAGAACCTGCGGGCGGATCCGCAGGCGCAGGCGATGGTGCTGGGCCTCTTCGAGGTCACCGAGCTGCCCCTCGTGGTCCTGTGGCGGTCCGATCCCGACGTGGCGGGCGACTGGCCCGGCGTGCTGGCCGCCCTGGCCGGGGAAGGGGTGCTGGAGCGGGATCCGCTGGTGGCGGCCTGCCTCGCGCGGCTGCTGCGCGGCGGTCGCCCCCGGGACCTGCCCTTCTTCCTCAAGCTGCTGCGCCGGCTGGAGCTGACCGGGGAGGAGGAGCGCGCCCGCGCGGCCGACTGGATCGGGATGGTGTCCGACGGCGCGTCGACGGTGGCCGCCCTGGCCCAGGAGGTGCTCACCCGTCTCGCCTTGTCCGGGTCCCTCCCGGTGGGCGCCCTCGCGGAGATGTCGGGGTCGGCGCTGTTCCGCCCGGAGAAGAAGCTCGTCAGGGCGCAGCTCGTGCTGCTGGGGAAGGTCCTGCGGAGTGACCCGGGCGCGGCCGGTGTCCTGCTGCCGGTGGTTGCCGAGGCGTTCGGGCACGAGGACACCGACGTGCAGGACCGGGCGTTGAAGCTGGTAGCCCGTCACCTGGCCGCCGTGGAAGGGGAGGTGCGTGCCGGGCTGGCCTCGGCGGCCTCCCTGCTGGGTCCGGTGCACCGGTCACGGGCGGCCGAGGTGTTCGGCGGGCGGCCTGCGGCGGACGCCGAGCCCGATCCGTACGAGGAGATCCTGCCGCCCCCGCCGCGGCCGGCCCGTCTCGCGCCCGTGGCGGCGTCCCTCGCCGAACTGGTCGAGGAGGTGGCCGCGCTGGCCGGCGGACGCGGTGCGTCGTCCGCGTACCGGCCGGGTGGGATGGCCGCCTTCGAGCGGGCGCTGGACGGTCTCGTCCGGTACGCCCACGCGGATCGCGCGGCGCTCGCCGACGCGCTCCGGGACACCCTGGCGGGCAGCTGGTGGCTGAAGGACGACCCGGCCGCCGCGAACGAGACCTGGCTCGTCCGGCTGGCCGGGGTGGAGCGGGTGGCCGCGGCGGCGCTCGACCGGATCTCCGTACGGGGCCTGTGGTACGCGTACGCACACGGGCCGCGGTCCACGTGCTGCGCGCACGCCACCCTGGACAACGTGGTCGAGGCCCGTCTGGCGGAGGTCGCGTACCTGGTCAGGACCAAGTCGCTGCCGTTCCTGCTCGCCACTCCGACCTGGTCGACGGGGGCGGTGGATCCGGACGTCCTGGTGGAGCGGCTGCGTACGTACCAGCGCCTGTGTGCCGCTCCCGCCGCGGTGGACTTCGCCCAGGCGTTGGTACGGGTGCGGCGCGGCGCGGCCCCCGAGACGGTCCGCGCGGCCGCGGCGCTGGGTACGCCGGAGGGGGACCGGCTCGCGGCGTGGCTGGTCGAGGAGGTCCCGGCGCCCGGGCTCAAGGGGGCGGACGAGCCGGAGCGGGAACCGGAACGCGGGGCACGGTCCGAGGGTGGGTACGGGTGGCTCGGGGCGAAGGGCAGAGCGGGGCGCCTGCTGGCGGAGACGCGGCAACGGCTGGTCGCGCGGCGGGACTTCCCCCCGGCCTTCCGCTGGCTGGGCCAGGCGTCCGCCCCATCAGGGGCCTGCTCCCACTGGGACACGGGTGTGACGCACTGGCCCGGGGTACTGCCCGAGGACCGCGAGACCCTCGCCGCCTGGCTGCTGCCCGACGTCGTGGCCTGTGCCGGGACCGGCCGGCGGGGCGGAGCCTGGTGGCTCCCCCT
>NZ_WWJY01000659.1 GCF_009865405.1 Streptomyces sp. SID3212 | reverse complement strand
AGGCCTACCCGGCGGCCCCCGCGCCCGCGTGGGGCGCCCCGCAGCACGGCCAGCACGGCGGTCATTACGGCGGCCACGGCGGCCACCACAAGAACAAGAGCTTCGGCCGGATGCTGTTCTCGTCCTGACGCCACAGCCGTGTGAACGGAAGAAGCCCCCGGCCGTCGTACGGCCGGGGGCTTCTCTCGGTACGCGTGCGCGATACTGGGATTGAACCAGTGACCTCTTCCGTGTCAGGGAAGCGCTCTCCCGCTGAGCTAATCGCGCGGGACCCTCACCACTGCTTACCTACATCGTGCTCATCCTGCGTGCGCGATACTGGGATTGAACCAGTGACCTCTTCCGTGTCAGGGAAGCGCTCTCCCGCTGAGCTAATCGCGCGGGACGTACCGATCATGCGGTTTTGTCTGTCGTGCCTTTCCTGCGTGGACGATACTGGGATTGAACCAGTGACCTCTTCCGTGTCAGGGAAGCGCTCTCCCGCTGAGCTAATCGTCCTTGGAGGTGGAGACGGGATTTGAACCCGTGTAGACGGCTTTGCAGGCCGTTGCCTCGCCTCTCGGCCACTCCACCCGAGCGACGCGTTTTCCAACTGCGCCACGTGGGCCTGTCGTTTCCGTTCCGTGTGCACGGCCCGGCGACGAGTTGAACTCTAGCGGATTCCCGAGCCAGCACAAAAACGCGTTTGCGCAGCGTGCTGCGGTGCGTGCACGGTGCGTTCCGGCCGGAGCGGCGCGGTGGGGCTTGTTCTAGACTCGCAACCGTGCACGACCTCGCTCCTCTGGCCCGCTTCGGGAACCTCGTCGCCTCCGGGCTGCGGGATGTCACCCATGATCCCGAAGCCCTCGACTCCACCGGGTTCTGGGCGGTGGCCGCGGACTTCGAAGGCCACCTGACCTGCGCCCGCTTCGACGACGTACGGACGGAACCGGTGCCGGCCGCGCTCCCCGGGCAGTGGCGCGGACCCGGCGCCGACGACTGGACGTCGTCGCTCGACCACGCCGCGTACACCTCGGGCGTACGGCGCATCCGCGAGCACATCGCCGCCGGTGACGTCTACCAGGTCAACCTCTGCCGGGTCCTCTCGGCCCCCCTGCCCGACCCCGGCGCGGCCGACGTGGACGCCCTGACGGCCCTGCTCGCCCGCGAACACCCCGCCGCGTACGCCGGTACGATCCGGCTCCCCGGCCACGGCGTCGAGATCGCCACCGCCTCGCCCGAGCTGTACCTCTCCCGCGACGACCTCACCGTCGAGTCCGGTCCGATCAAGGGCACCGCCCGTACGGCCGCCGAACTCCTGGACAAGGACCGCGCCGAGAACGTGATGATCGTGGACCTCGTCCGCAACGACCTGGGCCGCGTCTGCGCCCCCGGTTCCGTGACCGTCCCCGCGCTCATGCGGGTCGAGCCGTACCCCGGGCTGGTCCACCTCGTGTCGACCGTACGGGGCGAACTCACCGAGAAGGCGGGCTGGTCCGACCTCCTGCCCGCCACCTTCCCGCCCGGCTCGGTCACCGGGGCGCCCAAGTCCAGCGCCCTGACGATCATCGAGGAGCTGGAGGCCGAACCGCGCGGACCGTACTGCGGAGGCATCGGCTGGGTCGACGCCGACCGGGGCACCGCCTCCCTCGCCGTCGGCATACGCACCTTCTGGATCGACCGCACCGAAACCGCCGGAGCGGCCGGGCCCGTGCTGCGCTTCGGCGCCGGCGCCGGCATCACCTGGGGCTCCGACCCCGAGGGGGAGTGGCGCGAGACGGAACTCAAGGCCGCCCGCCTCCTGGCCCTCGCCTCGGGTGTGTACGGGGCGGACGAGGGCGGAGCGGACGAGTACGGCACGTACGAAAAGAGTGGAAGGACCGCCTGATGAAGATCTGGGTCAACGGCGCACTGCACCCCGCGGAATCCGCCCACGTATCCGTGCTCGACCACGGAATGACCGTCGGTGACGGCATCTTCGAGACCGTCAAGGCCGTCCACGGACAGCCCTTCGCCCTCACCCGCCACCTCGACCGGCTCACCCGCTCGGCCCGTGGCCTCGGCCTGCCCGATCCCGACCTGGACGAGGTGCGCCGCGCCTGTACGGCCGTCCTCGACGCCAACCCGGCGGCCCTGGCCCGCCTCCGGATCACCTACACCGGCGGGCTCTCCCCCCTCGGCTCCGACCGGGGCGACGCGGGACCGACCCTCGTCGTCGCCGCCGGTGAGACGACTCGCCGCCCGGACACCACCGCCGTGATCACCGTCCCCTGGACGCGGAACGAACGCGGCGCCCTGACCGGCCTCAAGACCACGTCGTACGCGGAGAACGTCGTCGCTCTCGCCCGCGCGCACGAACAGGGCGCGTCCGAGGCCCTCTTCGCCAACACGGTGGGCCAACTCTGCGAGGGCACGGGCTCGAACGTCTTCGTCGTCCTCGACGGCGAGCTGCACACCCCGCCCCTCGCGTCCGGCTGCCTGGCCGGCATCACCCGCGCCCTGACGGTCGACTGGACCGGCGCCCACGAGACCGATCTGCCGTTCGACGCCCTGGAGCGGGCGGAGGAGATCTTCCTGACCTCCACCCTCCGCGACGTGCAGGCCGTCCACCGCGTCGACGGACGCCAACTCCCCACGGGCCCCGGGCCGGTGACCGCCAAGGCGATGCGGGTGTTCGACGAACGCTCCGGCGCCGACCTCGACCCGTAGGGACGGGCCACCCGTCCAAATCGGATGCTCCGGGGGCGGAGGACGGGTACAACTCCCCTGATGACCACCACACTGCGGCCGACCGAGCCGCTCCAGCAGACCGACGACGGCGCCCGCTCCCGTACGTACGAGGTATGTGTGAACAGCCGCCCCGTCGGGACGGTCGCACTCGGCACCGACCCCGGCTTCGGGCCCGCGGTCGGCGTGATCCGGGCGCTGCGGATCGACGGACCCGACCGGCGGCGCGGACGCGGTACGGTCGCGGCCCTCGCCGCCGAAGAGGTGCTGCGCGGCTGGGGATGCGGGGAGGTGCTGGCCTCCGTGGAGATCCCCGCGACGGCCGGCCAGGCGGAGGACGCCGACCCCGCGCTCCGCCTCGTCACCGCCCTCGGCTACACCGAACGCAGCAGCAACATGGTCAAGCCGCTGCCGTCCCGGCCGCCCGGGCTGCCCGCCGGCACCGAGGGCCGGCCGCTCGAAGACAGCGAGTACGACGCCTGGTGGGCCGCGACGGCCACGCGCTACGCGCAGGCCTGGATCGACCGGGGCGCATCGCCCGAACTGGCCAGGGCCAAGGCGGAGACGTCCAGGACCGAGGCACTGCCCGACGGCCCGGCCACCCCCGGCGTCTCCCTGAGCGCGCTGGTCCACGCCGGACAGGTCGTCGGCACCCTCTGGGTCTCCCGGCGCGAGGAGACGCCCGACGAGCCGGGCGCGTACGTGTACGACGTCGTGGTGGGGGAGGACCAGCGGGGCAACGGGTACGGCCGCGCCCTGATGCTGCTGGCCGAGGGCGTGGCCCTGGGCTTCGGGGCGACCCGGCTGGGACTGCACGTCTTCGCGGGCAACACCCCGGCGATCCGCCTGTACGAGTCGCTCGGTTACGTGACGACGCACCGGAACTTCCGCAAGGCGCTTCTCTGAGCCCGACGCCCGGGTCAGGCGTCCCCTCGCGCCACCACCCGGTCCACGATCGCCTCGATCCGCGCCCGCAGCCCCTCCTGGCTCGTGCCGCCGTCGAGTAGCTCGCCGTCGACGACGTACGTGGGCGTGCCGGTCACCCCGATCGCCTTGCCCTCGGCCTGGTCCGCGTCCACGATCAGGATGTGCCGGCCGTCGATCAGGGCGGTGTCGAACTCCTCGGCGTCCAGGCCCAGCTCCCCGGCGATCTCCACCAGCACCGGCTCGCCCTTCGCCGCGAGGTCGTCCGTACGGGCCAGGACGGCTTCCACGTACTCCCAGCCGCGCCCCTGCTCGAAGGCCTCCTCCGCGGCCTGCGCGGCGGCGAACGCGTGGCGGTGCTTCTCCAGCGGGAAGTGGCGCAGCCGGGGCTCCAGCCGGCTCCCGTACCGCTCGCGCAGCGCCCGCAGGTCCTCCAGGGCGTGGCGGCAGTCGGGACACTGGAGCTCGCACCAGAAGTCGAGGAGGACGGGGCCGGCGGGGGCGGAATCGTTCATGGACGGCAGTCTCCCAGCCCGGCCGCCCCCGGCCCAACCACCCGGAACGGGGAAGCGGCCCCGAGGACCTCCCGGCTCTCCCCGTCCCCGCCCCAGGGAGGAGGGAGTCCCCGAGATGCCCCCGAGATCTCCCTGAGGTCACCCCGTTGCGTGGCCCCGACCGCCCCACCAGGTGCACAGTGGATGCAGAACACGTTCCGACGACGACCCGGCCTGCCTGGAGGACCCGATGATTGCCGAGACCATCTTCTCCGCGGTGTCCGCAGCCGGTCTGGGTATCGCCGCCGTGACGGCGTACCGGAAGCGGTTCCTGTCGGCGACGCGCATCGCGGCGTACTCCCTGGTCCCGGTGGGTCTGGTGATGACCGGTGTCGTCAAGTGGGTCGCGCACACGGCCTTCTCGCCGGTGGCCTGGCTCGGCTTCGTCGTGCTGGGTGTCGCCTGGCTGCTCTTCCTGGGCACCCGGGCGGTGGAACGCCGCAGGGGCGGCACCCGCAAGGAGCGCAGGGCCGCCGCGAAGGCGGCGCGGCGCGAGGCGGTCGCCCCGGCGGCGTCCGCGCCCTCCCTGCCGGGCCGCAGTCCGGCGGTACGGCCCGAGCCGCAGCCCGCGCCGCGCGCGAAGGGGTCCGGCGACGACTTCAGCGACATCGAGGCGATCCTCAAAAAGCACGGACTCTGAGAAACACGGACTCCGAGAAGCACGTCCCGGGTGCCGTCACCCCCGAAAAGGGCCTCTGAGCGGCCCCCGTCTTGAATGCCGGACGGGTTTCCACGGAATATGATGAACTACCGAGCAGAAGACGCGTGTTGGTCATCAGCGCCCTTCGGGGTAGGTCATCATCGCCCCGAGATGCTCGATACCTCCCGGGACCAGACCCCCGCACCCACCGATGAGCAGCGCGGTTGCCTCTTCGCGCTCTCCCAGCCGCCCCTGATGATCTTCCTCACGGTGATCGGCGCCCTGCTGCTGATGGCGGCCGTCCATGACCTGTTCCTGCTGTGAGGAACGACGAGCGACGGCCCGCGAGGCTCAGCCGGCCGCTTCCTTGCGGCGCGCCCGGTACGCGGCCACATGCAGCCGGTTTCCGCAGGTGCGGCTGTCGCAGTACCGCCGGGAGCGGTTGCGTGAGAGGTCCACGAACGCGCGCCCGCAGTCCGGGGCCTCGCAGCGCCGCAGCCGTTCCTGTTCGCCCGCCACGACGATGAAGGCCAGGGCCATTCCGCAGTCGGCGGCGAGATGGTCGGCGACCGACGCGCCCGGCGCGAAGTAGTGGACGTGCCAGTCGTAGCCGTCGTGGTCGGTCAGCTGCGGGGTGGTGCCCGCCCCCGCCACCAGCCGGTTGATCAGGGCGGCCGCCGTCGGCGCGTCCGGCGCCCCGAACACGTCCGCGAACCGCTTCCGTACGTCCAGCACCGCCCGCAGATCGCGGACGCCCAGCTCCTCCACCCCGCTGACGCTGTGATCCCGTACGAAGGTGTGCAGCGCCGCCACGTCCGCGAGCCCGTCGGGCGTGACCTCCGCCGCGTCGCCGTCCGGCGCGGTGTTCACCAGATCGACCACGGTGTCGAGGGCGATCCTGGTGTCGTGGGGAATCAGCACGATCCGCTCCCTGGCCTGCTGCGGGCCGGTGCCCGCCGAATCCCGCCGACTTTAGCCGCTGTACGGGGCGGGCGTGGCCTCGCTCGGACACGTTGCCCGCACGGGCGTACGCGGGCGCACACGCGGGCAACGGCGGACGCACCGGCGCCGTCGGCCGCGGTGGGTTCCGCGGCGACGGCGCCGGTGTTCTCCGTATGCGGTTGTCAGCGCGGCGCCGTCTCCCCGAGTCGGACGGCGCCGAGCGGCCCTCGGCCTGGCTCAGCTCTCGGCCAGGATGTGCGAGAGTTCCGTGTCGAGATCGAAGTGGCGGTGTTCGGTGCCCGGTGGCACCGCGGCGTCGGTCCGCTTGAGGAACGACTCCAGGGCCCGCGCCGGGGCCTCGAGCAGAGCCTCGCCCTCCGGAGAGCTCAGAGCGATGCAGACGACGCCCTGACCGTGGCTGCGCGACGGCCAGACTCTGACGTCGCCGGTGCCGGTGGGCCGGTGCAGCCCCTCGGCGAGAAGGTCGCGGGCGAAGACCCACTCGACCGTCTCTTCGGCTCCGGTGTGGAAGGTGGCGTGCACGGCGTAGGGATCGGCCGTGTCATACCGCAGGCCCGCGGGTACAGGCAGTGAGGACTCGCTCGATACAACGAGGCGCAGGTGCAGCTCGCAGCTGACCGTGGTGTTCATAAGCGCCAGGGCCTTTCGCTCAGTGTGCGCTCGGGGATTCGCACGTCGGCGAAATCGACATGCCACCTACGGTGTCGTTGTAAACCCCTCTGTCTGTTTTGTGATCCTTGGGGTAGCTCGTACAGCGGTGCGTGACTTCTGGCCATACCGCCATTCCGGTGACGTGACCGATTCCGGTAGGTTGGGGGTTATGCATGCGGAGAGTGACGAGCGGGGGGACGTCGTCGTACCGACGGCTACGACGGACGGCGGCGCGGACCACGGAAAAGTTGAATCCGGGGCGCATCTGGTGCGGGTCCGGAAGACCGAGGACGAACGGACCGGGACGGCGGAGCTGGGCTCCCGGGCTCCCGGCTTCATCAAGGCGTCGAGGCCGCTGCATCTGAGCTGGCAGGTCGGGGTCTTCATCGTCGGGCTCGCGGTGGTCGGCGGGGGTGTCGTGCTGCTGCCGCTCCCGGGCCCCGGTTGGCTGATCATCTTCGGCGGCATGGCGATCTGGGCCACCGAGTTCGTGTGGGCGCAGCTGGTGCTCCGCTGGACCAAGCGGAAGGTCACGGAAGCCGCCCAGAAGGCCATGGACCCCAAGGTCAGGCGGCGGAACATCGTGCTCACCAGCATCGGGGTCGCGATCCTCGCCGCGGCGGCCGCGGTCTACCTCTGGTACTTCGGCTGGGTCCTGCCGTGGAACATCGACCGCTGACCCCGGACCGGCCCACCGGCGGCCCCGCGCACGGCGGGGAGCGGCGCTGACATGGGGTAATGTGTGCGGTGCGTTCCCGGGCGATTAGCTCAGTGGGAGAGCGCTTCGTTCACACCGAAGAGGTCACTGGTTCGAACCCAGTATCGCCCACCCGGAACCGAGGCCCGCGGACCTGTACAGGTCCGCGGGCCTCGGTCGTTCTCGCCGACGGCCTCGGGTCAGCGGAGGCGGTTCAGGCCGTCCCGCAGCCGGCGCGCGTCCCTCAGGCGGTGTTCGTACGTCGCCCCCACCGCGAGGAGCAGCAGTCCGGCCAGGGCCGGCGGCAGCCAGCGGGGCAGGGCGCCCACCACCTGGACGACGTACGGCGCCAGCTCGTGCAGGCCGACCAGCGCCAGGGCCGCGCCGCCCAGCACCAGCGGCGCCTGGAGGCGGAACCGGGCACCGGCGAGCGTGACCGCGAGCGCGCCGAGCCCCAGCAGCAGCGGCCGGGCCCAGTGCGGATCGCCCTGGACCGCCATCAGGCTCGGCAGCAGCGTGGCGGCCAGACCGGGCCCGTACGCGGTCCACGACGACGCCTCCGGATCGCGCCGGCGGCGCAGCAGGCCCACGGCGAGCGCGGGCACGGTCACCGGCAGCGTGTACGCCTCGGGC
>NZ_WWJY01000658.1 GCF_009865405.1 Streptomyces sp. SID3212 | reverse complement strand
CGCCCGGCCGTCCCCGTACCGGGTGAGCAGGTCGACCAGTTCCGCGGTGTCGCGGGCCACCACGGCGGCCCGGTGTTCCATGGGCCGGCGTCCGACGCGCAGGGTGTGGGCGACGTCGGCGAAGCGCACGTCGGGGTGCTCGGCCAGGAAACGGACCAACTGGTCGGCCTGGGCCCGCAGCGCCTCGGGGGTACGCGCGGACAGCGGTACGACCTGCGGGTCGCCGGTCCCGGCCGGTACGCCGACGTCGCCGGCGTGCTCCGTCCGCGCTTCGTACTCCTCCACCACCATGTGGACGTTGGCCCCGCCGAAGCCGAAGGCGCTGATCCCGGCCCGGCGCGGTGCGGGCAGCCCGGTGCGCGGCTCGGTCGCCCGTGGCCAGTCCCGCCGCTCGCGTGCGACGTAGAAGGGGCTGTCGTCGAAGGGGATCTCCTGATTGAGCCGCTCGGTGTACAGCGTCGGCACGATGGTCCGGTGCCGCATGGACAGCAGCACCTTCGTGAGGGCCGCGATCCCCGCGGCGGCCTCCAGGTGACCGACGTTGGACTTCAACGAGCCCACCGCGCAGAATCCGCGACGGTCGGTGGAACGGCGGTAGGCCTTGGTGAGCGAGGCGATCTCGATCTGGTCGCCCAGCGTGGTGCCCGCGCCGTGCGCCTCGATGCTGGTGATCGTCTCCACGTCGACGTCGGCCCGCCGCAGCGCCTCGAGCACCACCCGGCCCTGCGCGTCCGGGCTCGGTACGGCGAAGCCGCTGGTGCGGCCCGAGTGCTGGACGGCCGACCCCCGGATGACCCCGTAGATGTGGTCGCCCGCCGCCTCCGCCTCGGCCAGCGGCCGCAGCAGTACGGCTCCGACTCCCTCGCCGGGGACGTAGCCGTCGGCGCCCTCGCCGAAGACCCGGCACCGACCGTCGGTGGACAGCAGGTTGTTCTCCGCGAGCCGCAGGTACTTGAAGGGGTGCAGCGACAGATTCACCCCACCGGCGAGGGCGGCCCGGCACTCGCCGCGCCGGATCGCCTCGCAGGCCAGGTGGATGGTGGTCAGCGAGGAGGAGCAGGCGGTGTCGAGCGAGACACTGGGGCCGCGGAAGTCGAAGGCGTACGACACCCGGTTGGTGATCAGGGAGAAGGTGGAGGCGACGATCTGCGGGTTGTCCCGCGCGAGTTCCTCGATGGCGTGGAGCTGGTAGTCGTTCCACATCACGCCCGCGAAGACGCCGACCGCGCCGCCGGTCTGCCGGCCCAGCTCCTCCGGGGTGTAGCCGGCGTCCTCGACGGTGTTCCAGGCGGTCTCCAGGAACAGCCGCTCGTGCGGGTCCATCAGTTCGGCCTGGCGGGGGGAGATGTTGAAGAACAGCGGGTCGAAGTTCTCTATGCCGTCGACGAATCCGCCCCACTTGCCGTGGGTCTTGCCCGGCACGCGCCGTCCGGGCGCGAACCAGGGCGCGTGGTCCCAGCGTTCGGCGGGAACCTCGGTGACGCAGTCCCGGCCGTCCCGCAGCACCCGCCAGAACTCCCGGATGTCCGCCGCGCCCGGATAGCGCCCGGCGAGACCGACGATGGCGATGGGCCCGCTGTCGGGTTCGGGCGGGGAAGCCGGGAGGCGGACCTCGGCGGCAGGCCAGGAGCGTGACTCGGTGACCGGGGTCTCCGCCCCGGCCGGCTCGTCCCGCTCCCGCGGCGCGGATGTGCCGCCGCCGGTCAACCGGTGCCCCTGGCCCTTGAGATGGGCGGCGAGGCTGTTGACCGTCGGGTATTCGAACAACAGGGTCGGATAGAGCTCGGTGCCGAGCAGTTTCTCCAGCGAGACGGCGATGGTGAGCAGGTTGACCGAGTCCAGGCCGAGGTCGTAGAAGCCCCGCTCCTGGTCGACCGGTGCGTCCCCGCTGTTCAGGGCCTTGGCCACCAGGTCACTGATCGCCTCCTCCAGGCTGCGGTGCTCCTCGCCCGGCGTTTCCTCCCCCGGCGGCTCTTCCCCGGGCGGCTCGGCAGGGGGCAGTGACCGGGGCGCGGGCGGAGCCGACGGGGCGCCGGTCTCGCTCTCGGCCAGCCGGGTGATCAGGTCCGCGGTGCGGACCCGTTTGGCACGGAAGCCGGTGATCCGGGCGACGACGGTGCCGTCCGGGTGGCAGATGTGGAGGTCCGCGGTGACGGTCTCGGCGTCCAGTTCCCGTTGCTCGACGCGCGGGACGTACACCTGGGCCGCCGCGCCGAGCCGGCCGTACGCGCGGAACGACTCGATGTAGATCGGGATGAACGGCCGCGCGGCGAGCTCCCGTTGGCCGAGCTCGAACTGGAGGAACGGCACCAGCGTGGAGAAGTCGAGGGTGACCGGGTGGATGTGGAAATGGTCCAGGTACTCCTGGGCGTCGGGGCCGAGGCGTACGTCACCGAGGGAGAAGCCGTCGCCCCGGTAGACGGTCCCGTCCACCTTCATGAAGTCACGGTGGTGGATGTCGACCTGGCGGGCGAAGGCGTACAGCGTGTCGGCGTCGCAGACCTCGTCGGCGGCGGACTTCAGCCGGTCCGTGTCGACGCGTCCCGCGGGCTCGGCCGCGGACAGTCGTATCTCGGCCTGGAAGTTGGTCTCCCACGCCTCGTCCAGCACGACACCGCCGCTGGTCGGACGGCTGCGCACGGTCACCGGCAGGACGCCCTGCGGAGACGGGGAGTCCACCGCGATCTGCAACTGCCGGTCGCGGTCGCCCGCGGCGACCACGGGTGCGATGAACAGGCAGCGGCGAAGTTCCGCCGCGGCCGGGTCCACGCCGGCGTGGCGGAGCAGCCGCAGGACCAGGTCGAGGAAGAAGACGCCCGGCAGGACGGGGGTGCCGTGCACCAGGTGGCCGCGCACGATCTCGTCCTGGGCGGTGACGCTGGTGACCAGGTGGCGGCCGGCCAGCCGGTGCTGGTCGGCCTCGAAGCGGGGATCAACCACGGTCGACATCGTCAGGTCAGCTCCTCGTGGAGTTCGAGCACGGGTCTGCGGGGTGCGGCGGCGGGCCGGGGAGCCGGTCCGGGAACAGCGGGGCCGGCGTCGGACGCGGTGGGCAGGGGCAGGCCGGGTTCCGGCTCCAGCGCGAGCAGCGGTCTGGCGGCTCGCCGGT
>NZ_WWJY01000657.1 GCF_009865405.1 Streptomyces sp. SID3212 | reverse complement strand
ACGCCCCGGCCGCCCGGCCCCGCCACCAGCTTCGGCACCCGCTTCGAAGGCGGCTTCGACCCCTCCGGCGGTACCGGCAGCACCCCGGTCGCGGCCACCGTCGGCCGGATCCCGGACGGCGGCTTCGTCGACCGGGGCGTGACCGCCGAGCCGGGCCGGCTCGGACGCAGGGTCGTCCGCTACCTGCCCGCGCTGGTGATCGTCGTCGGTGTGATCTTCGACTCCGCGACCCCCACCCGTTTCACCGCCTCGCCCTTCTTCTGCTCCGCGCCCCTGGTCGCCGCCCCGTTCTTCACGCCCCTGGGCACCCTGCTCACCGGCGTCGCCGCCCTCTGCACCGAACTGGTCCTGCGCCTCCTCGACGGTACGATCGGCAGCGCCGACGCCATCACCGAGCTGCTGACGGTCCTCACCGTCTCCGTCCTCGCGCTCGGCATCAACCGGGTCGTGCGCCTGAGCGGCGAGCGCCTCGCGTCCGCCCGGATCATCGCCGAGACGGCCCAGCGCGCCGTGCTGCCCAGACCGGCCGACCGGATCGGCGGGCTGCACATCGCCGCGCGGTACGAGGCGGCGCAGGAGGGGGCGTTCATCGGCGGTGACCTGTTCGCCGTACAGGACACGCCGTACGGGGTGCGTCTGGTGGTCGGGGACGTACGGGGGAAGGGCCTGGAGGCCGTCGAGGCGGTGGCGGTGGTCATCGGGGCGTTCCGGGAGGCCGCCGAGCAGGAGGGTTCGCTGGAGGGGGTCGCGCAGCGGCTGGAGCGTGCCCTCACGCGCGAGGGCACGCGGCGGGACGGGATCGACGTCTTCGAGGGCTTCACCACCGCCGTGCTCGCCGAGATCCCGAACGACGAGGCGGTGGTACGGCTGGTCAACCGAGGCCACCCCGAGCCGCTGCTGACCCACGCGGACGGCGTGGTGGTGATGCTGGCGCCCGGGGACCACGCGCTGCCGCTCGGGATGAGCGAGCTGGGGGCGTGGCCGGACCGGGCGGACGAGGAGCCGTTCCCGCCGGGGGCGACGCTGCTCTTCTACACGGACGGCCTGTCCGAGGCGCGCAACGCGAAGGGTGTCTTCTACGACGCGCGCGAGCGGTTGTCCGGGCGGATCTTCCCGGGGCCCGACGAGATGCTGGACGCGCTCATCGGGGACGTACGGGTGCACACGGGGGGCGGCAACACGGACGACATGGCGCTGCTGGCGGTCAGCCGGCCGGTCCAGGGGCAGCCGGAGCGGCGCAGGACGATGCCGGTCGTACCTTAGGCCGGTCTTCCAGTCTTCGTCTTCGTCCGCCCCCTTCGGCACGCTCCGTGAGCGCCGCGTACCGCTCCGCACAACAGCTGATCAGCCGTCAGAAACCTCTGGCCCCCCAGGTGGCCACCGGAGACGATCAACTCGCCCGCTTGCGCCTCGATGTGTCCCGGTACGTCCGTTGCGGATTCGTTAACGATCATCCGGAACAGCTTGGAATAAAGCCCATGTCTCTATTAACGTTCGATAACGCAGCGCGGTCGTCCCAGCCGTCGTAAGGACGGCGCCGTGCCGCACGCGCCGAATCCCGCAAGGGAACCGGGGAACCACCAATTGGGGTGAATCGGGAGCTTCTTGCTGCCTTGTGCCGCAAGAGCACCCGTAGGAGACCTTCCTGCTCCGAACCCGTCAGCTAACCCGGTAGGCGAGAAGGAAGGAAAGGAGCGCGCCCCAGTGGCGTCCAACAAGCCTGCCCTCGAAGCCCCCTTCGAAACCGAAACCTTCGAACCGCCGACGTTCGGCACCGAAGCGGACCGGACCTGGGGGGAGTGGAATCCCACCGAGGACTCCCTGCTTCCCCCCGTACGAGGCAGGCACCGCGTCGCCAAGCAGCGCGGACTGGCCCGTAGTTCCACGGTCCTCGGCGTCGGCGTCCTCGCCGCCGTCGGTGCGGGCGGCATCGCCACCGCGCAGGACAAGCCCGCCGTCTCCATATCCCTGCCCGATGCCATCACCGACAACCTTCCCGCGGCCAAGTCGTTGCCGGGCGTGGGTTCCCTGGGTACGGAAGAGGCCAAGCCGAGCGCGCTCGCCACCGACCCGCTGACCACGGCGGGCATGACCACCGCGGACTTCCAGTCGGGCGCCACCGACGCCGGCGAGGCGCTGCGCGCCCGGATCCTCCAGCAGGCCGAGTCGCAGCAGGCCGAGGCCGACGCCACGGCCAAGGCGGCCGAGCAGGCGGCGGCGGCCGAGAAGGCCGCGGCGGACGCGGAGAAGCGCCAGACCGAGGCCGAGAAGAAGATCCAGGCGGCGAAGGACAAGGCGGAGGCCGAGGCCAAGGCCAAGGCGGCGGCCAAGGCCGAGAAGGAGCGCCTGGCCAAGCTGGCCGAGAGCTACACCCTCCCCGTCGTCTCGTACACGATCACCTCCACCTTCGGGCAGGCCGGTTCCATGTGGTCCTCCGGCTACCACACCGGGCTGGACTTCGCGGCCCCGACCGGTACGCCGATCAAGGCGGTCCACAGCGGCACGGTCCAGTCGGCCGGCTGGTCCGGCTCGTACGGCTACCGCACGGTGCTGGAGCTCGACGACGGTACGGAACTGTGGTTCTGCCACCAGTCCTCGATGACCGTCACCGCCGGCCAGAAGGTCTCCACGGGCGAGGTCATCGGCCGCGTCGGCGCGACCGGCAACGTGACGGGCCCGCACCTGCACCTGGAGGTCCACGCCCCGGGCGGCACGGACATCGACCCGATGGGCTGGCTCCAGAGCAAGGGCCTCAACCCGTAGCGAGGGCCTCAACCCGTAGCAAAGGCGTCCACCCCCAGTGTTGTCGACGAGGGGCCGGAATAGCGTCCGGCCCCCGCGTCGTTGGGGCAGTTCATGACAGAACTCCGTACCCTCGGCTCCTCCGACCTCCGGGTCTTCCCCCTCTCCCTCGGCGGCAACGTCTTCGGCTGGACCTCCGACGAGGCCGAGTCCTTCGCCGTCCTGGACGGATACGCCGCCGTCGGCGGCAACTTCGTGGACACCGCCGACACATACTCCTCCTGGGCGCCGGGCCACCAGGGCGGCGAGTCGGAGACCGTTCTCGGGAACTGGATCGCCGCGCGCGGCAACCGCTCCGAGGTGGTCGTGGCGACCAAGGTCGGCTCCCACCCCCTGTTCAAGGGCCTGCGGGCGGCCACGATCAAGGGTGCGGCCGAGGAGTCGCTGCGCCGGCTGCGTACGGACTACATCGACCTCTACTACACGCACTTCGACGACCCCGAGGTGCCGGTCGAGGAGATCATCACCGCGCTGGACCAGCTGGTGAAGGACGGCAAGGTCCGGGCGATAGCCGCCTCCAACCTCAGTACGGAACGCCTCGCCGCGTCGCTCGCCTTCTCCGAGAGCGAGGGGCTGGCCCGGTACGAGGTCCTCCAGCCGCGCTACAACCTGGTCTCCCGCGACACGTACGAGGGCCCGCTCCAGGACCTCGTGGCCGAGCACGGCCTGTCCACCGTGCCGTACTCCTCGCTCGCGGCGGGCTTCCTCACCGGCAAGTACCGCCCCGGGACCACCGTCGACAGCCCGCGGGCGGCGGGGGCGGGCGCGCACCTGGAGACCGAGCGCGGCCGGGCCGTGCTCGCCGCGCTGGACCGGGTCGCCGGGGCCCGTGGCGTCGAGGTCGGTACGGTCGCGCTGGCGTGGCTGGCGGCGCAGCCGACCGTGGTGGCGCCCCTGGCGTCCGCGCGGACCGTCGAGCAGCTGCCCGTACTGCTGGCGGCGACCGGACTGGAGCTGACGGCGGAGGAGTTGGCGGACCTGACCGCCGCATCCGCTTAGCCTGTACGGGAGTTGTCAGTCGCGGTACGGGTTGTAGCCGTCGTAGTCGATGTACGGCGGCGGCACCCGTACCCGGCCCGTGGCCCGCGCCGCGTACGTGAGCGCGGGCCCCGCGATGCCCCGGCGCTGCCACAGGTGGTGCAGCAACTCCCGCTCCCGCTCGGCGAAGTCGGGCGCGCCGGCCTCCCGCTCCGCCCGGTGCCGCAGGAAGGCCAGGGACGTCGCGAACGCCTCGTACTCCCCGACCGCCCTGGCCGCCCGCGCCCCGTACGTACGGCCCGCGAAGTCCCGCGCCATCGTGCGCGCCCGCATCGAGGAGAGCGCCAGCGGGGCGGCGGGGACCAGCCAGCCGGCGGCGGAGTACGCGGGCAACGCGGAGGAGATCGTGCGCAGTTCGCGCTGCCTGCTCCAGATCGCCAGCCAGGTGACCAGGCCGAGGACCGGGACCATGAACGCGGCGTACACGAGGTAGAAGCCGTACGGGCCGAAGAGCGACGTCGAGCCGT
Organism: Streptomyces sp. SID3212; assembly: GCF_009865405.1. Lineage (GTDB taxonomy): Bacteria > Actinomycetota > Actinomycetes > Streptomycetales > Streptomycetaceae > Streptomyces. The sequence goes on along the minus strand of NZ_WWJY01000657.1, from coordinate 922 downwards.
TCCACAGGGCGTGCAGGCCCATCGCCCCCACCAGGCCCAGCAGCGGCAACACCCCTCTGCGCAGCTTGCGGTGACGGGGTGTCACCGCCGCCAGCCCGAAACCGATGCCCGTCAGCACGGTGAAGAGCGGGTGGGCGAACGGCGACAGCACGATCCGTACGACGAAGGTGGCGACGGTCATCGAGGTCAGGCCGGAGCCGCCCGTGTACTGGTCCTCACCGAAGGCGTTGCCGAGATAGAGGATGTTCTCGGTGAACGCGAAGCCGGTGGCGGAGAAGCCCGCGACCACCACGCCGTCCACCAGCCCGGTGAACTCCCGTCTGCGGAACAGGAAGATCAGCAGGATCGCGCCGGCCTTCGCGCTCTCCTCCACGACCGGCGCTATCACCGTGGCGCCGAGGGACTCCGCGCCCCGTGGGTCGGCGGTCGCCGTGGCGATCCAGCGGGTGGCCAGGGAGTTGGCGAGGATCGCCACCAGGGCGGCGGCGCAGGCGCCCCAGGCGAACGAGAACAGCAGGTTGCGCCACGGGCCCGGCTCGACCCGGTCAAGCCAGCGGAAGACCGTCATGAGCAGCGGTACGGGCAGGACGGCGAGGCCGAGGCCGACGAGGAAGCCCTCGGTGCCGGTCTGGTCGCGTACGAGCAGGAGGATCACCACCCCGCACAGCGCGAGGGTGGTGATCACCGCCGTCGCCCTGACCGCCCGGTGGGCCCAGAACGTACGGCGGCGCCAGAACACGCGGCGCGGCAGGGCGGGCCCGCCGTCGGGCACGGGGAACTGCGGGGGCGGTGCTGACACCTGTCGACCCTAACCAGCGGCACCGGCGTCTGGCGACGGTGCCTGATCGACTACTCCGCGTCACCCGGGGGGAGTTGGGCCGCCGGAGCGGAGCGCGGGGCCGACGTGGGCGGCGGCGTGGGC
>NZ_WWJY01000656.1 GCF_009865405.1 Streptomyces sp. SID3212 | reverse complement strand
CCCGAAACCGCGACACTCAACCGCAAGGGGCGGCCCCGCCCCGAACCACACAACCCGGGCTCCCCCGACTACCCCTCGGTCCGAACCCGCACCCGAACATCCCACCCCAACCCTCAACCCCCACAGCCCCCCGCTCTGAGAGACTGGCCCTGATGACCGGAAACATTCAGGCGCCACAGGACCAGCCGCACGACCAGCCGCCCAACCAGCCCCGTCACGCGCCCCGCGACGCGCCTCCGCCCCCCCGTGCCCGCGCTGAGGTTGATCTTGGTGCTCTGCGGGGTAACGTGCGGGCGCTTCTGGGGCGTGTTCAGCCCGGTGCTGGCCTGATGGCCGTCGTGAAGTCCGATGCGTACGGGCATGGGATGGTGCCCGTCGCCCGGGCCGCGCTCGAAGCCGGGGCCAGCTGGCTCGGGACCGCCACGCCTCAGGAAGCGCTCGGTCTGCGTGCCGCTGGGATTCGCGGTCGGATCCTGTGCTGGCTCTGGACCCCCGGTGACCCCTGGCGCGCCGGTATCGACGCCGACCTCGACATGGGGGTCAGTGGCATGTGGGCCCTGCGTGAGGTGGCCGCCGCCGCCCGGGAGGCCGGGCGGCCCGCCCGTATCCAGCTCAAGGCCGACACCGGCCTCGGCCGTAACGGCTGCCAGCCCGCCGACTGGCCCGCCCTCGTCGCCGCCGCCCTGGCCGCCCAGGACGCCGGCCAGGTCCACGTCACCGGCCTGTGGTCCCACTTCGCCTGCGCCGACGAGCCCGGTCACCCCTCCATCGGCGCGCAGCTCGACCTCTTCCACGAGATGCTCGCGTACGCCGAGAAGGAAGGCATCGAGCCCGAGGTGCGGCACATCGCCAACTCCCCGGCCACCCTCACCGTCCCCGAGTCGCACTTCGATCTCGTACGGACCGGCATCGCCATGTACGGCATCTCCCCCAGCCCCGCCCTCGGCACCCCCCAGGACTTCGGCCTGCGGCCCGTCATGACGCTCTCCGCCTCCGTCGCCCTGGTCAAGCAGGTCCCCGAGGGTCACGGCGTCAGTTACGGCCACCACTACGTCACCCCGCAGCGGACCAACCTCGGCCTCGTGCCCCTCGGGTACGCCGACGGCGTCCCCCGGCACGCCTCGGGCCGTGGGCCCGTGCTGGTCGGCGACGGTGGCGAGGCAGGGGGGAGCGGCACCCCCTGGCGGCGGGTCGCCGGGCGGGTCGCCATGGACCAGTTCGTCGTCGACCTCGGCGACGACGTCGTCGAGCCCGGCACCCCCGCCGTCCTCTTCGGCCCCGGCGATCGCGGTGAGCCGACGGCCGAGGACTGGGCCGAGGCCGCCGGGACCATCGCGTACGAGATCGTCACCCGCATCGGCGCGCGCGTTCCCCGCGTCTATGTCGACGAGAGACATGACAGCGAGACGACCGCGAGGAGCCCACGGTGACCGAGAGCAGCGCGGCCGGCGACGTGGCGCAGGAAGTGGCCGCCCTCACCTCGGCCGCCACCGGCAACTGGCGCCGGGCCGGGGTCGCCGGGGCCGCGATAGGCGTCATCGCCGCCGGCGCCGCCGCCGGTGTGGCGATCGAGCGGCTCACCGTCGGCCGGGGCATGCGCAAGAAGGCGCGGCTCGCGCTCGACTCGTCCGGGCCGTACGGCGCTCTGCGCGGCACCCCCGGTACCGCCCTCGCCGACGACGGTACGGAGCTGTACTACGAGATTGACGAGGTGGAGGTCGAGGAGACCGGCAAGGCGGGCAAGGGGGGAGCGAAGGGGGCGACGGACGGCAAAGCGGGCAAGGCGAGCGCCGCCGCGCCCCGGCGGCGCCGGCTCTTCGGGCGGCGTACGCCCGCGCCCGTCACCGTCGTCTTCAGCCACGGTTACTGCCTCAACCAGGACTCCTGGCACTTCCAGCGCGCCGCGCTGCGCGGACTTGTCCGTACGGTCCACTGGGACCAGCGCAGCCACGGACGGTCCGCGCGCGGGGCCTCCCAGCGGGGCCCCGGCGCCGTCCCCGTCACCATCGACCAGCTCGGCCGCGACCTCAAGGCCGTCATCGACGCGGCGGCGCCCGAGGGGCCGCTCGTCCTCGTCGGGCACTCCATGGGGGGCATGACGATCATGGCTCTCGCCGACCAGTACCCCGAGCTGATAGGGGAACGGGTGGTCGGCGTCGCCTTCGTCGGTACGTCCAGCGGCAAGCTCGGCGAGGTCAACTACGGCCTCCCGCTCGCGGGCGTGAACGCCGTCCGCCGGGTCCTGCCCGGTGTGCTCAAGGCGCTCGGTTCGCAGGCGGACCTGGTCGAGCGGGGGCGGCGGGCGACCGCCGACCTGTTCGCGGGGCTGATCAAGCGGTACTCGTTCAGCTCGAAGGACGTCGATCCGGCCGTCGTACGGTTCGCCGAGCGGCTCATCGAGGGCACCCCGATCGACGTGGTCGCCGAGTTCTACCCGGCCTTCACCGACCACGACAAGACGACCGCGCTGGAGGTCTTTCTCGAAGTCCCGGCGCTGATCCTGGCCGGGGTGAGCGACCTGGTGACCCCCAGCTCGCACAGCGAGGCCATCGCCGACCTGCTGCCGGACGCGGAGCTGGTGCTCGTACCGGACGCCGGGCACCTGGTGATGCTGGAACACCCGGAGGCCGTCACGGACCGGCTCGCGGACCTGCTCGCGCGCGTGGGGGCGGTGCCGACGGAGACTAACGTGGGGACTTATGGAACGACCGCACAACCGGGCAGCTGAGCCGGCCGTGGGACCTGAGCCGACCGTGGGACCCGAGCCCGTCGTGGGACCCGCGCCCCTGGCATCCGGCGGCCCCGGCGCCTCCCCGTACCTCACCCTCACCGTCGAGTCCCCCGAGCGCATGCGGGAGCTGGGCCTGGGGCTCGCGTCCCTCCTCCGCCCCGGCGACCTGGTGATGCTCACCGGCGAGCTGGGCGCGGGCAAGACGACCCTGACGCGCGGGCTCGGCGAGGGGCTCGGCGTCCGGGGTGCCGTGACCTCCCCGACCTTCGTGATCGCCCGCGTACACCCGTCCCTGGTGGACGGCCCCGCCCTGGTCCACGTCGACGCGTACCGGCTCGGCGGTGGTCTGGACGAGATGGAGGACCTCGACCTGGACGTCTCGCTGCCCGAGTCGGTGGTGGTCGTGGAGTGGGGCGAGGGCAAGGTCGAGGAACTGTCCGACGACCGGCTCCACGTACGCATCGACCGGGTGGTCGGCGACACGGACGACGACCGCCGCGAGGTCACCCTGACGGGTGTGGGTGCGCGGTGGGCCGACGCGGACCTGGGATCGCTGGCGAGCCCGGCGCGCTGACGGCCGCACCAATGACCCGCCGTACGTCCCGCACCTGCCGCTCCCGCCGTACGGAATCCCGTTGGCCGGGTGCGGTACGGCCCCGCTAGCATCCCGACGATGACGCCCACCGGGACACCCATGGAGGGGCCTACGGCGCCCCGGCCCGAGCTGGACGGGCACGACGACGCGCGGGTGCGGTACCTCGGGCTGACGCAGCTCGCCGAGCGTGTCCTCGCCGACGGGGGCAGCGAGCAACTCGCCCTGCTGCTCCCGGAGTCGGTCGAAGGACCACCGGAGCGGACGCCGGAGGAGATGCTCCTCCTGGCCGGGCTGTACACGCGCCTGGGACCGTACCTCGGCGCCCGTCGGCGCCCGTCGTGGCGGGCGGCCGACCACCTGCCGGTACGGGTACGGATCGCCTGGCTCCGCGCCGAACTCCTCAACGAACCCGGGGTGATCCGCCACGCCCCCGGCGAACTCCTCCGCCGGGCCGTACGCGACGTGACCGCCACCGAAGCGCACCGGCCCGCCGACCTCGTCGCCGAACTGGCCCGCAGCGAAGACCCGTTGCTGCGGTCGGCGGCGCTGCGGCTGGCCAGGGAGGCGCTGCACGCCGGCCTGCTCGCACCGGCGACGGTCCGCGCCCACGCGA
>NZ_WWJY01000655.1 GCF_009865405.1 Streptomyces sp. SID3212 | reverse complement strand
CCGGGTGCCGGACGGGCTCGAGCCCGTCCGGCACCCGGGGGAGCGGGAAGCTCCGGTGGCCGGCAGGCCGCCGCCTACCGCCCCACTGCCGGGTCGAAGCGGTCCCAGGCGCGGTGGTGTGCCAGCAGTTCGGTGACGCCGTCCAGCACCGCCGCGTGGTCGGTGGCGGTGGTCACCACGCCGGGGGCGTCGGGTGCGATGCCGGCGGTCTCCAGGACGTCGGCCCCGTCCGCCCACGCGCCCAGCGCCTTGCCGTGCCGGTACGCCTCCGTGACCAGCAGGAGGACCCGGGGGTCGATCCCGGCGGCCACGGCCAGGTCGTCGTCGACCTTGGCGTCACGGGCACCACGCGCGTCGGCGCCGGGGGCCGGTGCGCCGGCGAGGAGGATGGCGTCGAACTCGGTGGAGCGGGCGGTGGCGAAGGTGCGCTGCACGGTGACGGGTTCGCCGTCCTGGTCGAGCTTCCCGCCGGTCGGGGCGATGACCAGGGGGACCATGCCGGCGTCCAGCACCGCCCGGCGGACCTCCCGTACACCGGACAGGTCCTGGTCGCCGGCGGTGACGATGCCGATGATCCGGCCGTCGCCCGGCCACCTGCCGCCCAGCTGTGACAGGGCGGGGCTGGGCTGCGGCTCGGTCAGGGGTACGGTCGGCTCCGGCGCCGGCAGCCCCAGTCCGGCGGCGACCTGCTCGCACAGCTCGCCGTCGATGTTGGCGAGGACGAGCAGGGCGCGTTCCTTGATCGCCTGCTCCCAGCACTTGTTCAGCTCGAAGGTGTACGCGGCCACGATGTGCTCGCGCTCCGTGGGCGTCATGCTGACCCAGAACAGCCGGGCCTGGCTGAAGTGGTCGTCGAAGGACGCCGGGTTCTCACGGACCTTGCGGGACGCCGGCACCTCGACCGGTACCTCGATGTAGGCACCGGTGTCGGCGCCGGCCAGGAACGGGCAGCCACCGTCGAGGGAGTTCGGCCGGTAGGGTGCCACACCGGTGTGGACGGCGCTCTGGTGCATGCCGTCGCGCAGCATGTCGTTGACCGGCGCGTGGGTGCGGTTGACCGGCAGCTGGCCGAAGTTGGGGCCGCCCAGCCGGCTGATCTGGGTGTCGAGGTAGGAGAACAGGCGGCCCTGGAGCAGCGGGTCGTTGGTGACGTCGATGCCGGGCACCAGGTGGCCGACGTGGAAGGCGACCTGCTCGGTCTCGGCGAAGTAGTTCGACGGGTTCGCGTCGAGCGTCATCAGACCGATCGGCTGGATCGGCGCGAGCTCCTCGGGCACGAATTTGGTCGGGTCCAGCAGATCGATGCCCTCGAACATCTGGTCGTCGGTGTCGGGGAAGGTCTGCACTCCCAGCTCCCACTGGGGGAACGCGCCCGCCTCGATCGCGTCGGCCAGGTCCCTGCGGTGGAAGTCCGGGTCGACGCCCGCGGTGATCTGCGCCTCCTCCCAGACCAGCGAGTGGACGCCCAGCTTCGGCTTCCAGTGGAACTTCACCAGCGTGCTGGTGCCCTCGGCGTTCTCCAGCCGGAAGGTGTGGACGCCGAAGCCCTCCATCATGCGGTAGGACCGGGGGATGCCCCGGTCCGACATGTTCCACAGCGTGTGGTGGGTGGCCTCGGTGTGCAGGGTGACGAAGTCCCAGAACGTGTCGTGTGCGCTCTGGGCCTGCGGGATCTCCCGGTCGGGGTGCGGCTTGCCGGCGTGGATCACGTCGGGGAACTTGATCGCGTCCTGGATGAAGAAGACCGGGATGTTGTTGCCGACCAGGTCGAAGACGCCCTCGGAGGTGTAGAACTTCGTCGCGAAGCCCCGGGTGTCGCGAACGGTGTCGGCGGAACCGCGCGAGCCGAGCACGGTGGAGAAGCGGACGAACACGGGCGTCTCGACGTCCTTCGCGAGGAACGCGGCCTTGCTGATCCCCGACGCCGTGCCGTAGCCCCGGAAGACGCCGTGGGCGGCGGCGCCCCGGGCGTGCACCACCCGCTCGGGGATGCGCTCGTGGTCGAAGTGGGTGATCTTCTCCCGCAGGTGGTGGTCCTGCAACAGCACCGGTCCGCGCGGGCCGGCCTTGAGCGAGTGATCGGTGTCGTACAGCCGGGCGCCCTGCGCGGTCGTCAGCCGCTCCCCGCCCTGCGCCACCTTCTTCGGCGGGACTCCGGTCTCCTGCCCGGTCGGGCTGTACGTGTCGGGCCCGCGCTGGTCGGGCTTGGGCGACAGCGGACCGGTCGGCTCGGTCGGCTCGTCCAGCGGCGGCGGCACCGGTCCCGGCGCGCCCGGGATCTCGTTGCCGGGCCGGACGGCGTCCTGCACCTTCTCGGCCACCTTGTCGGCGACGGCCGTCACGGGGTTCTTCTTCTTGGCGCTCACTGTGTTCCGATCGTTGGGGGAGGGGCGGAGTGACGCCGGGTGCCACAGGGGACAGTGTCCGGAATCCGCCTGAGACGGGTGCCCCTTCTGAGGCCCTTGACGCGGTGGAGCCGCCCACCGATCGATGGGTTCACCCGATGGGGGTCTTCCGGTCGGCCCTTTGGTCAGATCCCGGGGGAGACGGGGGCGTCGCCCTCCGGCAGGCCGGAAAGCGCCGCTGCCCGGGCCGTGTCGTCCGGTTCGGGACCGATCCACTCGCACAGCAGGACGGTGGCGTCGTCCCGGAGCGCGCCGTCGTGATGGGCCAGCACCGCCTGGACCAGGCGGCGGAGGGTTTCGGGGACGGGCAGGCCGTCGGCGTGATGCCGGATGATGAAGTCGGTGAAGCGTGTGAGGCCGAACTCCTCACCGCCCGGACGGCGCGCCTCGGTGATGCCGTCCGTGTAGAACACGACGCGGTCACCGGGTTCGAGCTGTTCCCGGCAGACGGTGGTCGGCAGGCCCAGACCGGTGCCCATGGGGTGGGCGGGCCGGCACTCGGGATGCGTGCTCCAGCGGCTGCCACGGATGATGATGGGCTGCTGGTGACCGCGGTTGACCCAGCTCAACAGGCCGGTGCGGGTGTCCAGGGTGGCCAGGACGCCGGTCACGTAACGCCGGTGCTGGTACTCCTCGATCAGCGCCGCCTCCGCGACCTCGCCCGTGGCGATCAGACCGGCGCCCTCCCGGCGGGCGTTGCGGCAGGCTCCCAGGGCCAGCGCCGCGCAGAGGCCGGCGGAGGTGTCGTGTCCCATGGCGTCGAAGAGGGACAGGTGGACCAGCGGACCGTCGACGGCGTATTCGTACGCGTCGCCGCTGATCCGGTGGGCCGGTTCCATGGACGCGCAGATCACCACCCGCCCGTCGGCGTAGGTGCTGGGGGGCATCAGGTTCCACTGCATCTCGGCGGCGATGCTCAGGGGGCCGGTCCGGGCCAGTTCGGCCAGGGTGTCGCTGGAGGTCCGCTTGCTGACGATGATCAGCGCGAGGAGGGCCGCGAGCCGGTCCATGTCCTCCCGCGTACGGGCGTCGTCCCGCTCCGCCGTCACGCGGAGCACGCCGAGGCGTTCGGTGCCGTCCAGGAGCGGCACCCACCAGGACGACCCGGAGCCTCCGGGCGGGGCGGCGTGGAGAACGTGGCCGTACTGGTAGGCCCTGCCGGGAGTGGTGCCGTCGATGCGCATCTCCTTCGCGTGCCCGGCACCCGACAGGTCCGTCCCGCCGAGCAGGCGCATCACCCTTCGTTCCAGGTCACCGAGGTAGATCAGCACCTGGGTGAACCCCGCGGCCCGCGCGTGCGCGGCCGTCGCATCCGGGAGCCGCTCGATGGGCATCAGATGGCTGGCGGCCAGCAGACCGGCGAGCATGCGCCGCCCGCCCGCCTCGCGCTCCTGGTCCATGCTGTGTCACCTTTCTTCCCGGCGGCCGGGGACGTCGCGGGATTGTCCCCCGGGCAAGGACGCAAGGCGGGGCGCCACTCCGAACGGGCGTGGGCGCGGGTCAGTCGTTGAGCAGCCAGGTGAGGGTACGGGGCAGGGCGTGCAGCGCGGCGAAGTGCGCGGCGGCCGGCTCCAGCACGGTCGTCACGTCCGGGATGCGCTCCGCCAGCCAGCGGGTGTGACCGACCGGGGAGAAGACGTCCTGCTCGCCGTGCCACAGCAGCACGGGCCCCCGGATGTCGGCGGGGTCGAAGCCCCACGGGCTGCAGAAGGCGAGTGCGTCGTCGATCCAGCCGTACGCCGAAGTCCTCAGCGCCTCCTGGTAGTTGCGCAGCAGCATCATCCTGACCCCGGCGTCGGCGACCACCCTCCGATCGGAGTCGGTCAGCTCCCTGCGCAGATCGTCCAGCAGCCGCACCGGGTCCTTCCTGATCGCGTCGGCGCGCGGGGTGAGCCGGGCCGCCACCCCGTCCGGGTCCACGGACGCGGTGGTGTACTCCAGGACGTTCGAGGCGGCCATGCCCTCGAACCAGTCGAGCCCGGCCGCGTCCCGGGGCGCGAGGGTGACCAGCGCGGCGGTACGGGTCACCCGGTCGGGCAGCAGCG
>NZ_WWJY01000654.1 GCF_009865405.1 Streptomyces sp. SID3212 | reverse complement strand
CGCGACGCCGCGTCCCAAGGCCGCCGCCGCGCCGGCGCCGAGGAAGAAGGGCCGCTCCAAGCTGGTCCTGCTGACCGTCGCGCTGGTCGTGGCGGCCGGCGGCCTCTACGGCGCGGGCCTGCTGATGAACCACTCCGCGGTCCCCAAGGGCACCACGGTCCTCGGTGTGGACATCGGCGGTGGCACCCGCGACCAGGCGGTCAACACGCTCGACGACCGGCTCGGCAAGCTCGCCGCCACGCCGATGGAGCTGAGTGTCGGCGGCAAGACGGAAAAGCTGCCGCCGGACAAGGCGGGCCTCACCCTGGACAGCCAGGCGACCGTCAGGAACGCCGCGGGCAGCGACTACAACCCCGTGTCGGTGATCGGCTCACTCTTCGGCGGCAAGCGGATCGTGGAGCCGGTGATCCCGGTGGACGAGGAGAAGCTGAGCGTCGCGCTCACCGACCTGGCCGGGGTCTCGGGCTCGGCCCGGGAGGGCACGATCAGGTTCGAGCCGGGCAAGGCCGTCGCCGTACCGGGCAAGGCCGGTGAGTCCCTGGACGTCCAGCGGTCGATGCTGTCCGTGCGGGACGCGTACCGTGCGCAGGTCCAGACCGGCAAGGTGGCGGTCGTCGAGCTGCCCGTCGTCACCCGCCAGCCGTCGATAAGCCAGGCGGAGATCGACCGGGCGATGAAGGAGTTCGCCGAGCCGGCGATGTCCGACCTGGTCACGATCCAGGCGGGGGGCAAGCAGATCCAGTTCGGTCCCGCGAAGTCCCTCCCGAAGATCCTGTCCATGAAGGCGGTCGACGGGAAGCTCGTCGAGTACTACGACCGCAAGGCCATCGACCAGCTGCTCGAAGGGGTCTTCGACGGCATCACGATCACCCGCGCCGACGGCCAGGAGCACCCGGTCAACTCCGCGGACGTGGCCCTCGCGATGCAGAAGGCGCTGCGCGGCAAGACGCCCGCGGAGCGCACGCAGGAGATCGATCTCGACCCGAGCTGACGCCGGTCGGGCGCCGCGCGGCAGGCGCTCGCCCACCGCTCTCCCCGGAGCCCCCGCCCCCACCGGGCGGGGGCTCCGGCGTTTCCCGGGACCCGGAGACCGGGACCCGAAGGCGTGTGCGGAAAATGACGGATGTCATACCGGGTCCACGACCCGGGACACTGACGCCGGTACGGCTCCGGGCGCCACGATGAGTCCATGACGACGACCACCGCACCCCCCACCACGACGTCCGTCGTGCGCTTCGAGGACGTGCACAAGCGGTACGGCTCCGTGCACGCCGTCGCCGGCCTGTCCCTCACGCTGCGCCCCGGCGAGACCGTGGCGCTCCTCGGCCCCAACGGCGCCGGCAAGTCCTCCGCCCTCGACCTGCTCCTGGGCCTGAGGAACGCCGACTCGGGCACGGTGACCCTGTTCGGCACGAGCCCCCAGGAGGCCCTCGCGGCCGGCCGGGTCGGCGCCATGCTCCAGAGCGGCGGGCTGATGGAGGAGGTCCGGGTACGGGAGCTGGTCAAGCTCGCCTGCGACCTGCACCCCAAGCCGTATCCCGTCTCCGAGGTGCTGGCCAGGGCCGGGATCACCCAGATCGCCGACCGCATGGTCCACAAGCTCTCCGGCGGCCAGGAGCAGCGGGTCCGCTTCGCGCTCGCCACGGCGGGCGCCAACGACCTGATCGTCCTGGACGAGCCGACCACCGGTATGGACGTCACCGCCCGCCAGGCCTTCTGGGCGACGATGAAGGAGCAGGCGGACCAGGGCCGTACGGTCCTCTTCGCCACCCACTACCTGGAGGAGGCCGACGCGATCGCCGACCGGGTGCTGGTCCTCTACAAGGGCCGGCTGCTGGCCGACGGGACGGCCGCCGAGATCAAGGCGAAGGCGGGCGCCCGCCGGATCTCCTTCGACCTGGACCCCGGCGAGCACGGCGTGATCGACGAGAACGACCTGCGTGAGCTGCCGTTCCTGAGCACGCTGTCCGTGTCGGGGACCACCGTACGGATCCAGTCGCACGACGCCGACGCGACCGTGCACGCGCTGTACCGGGCGGGTCTCTACCCGCAGAACCTGGAAGTCGCCGGGCTGGGCCTGGAGCAGGCCTTCGTCGCCCTCACCGAGGCCGAGGAGGCCAGGACCGCGTGAACACCCTGATCAAGCTGGAGATCACCCGCACGCTGCGGAACAAGAAGTTCATGTTCTTCTCGGTGATCTACCCGGCCGTGCTGTTCCTGGTGATCGCGGGTCCCCAGGGCGACGGTGAGGTGCCCGGCACCGACCTGTCCCTGGGCGCCTTCTACATGGTCGCCATGGCCTCCTTCGGCGCTCTGACCGCCGTCCTGATGGGCAACAGCGAGAAGATCGCCAAGGAGCGGGAGAAGGGCTGGGTCCGGCAACTGCGGCTGACCGCCCTGCCGGGGCGCGGCTACGTGCTCGCCAAGATCGCCAGTTCGGCTGTGGTGGCGCTGCCGTCCGTCCTGATCGTCTTCGTCGTCGCGGGGGTCTCCAAGGGCGTGCGCCTGGAGGTCTGGCAGTGGCTCGCGCTGACCGGGGTCATCTGGGCCGGCAGCCTGGTCTTCGCCGCGCTCGGGGTGGCCGTCGGCTACCTCGTCTCGGGGGACGCGGTCCGGCCGGTCACGATGATCCTGTACTTCGCGCTGTCCATCCTGGGCGGGCTGTGGCTGCCCACCACCACGTATCCGCGGTGGCTCCAGAACATCGCGGAGTGGCTGCCCACCCATGCCTACGCGGCCCTCGGCCAGGCCGTCGAGCTGGGCGGCTCGCCGCATCCCAAGGACGTCGCGATCCTGGTCGCGTACTTCGCGCTCTTCGCCGGTGGCGCCGCCTGGCTCTACCGGAAGGACACACTGAAGGCGTGAGTACGAAGACCTTCGCGCCCGCGGGGCCGCCGCCGGAGCGGACCCGCGTCGGGCAGCCGCCGGAGCAGTCCCGCCAGACCCTGGTGAAGCTGATGTGGATCGGCATCTGGCTCGCCTTCCTGGGGGCCCCGCTGAGCGACATCTTCAGCGGCGCGCACACGCCGGGGGTGGACGTGCTGGGCGGGCTGGGGCTGGCCGCGTTCGTCGCGGTCTACCTGGGCCTGATCTTCCGGCACACCGCGAGGACGCTCGACGCGCGGACCGTCTACGCGGCGCTGGTCTTCATGTTCACGCTCTCGCTGCTGCTGTCGGCGACGCTGGACTCGCCGTGGCTGGTGCTGTTCGTGTACACGTCGGTGGCGGCGGGGGCGGCGCTGCCGGCGCCCTTCGCCAGGCCGGCGATCCTCGTCGCCGTGGCCGCGATGGTCGTGACCGGCCTGTGGACGGACGAGGGGCGCGACTTCGTCACCTCCCTGGTGATCCCCGCGCTGCTCGGGGGCTTCGCGATGTCGGGCGTACGGCAGCTGGTCCGTACGACCGTGGAGCTGCGCGAGGCACGCGCCACCGTCGCCCAGCTCGCCGCCAACGAGGAGCGGCTGCGGCTCGCGCGGGACCTGCACGACCTCCTCGGCCACTCGCTGTCGCTGATCACCCTGAAGAGCGAGCTGGCGGGCCGGATGCTCCCCGAGCGCCCGGAGCGGGCCGCCGAGCAGGTCGCGGACATCGAGCGGGTGAGCCGCCAGGCGCTGACGGACGTACGGGAAGCGGTGTCCGGCTATCGCAGGCCCACGCTCCCCGGCGAGCTGGCCGGGGCCCGTACGACACTGGCGGTCGCCGGCATCACCGCGGACGTGCCGACCGGCCTGCCGCCGGGGCTGCCGGACGGCGGACTCGGCGAGAAGTGCGAGGCGGCGCTCGCCTGGTCACTGCGGGAGGCGGTCACCAATGTCGTACGGCACAGCGCGGCGCGCCGCTGCGTGGTCTGCCTGACACCGCGCCAGACGCTGGAGGGCCCGGTGCTCGAACTCACCGTGGAGGACGACGGCGTCGGCACGGCGGGGACGGGCACCGCCGCGTTCGGCAACGGCCTCACCGGCCTGACCGAGCGCCTCGGCGAGGTCGGCGGAACGCTGGAGGCGGGCTCGACGCGGGGCGGCTTCGCCCTGACCGTCCGCGCGCCGCTGGCCCCTGCCCCGGACGGCCCGTTCCGCTGACGAGACCGGCCCGCTCCCGGGCCATGGCCCACCCCGGCCCGTCCGGCGATCGAGGACATCGGCAACCGCGGCCGAACACCGGGCAGGCGGAGCCCGCTGTCTACTGTGGCCCCATGGTGAGACCCGTGAGAGTCCTCCTCGCCGAGGACCAGTCGATGGTGCGCGAGGCGCTGGCCGCGCTGCTCGGCCTGGAGCCGGACATCGAGGTCGTGGCGCAGGTGGCGCGCGGCGACGAGGTGCTCGCGGCGGCGCGCGCCCAGGAGGTGGACGTCGCCCTCCTGGACATCGAGATGCCGGGGATGACCGGGATCGAGGCGGCGGCGGTCCTGCGCGAGGAGCTGCCGGACCTCAAGGTCGTCGTCCTGACCACGTTCGGCCGGCCCGGGTATCTGCGCCGCGCGATGGAGTCGGGGGCGGACGCCTTCCTGGTCAAGGACGCGCCCGCGGCCCAACTGGCCGACGCGGTACGGCGGGTCCTCGCCGGGGAGCGGGTCATCGACCCGACCCTGGCGGCGGCGGCCCTGGCGGACGGCGCGAATCCGCTGACGGACCGGGAGCGCGGCATCCTGCGGGCGGCGGCGGACGGCTCGACCAACACGGAGCTGGCCGCGGCCCTCCACCTGTCCCAGGGCACCGTCCGCAACTACCTGTCGACGGCGATCCAGAAGCTGGCGGCCCGTAACCGCGCGGAGGCGGTCCGGATAGCGCGGGAGAAGGGCTGGCTCTAGGGGGTGTCCGCGAAGTGGGGTCTGGCTCGCGGCGCCTGGCACGCGCGCTCGCGGCGTTGTCGGACCCACCCCGTACGTCCAGTACGGGGTGGGTCCTCCGCCTTGCGATCGCACGCACC
>NZ_WWJY01000653.1 GCF_009865405.1 Streptomyces sp. SID3212 | reverse complement strand
CGGTACGGCAGCTCGGGACGGCCCTCGCCACCGCCCTGGCCCGCCGGGGACTGGCCCGGGGTGGACGCGACGGCGGCGGCTCCCGCGCCCATGCCGACACCGGGCGGGGGCGTGTTCGACGCCTTGCGCGGCGCGAACCAGTCGCTGGGGGGCTTCCCCGCGCCGTCCTCCGCGGCCCCTTCGGCCCGCGTGTCCGCCTCGTCCTGCCGCTCCGGGGCCGCGTCGGGGCGCGCGAAGGTGCCCGTCTGCTCGGCGGCCGTCGCGCCCCGGCCGTCCGTACCCTCGCCGTCGGCCATGGGCGTACGCATCACGACAGGGGGGATCGGCCGCGAACCCGGGATGTTGATCCGGATGCGGGTGGTCAGCGTGGTCTCGGTTCTGGGCTCGTCCGGCTGGGGAGGGACGGGCATGACGCCGGTCTCCTCCGAGGCGTCCTGCTGGGGATGCGGCGACGGATACTGGCGGGATCCGTACGGCGGTGTCCCCGAGGGGTACGCTGCTCCGCCGCGCCCCTGGGGCCCGGAGGACGAACTGTCAGTTTCACGACTCAAAGCAGGTTCTCCCGGTTGGCTCCGCCGCCCGTTCTTACTGGCACTCAGCTTCTCGGTCCCCCATGCAGGAGGGGACGGCCCGGAGCGCGCACCACCATACTGGGCTGCGCCGACCCGTAACCGACGACCGTACGGAGCGAGAGCCCCGGCGGTGTGACGGACACGGTCAATTCAGCAGCAGACGGGCGCGTCACTTCCCAAGTCGGCCGGACTTCGAGCCCGGTTGCGGCAACCGCGACATGGTGGCACAGATCACAGCCACCACCATCCCGCCGAGCAGGTAGACGAGCGGTCCGAGGCCCGCGGCGAAGGCTCCGTCCCCCTCAGGTCTGCCGATACTCAGCAGGATGACCGCCACCAACCAGCCCGCGGCAGGGGCTCCGACGCCCAGCTGCGTGCCGGTTACCCGCATCCCACCGGTGAAAACTCCCGCCGTGGCGACCAGCGCCAGCACCAAACCGCCCGGGAACCAACCGCCTTGGACGAGCGAGCCGGCGATCCCCACCACCGCCCCGAGCACCAGCAGGAGGAGATAGGCGGCGATACGTCCCGGTCCTGCGGGTGTGGTGCCGTACGGGCCGGGTTCGCGCCGCGCGCTCATGCGACCGTACCCGCGAACAGGTCGGTCTCGCGCACACCTGCGGGCGCCCCGGACGTGCCGTGCGCCAACTGGTAGTACTCCGTGGTCAAGAGCGGCTGCCCGAGGTCGTTGGAGAGGGCGAAGAACGGCCCGTCCACGAGGATCTGGGTGGCGTGGGCGCGCATCGCCGCCGCTTTGCGGTCCGCGTACGCGGAACCGTCGACCTCCGCGGTGATCTCCGCGTCGTCCACCACCCCCGGCACGTCGCCGACCCCGGCGACACCCGGGAAGAGGTCACCGGCCGCCCGCAGCCGGGCGAAACCCTCCTCGGCGACCGAGCGCGGGACCCGGTTCCAGTAGATCTTGGCGATCGTGTGAGGTGCTCCGAGATCCGGCCGGAAACCGACGTCGCCGGAGAGCTCCGCGGCGCGCGTCGCGACCCGGTGGGCCTGGATATGGTCGGGATGTCCGTACCCGCCGTCGGGGTCGTACGTCACCAGAACCTGCGGGCGGACCTCGCGGATCACCGCGACGAGGTGCGCGGCGGCGGTGTCCGCCTCCGCGTGCCAGAAGGCGTCCTCGCGGTCGTTCTGGGGCAGCCCCGTCATCCCGGAGTCCCTGAACCGCCCCGCGCCGCCCAGGAAGCGGTGGTCGGCGACCCCCAGCTCCTTCATCGCGGCGGCCAGTTCACCGGCCCGGTGGGCGCCGAGACGGTCCTCCCGGTCGGCCGCCAGGTGCGCGAGAGCCGGCGGGATGACCTCGCCCTCCTCGCCAAGGGTGCAGGTCACGAGCGTGACCTGGGCGCCCTCGGCCGCGTAGCGGGCCATCGTGGCCCCGTTGTTGATCGACTCGTCGTCCGGGTGCGCGTGCACCAGCAGCAGACGGCGGGCGGCTGGATCGGTCATGGGGACAGCGTACGAGGCGGGCCGGGCCCGCCCGACACGCCCCGGTCAGAACTTGATGCCGCCGATCATCCCCGCCACGTTCGTGGTGAGTTCGCTGATGGTGGAGGCCATGGAGGAGCTGGCCAGATAGAAGCCGAGCAACATGCAGACGACCGCGTGCCCCCCCTTGAGCCCGGATTTCCGGATCAGCAGGAAGACAATGACCGCCAGCAGCACCACCGCCGAAATCGAGAGTGCCACGACGGTTCACCTCCATAAATATTCAGCCCGGACATCGCAGGACGCATGTGCCGACAGGTTCCTACCCACCTAGCGCTACGGATCATAACTTTCCGTTGGTACGCATTGATCGGTGCACGGCAGCACATGGGGGCGCACGGATACTAGATTCGGTCACATGACCTTGAGGCAGCAGCTCTCGTTCCCGCGTCAGTACGCCAGGACCCAGCGGTTCACCCTGGGTGCCCCTCGCGCCTTCACCGTGTCACCCGATGGAGCGCGGGTGGTCTTCCTGCGGTCCGCCGACGGGACGGACCGGGTGAACCGCCTCTGGGTGCTGGACCTCGACGCCGGTACGGCGGCGGGGGGCGGACCCGCCGAGCGGATCGCCGCCGACCCCGCGACGCTGCTCGCCGGTGCCACCGAGCGGCTCTCGGCCGAGGAACGCGCCCGGCGCGAACGGAGCCGTGAGGGATCGGCCGGAATCGTCGGCTACGCGGTGGACAGCGCGGTCGAGTTGGCCGCCTTCGCCCTGTCCGGGCGGCTGTTCGCGGCCGAACTGCGCGCCGGGACCGCCCGCGCGCTGCCCGTACGCGGGCCGGTCATCGACCCCCGCCCCTCGCCCGACGGGCGGCACATCGCGTACACGGTACGGGGCGCCCTGCGGGTCGTCGGGGCCGACGGCGAGGGTGACCGGGCGCTGGCGGCCCCCGGGGACGGCGAGGACCCGGAGAACGTCTCGTACGGCCGGGCGGAGTTCGTCGCGGCCGAGGAGATGGACCGCTCGCGCGGCTACTGGTGGTCGCCCGAGTCCGACCGGCTGCTCGTGGCCCGCGTCGACACGGCGCCGGTGCACCGCTGGTGGACGGCGGACGCGGCGCACCCGGACCGGGAGCCGGTGAAGGCCGCGTACCCGGCGGCGGGCACGCCGAACGCGGAGGTACGGCTGTTCCTGGTGGACCTGCACGGGCCTGCGGGCGGCGCGGAGTCCCCGGACTCCCCGGCCTCCTCGGCAGGCGTGGACGGGGAGCGTACGGAGGACCGGGGCGGACAGCGTACGGAGAACGCCGGCGGGGAGCGTACGGAAGTCACCTGGGACCGGGCCCGCCACCCCTACCTCGCCCGCGTCCACTGGTCCTCGGCGGGCGCGCCCCTGCTGCTCGTCCAGTCCCGCGACCAGACCAGCGAGCTGTACCTGGCCGTGGACCCGGCCACCGGGGCGACCCGGACGGTGCACCGGGACGAGGACCCGGCCTGGCTGGAGCTCTTCCCCGGGACCCCGGCCTGGGCGCCCGACGGGCGGCTGGTGCGGATCGCCGACGAAGGGGGCGCGCGCGTCCTGGTGGTCGGCGACCGGGCGCTCACCGGGGGGCAGTTGCAGCTGGGCGCCGTGCTGGACATCGGTGAGCACGACGTCCTCGTCTCGGCCTCGGCCGGCGAGGAGGCGGCGGAGCCCGAGACCGGCGAGGTGCACGTCTACCGGGTCAACGAGCTGGGCGTCGAGCGCTTCTCGGCGGGCGCGGGGGTGCATTCCGCCGTACGGTCCGGCCGGGTGACGGTCCTGGTGTCGGCCCGCCCGAACGCCGCCGGGCTCTCCGCCCAGGTGTTCCGGGACGGCAAGCAGGTCGCCTCCGTCGCCTCGTACGCGGAACAGCCGGTGCTCACGGCGGCCGTGACGCTCACGGAGGGGGGCGCACGGCGCATCCCGTGCGCCGTTCTGCTCCCCACCGGCTACCAGGAGTCGGACGGGCGCCTGCCGGTCCTGCTGGACCCGTACGGCGGCCCGCACGGCCGGCGGGTGCTCGCCGCCCACAACGCCCACCTCACCTCGCAGTGGTTCGCCGACCAGGGGTACGCGGTGGTCGTCGCCGACGGGCGGGGCACCCCGGGCCGCTCCCCGGCCTGGGAGAAGGCCGTCAAGGACAACTTCGTCCTGACCCTGGACGACCAGATCGAGGCGCTCCAGGACCTGGCGGGCCGCTTCCCGCTCGACACCGGACGGGTGGCGATCCGGGGCTGGTCGTACGGCGGCTACCTCGCGGCCCTCGCGGTCCTGCGCCGCCCCGACGTCTTCCACGCGGCGGTCGCGGGCGCGCCGGTCACCGACTGGCGGCTGTACGACACCCACTACACCGAGCGTTACCTCGGCACCCCCGACGGGGCGCCGGAGGTCTACGCGGCCAACTCCCTGGTCACCGACGACGGCCTGTCGGCCCCGGAGAACCCGCCCCGGCCGCTGATGCTGATCCATGGCCTGGCCGACGACAACGTGGTCGCGGCGCACACCCTGCGCCTCTCGTCGGCCCTCCTGGAGGCGGGCCGCCCGCACGAGGTGCTGCCCCTGACCGGCGTCACGCACATGACACCCCAGGAGCAGGTCGCCGAGAACCTGCTGCTGCTCCAGGTGGACTTCCTCAAGCGGTCCCTGGGGGCGGGTCGCTGACATATTAGACAGATGGCTGCAAGTTGTCTAATGTGTCAGGCGTGAACAGTTCAGAGACGGTTCCCGACGACCCCAGACGCGCCGCCGTCCTCACGGCCGCCCTCGGCGTGTTCGGCCGGTACGGCTTCCAGAAGACGTCGATGGCGGAGGTCGCGCAGGCGGCCGGCGTCTCCCGGCCGGGGCTCTACCTGCTCTTCCCGAACAAGGAAGAGCTCTACCGCGCCACGATGGGCGGCGTCATGGAACGGGCCCAGCGGGCCATGGAGGCGTCCTTCGACGACGGGACGCTCGGCTTCGAGGAGCGGGTCGTCGGCGCGCTGGACGCGCTGATGGGCCAGTACGTCGACACGCAGGTGGCCAGGGACCTCGGCGAGCTGCTGGAGAACAGCGGCCCGCAACTGGGCTCCCTGTTCCACGACTACCAGGAGCGGGCCAGGGCGACGATCAGCGACCGGATCGCCGCCCTGGCCCCGCCCGGCGTCCTCACCCCGGAGCTGGGCGCGGACGACGTCATGGACCTCCTTTTCTCGGCCGCCCTCACGTGGAAGCAGACCGCGGCCACCCGCGTCGAGTTCCGCGAGAAGGCCGCACGGGCCGTACGGATGATCTGCCGCACCGCCGACTGAACGCGGACACCCCACGCCCGCCGCCCTCCCGATCGGAGCACAGCCATGTCCCGCATCACGACCCCCTTCGACGCCCGCTCGACCGCCGCCGAGGTGATCGCGGGCACCGACCTGACCGGCAAGGACGCCGTCGTCACCGGCGGGGCCTCCGGCATCGGCCTGGAGACCGCCCGCGCACTGGCCTCCGCCGGCGCCCGGGTCACCCTCGCCGTCCGCGACACCGGCGCCGGTGAGCGCGCCGCCGCCGGCATCAGGGCCACCACGGGCCGCGGCGCCGTCGACGTCGCCCGCCTCGACCTGGCCGACCGCTCCACCGTCGACGCCTTCGTCGCCGCCCGTACGGAGCCGCTGCACATCCTCGTGAACAACGCCGGGGTCATGGCGCTGCCCGAGCGCACCACGACCCCGGAGGGCTGGGAGACGCAGTTCGCCACCAACCACTTGGGCCACGCCGCCCTGACCCTGGGCCTGCACGACGCCCTCACGGCCGCGCAGGGCGCCCGTATCGTCGCCGTCAGCTCCTCGGCCCACCTGATCTCCCCGGTGGTCCTGGACGACATCCACTTCGTCTCGCGCCCCTACGACGGGTGGTCCGCCTACGGCCAGTCGAAGACGGCGACCGTGCTGTTCACGGTGGCCCTGGCCAAGAAGTGGGCCGCCGACGGCATCACCGCCAACGCGCTGCACCCCGGCGGCATCATGACCAACCTCCAGCGCCACCTCGACGACGCCCAGCTGCGGTACGTGGGCGCCACGGACGAGCAGGGCCGCCGCCTGGACGTCCCCCCGGGCTGGAAGACCCCCGAGCAGGGCGCGGCCACCTCGGTCCTGCTCGCCGCCTCACCGCTCGTCCAGGGCGTGACCGGCCGCTACTTCGAGGACGTGAACGAAGCCGCCGTCGTCACGGGGGAGGGCGACGGCCGCAGCGGAGTGGCCCCGTACGCCCTCGACCCCGAGGCGGCGGACCAGCTCTGGGCGGAGACGGCGAGGCTCCTCGGCACGACGTCCTGAGAGACGCCCTAGCACGTCCTGAGACACGCCGTGAGACACGCCCTAGTTGAGCATCGCCCGCGCCGCCCGCGCCCTGCGCCGTATCGCCTCCGCCGTCGACGGCTCGACCGCCGCCACCACCTCCGCGTACGCCTCCATCTCCGTCGCCCCGGAGAGGAACTCCCCGCGCTGGATCAGCACATGCGCGTGGTCGTAGCGCAGCCGCGCCGGGTGGGACGGCAGGAGCAGCGAGAGTTCGACCGCCCAGAGCGCCACGTCACTGCGCTCCGGGCGGGCGGCGGCCCAGGCGCGGATGTTGTTCAGGACCCGCAGCACGACGTCCAGCGGGTCGGCGGGCGAGATCAGGTCGGGGGAGAAGCCGTCCCCGGGGCCGGGCGCGGTGCCCGTCGCCTCCGCGACCAGGTTCTTCGCGTCCTGGCCGGAGAGCGGGCGCCCGCCCGCGAACGGGTCGGCCAGGACCTGCTCGGCGGGATCGCCCAGGCCGATCACGAAATGGCCGGGAAGCGCCACCCCGTACACCCGCGCGCCCGCCCGCCGGGCGACCTCCATCCAGACCACCGACAGCAGGATCGGCAGCCCCCGCCTGCGCCGCAGCACGGCGGGCAGCAGCGAGGACTCCAGACGCTCGTAGTCGTCGGCGGAGCCGTGGAAGCCGAGGCGCCCGCCCAGCAGTTCGGCGAGGGCCGCCGCCCACGCGCGCGACCCCCTGACCCCGTACGGCAGCAGCCCGGCCAGCCGGTCCAGCTCCGCCTGGGCCGCGTCCAGCCCCGCCTCGCCGAGGGCCGGTTCGCCCTCCGCCCCGATCAGCAGGCACAGCGTGGCCAGGTCGGGGCGTTCCCCGCGTGCCTCGTCGGCGAACCGCTGCCGCCGGCCTGTCGAATCCGGGTCCATGGGCGACTCGTACCCCGTCACGGCCGATACCCCCTCACGACCGGCACCCGCTCACGCCGGCCGGTAGTGGTGGTAGTGGTGGTGGACCGCGAAGCCCATGCCCTCGTACAGCGCACGCGCCCCGTCGTTCCGGGACTCGACCTGGAGCCAGGCCGCCGACGCGCCCTCCTCCAGGGCGCGGCGCGCGAGCGCGGTCATCACGGCCGTGGCCAGGCCGCGGCGCCGGTGGGCCGGATCGACCTCCACCGCCATGAACCCCGCCCAGCGCCCGTCCACCACACACCGCCCGATCGCGGCCGGCGCCCCGGCCTCGCCGGGGACGGTGGCGAACCACACCGAGGGCCCGCTGTTCAGCACGTGCAGGACGTGCGGCCCCGGCGCCTCGGAGCGCTGGTAGCGGCCGAGCCACGCCTCGTCGCAGGTACGGTCCAGCCGCACCCGTTCCACGTCCGCGTCCCGGTCGCCGA
The DNA here is from genome assembly GCF_009865405.1 of Streptomyces sp. SID3212. Classification (GTDB taxonomy): domain Bacteria; phylum Actinomycetota; class Actinomycetes; order Streptomycetales; family Streptomycetaceae; genus Streptomyces. Next base: position 2,756 of record NZ_WWJY01000653.1, on the reverse strand, counting down.
GCGGCGCGAGGGCCGCGATCCGCATCTCGGCGCTCACCTCCGCGGACCAGCCACGCTTCTCCAGGTCCGCGCAGAGCGTCTCCTGGGTGCCCTCGGCACCGGTCGCGGTCTGGACGTACGGCGGCAGCCCCCGCTCCCCGTACCACCGCCGCACCCGCTCCAGCGCCTCGTCCAGCGGCAGCCCGGCTCCTGGACCGTCGCCGAGGGACAGCACCGAGTTGGCCCTGCGGGTGAATCCGGCGGAGGCGCGCAGCCGCCAGGCGCCGAGGGGTTCGCTCTCCACCGGCTGCCAGGCCCGCGCGCCGACGAGCGCCAGTTCCCGGTACGTCGCCGAGGGGCCCCGCCGCCGGGCCGGCGCGGGCGGCACGACCTTGCCCGCGACCAGGGACGATTCAGGGACCCGGACGCTCTCGCCGGTCCTTCGTGTGATCAGCAGCACACCGTCGTCCCAGGATGTGAGAACGCCGACCGTGTCGGTGAATTTCTCCGCCGGGCCGCCGTTCTCCGTCAGCTGTCTGACTGATACCCGTTTGCCCACGTCAGCCCGTGTCATACGGACCTCGAACCGTCCGCCGGCGGTGAATTCCACAGCTCGGTACGCCCCTCCTGTTCGGATCGTGCCCAGGAACGGAGATACTAGATGCGGGCATCGACGACGCCGCGCTCCCGCGCGCCCGTGGACGGAGCCGCAGATCGGCCCGCCGCCGCCCTATCGAGGAGGAACGACAGCGTGACCTACGTCATCGCGCAGCCTTGTGTCGACGTCAAGGACAAGGCGTGCATCGAGGAGTGCCCGGTCGACTGCATCTACGAGGGCTCCCGGTCCTTGTACATCCACCCGGACGAATGCGTCGACTGCGGAGCCTGTGAGCCGGTCTGTCCGGTCGAGGCCATCTTCTACGAGGACGACACCCCCGAGGAGTGGAAGGACTACTACAAGGCGAACGTGGAGTTCTTCGACGAGCTCGGGTCGCCGGGTGGAGCCTCCAAGCTCGGCCTCATCGAGCGGGACCACCCCTTCATCGCCGCGTTGCCGCCGCAGAACGGCTGACAGCGCGCCCCCGGTCCCGTACGGCGCGCCCGCCGTACGGGACCGCGGTGTTTCCCGTGGCCGGCGCGCGTCCGTCCGTACGGAAAAGGTCCGTACGGCACAGTCCGTACGCGTACGACCCCGTCCGTACGAGAAAGAGTGAGCACCGTGTCCGCAGTCTCTTCGCGTCTCCCCGTCTTCCCCTGGGACAAGCTGGAGCCCTACAAGGCGACGGCCGCGGCCCATCCGGACGGGATCGTGGACCTGTCCGTGGGCACGCCGGTCGACCCGGTCCCCGACGCGGTCCAGCGGGCCCTGGCCGGGGCCGCGAACTCCCCCGGGTATCCGACGGTGTGGGGGACGGCGGAGCTGCGGGACGCGCTCACCGGATGGGCGGAACGGCGGCTCGGCGCGCGCGGGGTGACCCACTCGAACGTGTTGCCGGTGGTCGGCTCCAAGGAACTGGTCGCGTGGCTGCCGACGCAGCTCGGCCTCGGCGCGGGCGACCGCGTCGCGTACCCCCGGCTCGCCTACCCGACGTACGAGGTCGGGGCGCGGCTCTGCGGCGCGGAGCCCGTACCGTACGACGACCCGACCGAGCTGGACCCGGCCGGCCTGCGGCTGCTGTGGCTCAACTCGCCGTCCAACCCCACCGGGGCGGTGCTGGGCCGGGACGAGCTGACCCGGATCGTGGCCTGGGCGCGCGAGCACGGTGTGCTGGTCTTCAGCGACGAGTGCTACCTGGAGCTGGGCTGGGAGGCGGAGCCCGTCTCCGTCCTGCACCCGGACGTCTGCGGAGGCTCGTACGACGGCCTTGTCGCCGTCCACTCGCTCTCCAAGCGCTCGAACCTCGCGGGGTACCGCGCGGCCTTCCTGGTCGGTGACGCGGCGGTCCTCGGCGAGCTGCTCCAGATCCGCAAGCACGGCGGGATGATGACCCCCGCGCCCGTGCAGGCGGCGACGGTCGCGGCGCTCGCCGACGACACGCACGTACGGGAGCAGCGGGCGCGGTACGCGGCCCGCCGCGACGCCCTGCGCGCCGCGCTGGAGGCGCACGGCTTCCGCATCGACCACAGCGAGGCGAGCCTCTACCTGTGGTCGACCCGGGACGAGCCGTGCTGGGACACCGTGGCGCATCTCGCGGAGCTGGGCATCCTGGTGGCGCCCGGGGACTTCTACGGGCCTGCGGGGGAGCACCATGTGCGGGTGGCGCTCACTGCGACCGACGAGCGGATCGAGGCCGCGGTGAAGCGGCTCGGCTGAGCGGTCCGGCACGTGTGAAGGGGCCCGGGGAGCTGTCCAGCTCCCCGGGCCCCTTCACGCCGTCACGGACGCGCCTCGCGCGCCTGGGGCGGTCAGCCGATCGGCAGGCCCCCGACCGGCAGCCCGCCGGTGGGGAGGCCGGAGGTGGGGAGCCCCGAGGTGGGCAGGCCGCCGAGCATGGAGGCGGGGGCGGCGCTGCCGGAGGCGGCCGAGGCGGTCTCGCCGAGCACCTCGCCCGCGCTGCCTGCGGTGTCGCCGGCCAGCTTCTGCGCGGCGGGCGTCAGGGTCTTGCCGGCCGTGCCGACGGTCTTGCCCGCGGCGGGAACGGTCTTCTTGACCGCCTGGCTGCCGGCTTCGCCCGCCACGGCGGTGGTCGTCCGGGCGCCGCTGTCGACGGTGTCACCCACGGCGGCGCCGTCGAGCGCGCTGACGGCGCCGAGGTCGGTGGTCTGCGGCAGGGCCG
>NZ_WWJY01000652.1 GCF_009865405.1 Streptomyces sp. SID3212 | reverse complement strand
CAGGGCGCGCACGCCGGCCCAGCCGGCCACGGCGGGGGCGGCGGGTCCCGAGGTGGGGGAGAGCGGGACGGGCACCCCGGCCCCGTCCAGAACACCGTGGCAGAGCCGCTTGTCGAAAAGGACCGACAGCTCACCGGGGTCGTCGAGCACGGTGGCGCCGGCCGCGACCGCCTCGCGCGCCAGCGCGTGGACGGCGGCCGTGAAGCGTCCGTACCAACGCGCCGTGCCCTCCACCCGGGTGGGGTCACCCGCCCCGCGCAGCAGCAACTCGACCTCCCCGTCCTCGCCGGGCGAATCGATCCGTACGGTCTCTCCCGCCGCGAACCCGGCCGCCGACGCGCTGTCCGCGCGCAGCACGTCGCGCCAGGCCACCACCCGGGCGGGCGGCAGCCCGGCGGCCCGTACGGCGTCCTGGAACAGCGTGACGCGGCGATTGGCCGGGTTGCCGACCACCACAAGACGACGGGGCGGGCTCATCGTCACTCCGCGACCGCGGTGTAGCGGTCCTCGCGGTCCTCCTCGTCCTGATGGTCCGACAGGTCGACCTCCACCCCGGCCGCGCCGAGCGTGGCCCGCAACCGCTCCCGCATCGCCTCGCCCACGAAGTGGTGGTGGAGGTCGAGCTTCTTGAGGTGCGTGAGCGGCTGTCCCGCGAGCAGCGCCCCCACACCGTCGTCGCCGAGCGCGCCCATCGACAGGTCGAGCGTCTCCAGGCCCGCGACGACCGGGGCGCCCGCGAGGGCGGTGGCTATCTCGTCCTGGATCTGGCTGTTGCGCAGCGCCAGATATCGCAGCTCGGGCAGCCGGGACCCGGCGAGGATCGGCGCGAGGTCGGCGATCTCCGCGTTCGCGCCGTACCACGACGTACCGAGCCACAGGTCCAGGTGCTCCAGGGCGGGGAAGTCGCTCGCCGCCACACCCCGTACCACTTCGGCGTCCAGGCCGCCCGCCTCGATGGTGAGCGAGCGCAACCGCTCGTGCTTGACGGCGGGGAAGCCCAGCCCCTGCCCGCCGCGCACCCCGAACTCGTGGAGCGCGGGGAAGGCGTCGAGCAGCGGTGTCACCAGACCCTGGTTGATCCAGGAGATCTCGCACTCGTCGAAGGTGATGTCACCGAGGAAGAGCGCGCGCAGCCCGGGAAGTTGGCGACTGATCGCCACCAGGGAGTTGACCACTTCCTCGGGGCCCGAGTCGTAGGGGTCGCTCCAGGAGCCGACGACCAGGGCCCTGACCTCGCCGAGGTCCACGGCCTTGGCGAAACGGCCGAACGCCTCCTCCCACGCCTCCTCCGCGTCGTACGAGTCGACCGAGATGCGCCAGGCCACGGACGCGGCGGCCGGGAGCCCGCCGGCCGGCTCCCCGCTCGTGTCCCCTGCGGGGAAGTCGAGGACGGGCAGGCCGTACAGCTCCTGCATGTGGTGGGAAATGGCCATGGTGAAGGCTCCAGACACCGTGCGGCGTTGGTCGGTGGGCGTGTGCGAGAAGTTGTACCAACTCCCACTGACAACGCCCCTCGCGGGGGCGGGCGGAGTGCATGCCTCCGCCTTTGCCGGGGGCCGGTTGTCAGACCCTGCCGCTAGCGTCGTTCACAGGTCGGCGCACTCGGCGCCGCCGACGAGGGGAGAGCCATGTTCCGGCAAGGAGACGTGCTCATCATGCCCGTGGCGGAGGAGTCGGTGCCGTCGGGCGCCACGGACGCGGTGGGTGAACCGCGCGACGGACGGGGCCGGTTGGTCCTGGCGCTCGGCGAGGTCACCGGCCACGCGCACGCCGTGACCGGCCGCGGCCGGCTGATCCGTGAACCGGGCTCGGCGGAGGGGCCGATGCTGCTCCATCTCCCGGAGGGCGGGCGGGTGGTGCACGAGGAACACGCGGCGATACCACTGCCGCGCGGCTGGTTCCGGGTGGTGCGCCAGCGGGAGTACCTGCCGGGATCGGTGCGGGTCGTCGCGGACTGAGCGTGGCGGGCCGCGGCTGTTTTGGCGAGGCGGCGGGACAGTACGGACATGGGACAGCACGGGCTCAGCAGGCACACGGGCATACGGGCCGTGGAGGCCTGGTCGGACAGGGACAACAGGGGAGACGGGGCAGCGGACATGAATGACGTGGACACATGGCGGGGCGTCGCGGCGGCGACGGGCGCGGCGGACCGGTCGGCGGCCGAGCGGGGCGTACGGCTGGCGTACCGCACGGCCGGCCTGGCGGAGCCGGAGCGGATCATCTGGGCGGAGTCGCCGCTGGCCGGGGTGGCGGCGGTCCGGTCGCTCGACAGCCAGGGACGTTCGGTGCGTGACGCGGTGCGGACCAGTCCCTGGGCGGCCGAACGGCGGCGGATGCACGACGCGCTGGGCCCCGCGGGCTGGGCCGCGCACTGGAACACCACCGGCGCCCGGCTCTGGGACACCACGCGGGCTCTCGCCGAGCGGATACGGACCGGCGTGGGGGACACCCTCGCCGGGAAGCCGGAGGAGGCGGAGGAGATCCGCCCGGTGCTGCTCGACGCCGTCCTCGGACAGCACGACGCCGCCTGGCTCGTCGCCTTCGACGGGTGCGGCGAGCGGCTCGAAGGGCTCGCCGAGGTGGCCAGGCACGCGGGCTGGTGGTGGCCGTACGAGAACGCGGTGGTGATCTGCGAACGCCCCGTCGCCCTGCACCGGGACGAGGCGGGCCGGCTCGACCGCTCCGACGGCCCCGCCCTCGCCTACGCGGACGGCTTCGCCCTGTACGCCTGGCGCGGCATGCCCGTTCCGGCGGAATTCCTCGACGAGCTGGCGTCCCTGACGCCCGAGCGGATCCGCGGCGAGAGCAACGCCGAGCTGCGCCGCGTCATGCTGGAGCACTACGGCTACGACCGGTTCCTCGCCGACTCGGGCGCACAGCCGGTGCACCGCGACGAGACGGGCATCCTGTGGCGGATAGCCCTCGCCGACGACGAGGACGTCGTGACGGTCGAGGTGGTCAACTCCACCCCCGAGCCGGACGGCACGAGCCGTACGTACTGGCTGCGTGTCCCACCCACCACCAGGACCGCCAAGGAGGGCGTCGCATGGACCTTCGGACTGTCGTCCGAGGCGTACGAACCGGTGCGGCAGACCTGAGCCGCCGCACCGGCGCCGCGCTGTCAGATCTTCACCGCCAGCAGTTCGTCCAGTCCTATCAGACCCGCGTCGCCCTGCCCCGTACAGGCGTAGGCACCCGCCACCGCGCCGAGCGCGGCGCAGGCTTCGAGGTCCCGCCCGGCCAGGCGGCCGTAGAGGAAACCGGAGAGGTACGCGTCCCCCGCACCGTTGGAGTCCACCACCGGCGCGGGCGGGGCGGTGGCCCGCACCGGGCGCGGGGTCCGGCTGCCTTCCCGGGTCATCACGTACGAGCCGCCCGCGCCGGCCGTCGCGACGACGGCCTCGGCCTGGCCCTCGCGCAGGATCTCCCGCATCACGGAGGCTATGCGTTCGCGCGCCCCGGCGGCGCTGAGGAACACCAGGTCGGCGCGGAAGGCGAACTCCCGGTGGTAGTCGTCGAGTCCGTTCCAGTCCTGGAGGTCGGTCGACACCGGCACCCCGAGCGCCTCTATGTCGTCGAAGAGGAACCGGGTGAAGTGGGTGAGGGACAGGTGGACATGACGGGCGCGCCGCAGGTGCGGCAGGTAGAAGTCACGCGGCATCCGGAGGTCGTCCGGGTCCCTGGCGTCGAAGAACGACATCCGGCGGCCCGTCTTGTCGACCAGATTGACCGCACGGCGGGTCCCCGCGGGCGACGGCAGTGTCTCGAAGTCCACGTTCCCGTCGCTGAGCCGGGCGCGGACCTGTTCACCGGGCCAGTCGTCCCCGAGGAAGTCGAGGAACTTCACCCCCAGCCCGAGGGTCCGGCAGCCGAGGGCCACGTTGCCGCCGGTGTGCCCCGGCCATTCGTGGATCGGACCCACGCCGACGGAATCGGCGAGCGGGACGGGCAGCGAGTTGACGCGGACGACGGTGTCCACACCGCCGCCCCCGATGACCAACACGTCGAGCGGGGGCGGTTCGGACTGATCGGTCTGGTCGGTCTGGTCGGTCTGCTGCTGGGCCACCGTCTGCCTTTCCGGTTCCGGACGTCCGTTCGCGGTCACAGTACGGCCGTGGGGCCCGCTGTCACGCCCCGGGGCGGCCCGGGTTCCGGGGCGGTCGGGCTGAGGGCGGGCGGGCATGTCAAAGATAGGATTTTGATTCCGGATGTGAGGCGTGCCGGGGAATCCCGGGGGCAGCGTGGACGTTGCATACGCGTGGTCGGGAGGGCGGGACGTCTTGTTCCGCTCGACCCGCACGCACGTACGTCCCCGGCCATAATGGGGGCGACACCGAACCTCCAGGAGGTGCTGTGACAGGCGCTGTTTCTCCCCCTTCGTTGCGCTCCCGACTGCGCTCGCTGCGACCTGCGGCCTTCGGGGCCGATTCGGCGGGGAAGCGGCTGGAGCGGATCCTCGCCTCGCCCAATTTCGCCGACGGCGTCTTCCAGAACCCGGTGGGTGCGCGGATCAGGCCGTCCGGTGTCGGCAAGGACCTGGCGAAGACCTACCTGGAGAAGGAGGCGCGGGCCCTGCGGGCCCCCGCCGGCACCATCCCCGTACATCCGACGACCCTTGCCGAGCTGGCGACGCCTCCGGCGTCCGGCCTGCGGGTCACCTGGATGGGCCATTCGAGCGTGCTCGCCGAGATCGACGGGCGGCGCGTGCTCTTCGACCCGGTCTGGGGCGACCGCTGCTCGCCGTTCGCGTTCGCGGGACCCAAGCGGCTGCACCCCGTGCCCGTACCGCTCGCGTCGCTCGGTCCTGTCGACGTCGTCGTGATCTCGCACGACCACTACGACCATCTTGATCTGCCCACGATCAAGGCGCTCGTCTCCACGGACACCGTCTTCGCCGTTCCGCTCGGCGTCGGCGCGCACCTGGAGAAGTGGGGTGTGCCCGCGTCGCGCCTGCGCGAGCTGGACTGGAACGAGACCACCGAGGTGGCCGGGATCAACCTGACCGCCACCCCCGCGCGGCACTTCTGCGGGCGGGGCCTGCGGAACCAGCAGGTCACCCTGTGGGCGTCCTGGGTCGCGGCGGGGCCCGAGCACCGGGTCTACCACAGCGGCGACACGGGCTACTTCCCCGGCTTCAAGGACATCGGTACGGAACACGGCCCGTTCGACGCGACCATGATCCAGATCGGTGCGTACAGCGAGTACTGGCCGGACATCCACATGACCCCGGCCGAGGGCATGCGGGCCCACCTGGACCTTCAGGGCGGCCGGCCGTCGGGCGTGATGCTGCCGATCCACTGGGGCACCTTCAACCTGGCCCCGCACCCGTGGTCCGAGCCCGGCGAGGGCACGATCACGGCGGCGGCGGAGGCGGGCGCCGAGATCGCGCTGCCGCGTCCGGGCGAGCCGTTCGAACCGGGCGGTGGGGCGGTTCCCACCACGCCCTGGTGGCGTCCGGTGGCGGTGACACCGGCCGGGGGGTGGCCTGCGCCTGCTGGCCCTTCTGTGGCGGGGGGCGATGTGGAAGCGGACGCCGGTGCGGATGCTGGTGCTGGGGCGGGTGGAGCCGCCGAAACCGCGTCTTCCGCCAAGGGGTGATCGCTGGGCTGGGCGCTTGGCCGGGGTGGTGGGTGTCAAGCGTGGATCACCCTTGTTCCGTGTTCCTGGAACGGTGCGGTCAGGGGTTTTGCCTCTGTGCCGGTGATCAGGGTGTGTATTGCTTCTGGGGGGCAGATTCGGGCGAACGCTCGGGTGGTCAGTTTTGAGTGGTCTGCTACTACGGTGACGTTTTCTGCCCTTTCTGCTAGCAGTGCGTTGACCTGTGCCTCGCGTTCGTCGTGTGCGGTGGCTCCTGTTCGGGCGTCGAGGGCGTCCACTCCCAGGAAGACCATGTCCAGGCTGATCTCGTTCAGGAGGTGGCGGGCCAGAGGGCCTACCAGTTCGTACGACTGCGGCAGTGCTACGCCGCCGGTTGTCACGATCTTGATGTGGGGGCGGACCGCCAGTTCGTGGGCGATGTTGAGCGCGTTGGTGACGATGGTGAGTGCCGGGTCGGCGGCGCTGCCTGTGAGGTCGCCGCGGGTTGCCAGCGTCCTTGCCACCTCTGATGTTGTCGTTCCGCCGTTGAGGCCCACCACCATGCCCCGGCGGACCAGGGCCGCGGCTGCTCGGGCGATGCGTTCCTTCTCCGAGGCGTGGCGTACCGCCCGGTAGCGCAGGGGGAGTTCGTACGACACCGAGTGCGCCACGGCTCCGCCTCGCGTGCGCGTCAGCAACTGCTGCTCGCCCAGGTGGTCCAGGTCGCGGCGGACCGTTGCCACGGACACGCCCAGCTCGGCGGCCACCGCCTCCACCTCCAGCTGATGCCGCTCGGCCAGGAGGTCGAGCAGGGCGGTGTGCCGTTCGTGCCGGTTCACTGCGTCTCCTTTGTCGCGTGACTGATGCTTGGTTTTGATCGAAAAGCTCATCTAGCATGCAGGAACCATCATAGTGGGAGTGGAGACCATGAGTTTTGTCGAGACGGAACTGGCCGACCAGCCTGAATCCTGGGTGCGGGCGGCGGCGTTGGCCGAGGGTCTGAAGGAGCAGTTGCCTGCGCCTGGGGAGCGCACGGCTGTTGTCGGCTGTGGCACCTCGTTCTTCATGGCGCGTGCGTACGCCGCGCTCCGGGAGGGCGCCGGGCTGGGGGAGACCGACGCCTTCGCCGCGTCCGAGTTCCCCTCGGGTCGCCGGTACGACCGGGTCGTCGCCCTGACCCGGTCCGGCACCACCACCGAGGTCCTGGCTCTGCTCGCGGGCGTGCGGGGGTCCGTCCGTACCACCGCGATCACCGGGGATCCGCGGACGCCGGTCCGTACCGCCGCGGACGACCTCATTGTTCTCGACTTCGCCGATGAACGGTCCGTCGTCCAGACACGGTTCGCCACCACTGCTCTGACGCTGCTCCGTGCTCACCTCGGGCTGCACAGCGACTCTGTTGTCGCGGACGCCAGGACGGCTCTTGCCGAGCCGCTGCCCGTAGGTGTTGTGGACTGCACTCAGTTCACCTTTCTCGGGCGGGGCTGGACCGTCGGCCTCGCGGAGGAGGGTGCGCTGAAGATGCGGGAGGCCGCTCTCGCGTGGACCGAGGCGTACCCGGCCATGGAGTACCGCCACGGGCCCATCAGCATCACCACCGGCGGCACCGCGACGTGGATCCTCGGGCCGGCCCCCGACGGCCTCGCCGAGCAGGTCGCGGCGACCGGCGGACTGTGGGTGGCGGGCCGGCTCGACCCGCTGGCCGAACTGGTACGGATCCAGCGCCTCGCGCTCGCCCTGGCGGATCTGCGCGGTCTCGACCCGGACCGGCCGCGTCACCTGACCCGTTCGGTGATCCTGCCCTAGCGTCTGTCCTGGGGGTGCGTGGCATTCGTGCTGGTGTGCGATGCCTCATACCAGAGCGGGATGCTCTGTGGGCAACTTCGTCAACTGTCCACCGCGCCCGAACTCTTGGCGACTACTGTGAGTGCGCGGTGATCAACGGAGGGCTCCGGCGGCGTGCGCCGGACCCGATGTCGGCGCCGCAGCCGACCACCAGCAACGCCGATTCCTGGGGCCCCACGTACCGAGGACACTGATGTCTCAACTTCGCGCACCCGCCGCGCGGCCGGACCGCCGCGAAGCCGGGCGGCACGGCCGGCCGGGCGCCCGTTCGCTGCCCTCCCCGGGCCGGCGGAACAGGCCCGCACCACCGGACGCCCGTATACGTCCCCAACTCCTGCGCACCGCTGTTCTGCCCGCGATAGTCGCGGCGCTGAGCGGCGCGGCCGCCGTGGTCCTGACCTTCCGCTCCACCGCGGCCGAGCCCACCCTCGTGGTCTGGGCGGCCCTGTTCGGCATGGCGCTGGTCGCCTTCGCCGCCGTCGCGGCGGCGGCCCTCGGCGCGGACCGTACCGCGCGGTCGCTGATCGACCGCTGCAACGCCCTGCGCCGGTCCAGCGCGCGCGGACAGGCCGACCTGCGCGCCGTCGTGGAGCAGCTCAGGCGTGGCGAGCGCGTGCCCCCGCGCCGTACGCCACCGCCCGCCGTCGTGGGCGGGGACGAGTTCGACCTGCTCGCCGAGGAGTTGAGACGGTCCCAGGAGACGGCTGTCACCACCGTCGTGCAGGCGTCCCGGCTCTCCAGCAGCGTCGGCAACGAGCAGAAGGTCGAGGTCTTCGTCAACCTCGCCCGCCGCCTCCAGTCCCTGGTCCACCGGGAGATCCAGCTGCTGGACGACCTGGAGAACGAGGTCGAGGACCCGGAGCTGTTGAAGGGGCTCTTCCACGTCGACCATCTGGCGACCCGGATCCGCCGGCACGCGGAGAACCTCGCCGTCCTGGGCGGCGCGATCTCCCGCAGGCAGTGGAGCAAGCCGGTCACGATGACCGAGGTGCTGCGGTCCGCGATCGCCGAGGTCGAGCAGTACCCCCGGATCAAACTGGTGCCGCCGATCGACGGCACGCTGCGCGGCCACGCCGTCGCCGACGTCATCCACCTGCTCGCCGAACTGGTCGAGAACGCCACCCTGTTCTCCGCCCCGCACACCCAAGTCCTGCTGCGCGTGCAGTATGTGACGGCCGGTCTGGCCATCGAGGTCGAGGACCGCGGGCTCGGGATGGCGTCCGACGAGCGGAAGAAGATGAACGGGCTGCTCGCCGACCCCGACCAGGTCAACGTCGCGCACCTGCTCCAGGACGGCCGCATCGGTCTGTTCGTCGTCTCCGCGCTGGCGCGCCGGCACGGCATCGCGGTGCGGTTGCAGTCCAACATCTACGGCGGGATCCAGGCGGTGCTCGTCCTGCCGCAGGCGCTGCTCGGCGGGGATCCCTCGGCGCTCGACGGGCGGGACGGGGCCGCGGTCGGTCCGGCGGGCGCGGGCGCCGGTCCGGGTGTGGTTCCCGGTGTGGGGGTGGCGGGTCCGGTCAGCGGTACGGTCCCGGCCGCGCC
>NZ_WWJY01000651.1 GCF_009865405.1 Streptomyces sp. SID3212 | reverse complement strand
GGCGCCGACCCGGTGGTCCCGCGCGCCGCGTACCACCTGGCACGGCAGGCCGAGCGGACCCGGGTGGACGTGTCCGGCCCAACCGAGCGTCGCGCGCAGCGAGTCGAGCAGGACCTTGGGACGCGTCGCCGCCATCGAGCGGTACAGCAGGTCACCGTGGGCGGGGTCGCCGCTCAGCACCGTGCTGTCCACATACGCCTTCGCGAATCGTTCGGTGCCGTCGCGCGCCAGCAGGGCCTCGGTCTCGGCGGGCCGGCGGGCGGCCTCCGGGCCGTCGGCCGGGGGGAATCCGACGAGGGTGAGGGACCGGACGCGGTCCGCATGCCGTTGGGCGAGGGCCAGAGCGATCAGCGCCCCGAGTCCCGAGCCGACGACATGCGCCGGTCCGGCCGCCCGGTCCAGCGCCGCCGACCCCGCCTCCACCGCCCCTTCCACGGTGAACGGCTCCGCGGCGCGTGCGCCGTGTCCGGGCAGGTCGACCGCCTTCAAGTGGGGCGCGTAGGCGTCGAGACGGCGCATCGCGGGACCCCAGGTGGCGGCGTCGCCGCCCCAGGTGTGGAGGAGAAGGAGAGGGGTCACCCTCGAAGTCATAGGCACCTCATACCAAGATGATGCATTCTCTGGATTCTTAAGTATAGCTATTGCATGTCAGGCATCGTAGCCCCAGAATCCCCGGTATGACCACGATCAAATCGGTGCGCCACAGCGAGGGCGACAAGCGCGGCGGCCCCGAGGACAGTGCGCAGGGGTCGGCGGGACAGGCCGTACCGGTCGGCGGTGACGCCGGCGCCACCGTGCGGCTGGACGGGCTGACCATGCGGTTCGGTGAGCGCACGGTATCCAAGGACATCAATCTGACGATCGGCGCCGGCGAGGTGCTGTCCATCGTCGGGCCGTCGGGGTGCGGCAAGACCACACTCCTCCGGGCGGTGGCCGGGCTGATCCGGCCGGCCGACGGTGTGGTCCGCATCGACGGCCGGGCGGTGGACGGCACCCCCGACGGCGTGGCGATGGTCTTCCAGCACTTCGGCCTCTTCCCCTGGAAGACCGTCGAGTCCAATGTGGCGTACGCGCTGCGCGTACGCGGGACCGGAAAGAAGGAGGCGCTGGAGCGGGCCAGGGAGCTGATCACGCTCGTCGGGCTCTCCGGCTTCGAGAAGTCGTACCCGCATCAGCTGTCCGGCGGCATGCAGCAGCGCACCGGCCTGGCCCGGGCGCTCGCCGTACGGCCCCGGCTGCTGCTCATGGACGAGCCCTTCGGCGCGCTGGACGCTCAGACGCGCGAAGTGCTCCAGTTCGAACTCCTGCGCATCTGGCAGGACCATCCCGTGACGATGCTGTTCGTCACGCACTCGATCGACGAGGCCGTTCTCTTCGGGAACCGGATCGCCGTACTCAACGGCCGGCCCAGCGGCGTCGCCGAACTGATCGACGTACGGCTTCCGGCGCACCGGGACCGGTCCGTCCTGGCGACACCCGAGTTCCTCGCGATCCGCGAGCGGGTCTGGTCCCTGATCATGAACGCCGACGCGGGCCGCTGACAGCACACGGCCTCCCCGTCACACCACTTCAGCACTCACACCACCTCAGCAGTCTCACCACTTCATAGGTCACACCCACCCTCAGTCATGCCATGCCCGCCGTGCACCTGGGCGCGGAAGCAGAAGGAGCAGTTCTCATGAAGATTCCGCGGCGCAGGTCCGCCCTGGTCGGGGCGGCCACCGTCCTCGCCCTCGTCGGTGTCCTCTCCGGTTGTGGCGACAACGGCTCGGACACGGCCGCCGGTTCCGCGTCGGGCGGCAAAGGCGGCGGCAAGATAACCATCGGTGTGCCGGGCATCCCGCCCATCTTCCTCAACACCGTGATGTACGTGGGCGAGAAGCAGGGCTTCTTCAAGGACCGGGGCCTCGACGTCACCCTGCGCCCGCTGACCACCGGCGCGGACGTCGGCCGCGCGGTCCAGAGCGGTGAGATCCAGGGCGGCATCATCGGGACGCCCGGCGCGGTCGCGCTGCGCGCCTCCGGCGGCTCGATCGTCTCCGTGATGGGCTTCCCGAAGCCGACCTACCTCCTGGCCAGCACCGACCCGGGGGTCACCACCTGCGAGGCGGTCAAGGGCAAGACGGTCGCGGTGGACGCGGTCGGCGCGCCGAAGGCTCTCGCCCTGGCCAGCATGCTCGACAGCTGTGGACTCGGCCCGAAGGACGTCAGCACGATCAACGTGGGCGGGCCGCCCACGGTCGACGCGCTGGTGGCCGGCCAGGTCAAGGTCGCCGTACTGCACCCGGACGAACTCGCCACCGTACGGGAGAAGATCAAGCCCGGCACGAAGGTCGGCGAGATCATGACCCTGGCCGGCGTCGACCCGCTGGAGCACTACACCGTCCTCGTCACCTCCAAGAAGGCACTGGACGGCCCGGCCCGCGAGCAGTGGGTCGACGTGGTCGCCGCGGTACGGGAGTCCATCGCCTACATGAACGACCCGGCGCATATCAAGCAGGTCGCGGCGGTGGCCTCCGGAGTCACCAAGGCCCCCGAGAGCGTCACGGAGGCGGCGCTGCCGACGTTCCTCTCGCTCGGCGTCTGGCCGAAGTCGGGTGACGGCCTGGACCGTGAAGCCGTCGAGCACACGATCGAGGGCGCGGTGGCCGCGGGCAACGTACCCCGGCAGAAGGCGCCCACGTACGACGAGCTGGCGGACCCGTCGGTGTTCGCCGACGCGACGGGCAAGTGATCGGGTGATGGACACGAAGACTTCGGGGGTAAGGCCCGGGGCACATGCCGCCCGCCGCCTGATCCCCCTCGCCGTCTCCGCGGCCGGCCTCGTCGTCGGCCTCGGGCTCTGGCAGTGGGCCGGTGTCCGCGACCCGGTCCTGTTCGCCACCCCCGGCCGCTCGCTCTCGGCGCTGGCCACCCTGACCGAGGACGGCTCGCTCCCGAGCGCGCTGCTCTCGTCCGGCCGGCTGCTCGTCGTCGGCCTCGCGCTGGCGATCGTCGCCGGTGTCGGAGTCGGTCTGCTGCTCTCCCGGGCCCGGCTGCTGCGTAGCAGCACCGACTGGCTGCTGTTCGCCCTCCAGTCCGTCCCGATCGTCGCGCTGGCTCCGCTGATCCTCTCGGCCTTCGGCTTCGGTCTGCCGGCGAAGACCCTGGTCGTGTTCCTGACGGCCGTGTTCCCCATCCTGGTCAACACCGCGGAAGGAGCCCACCGGGTGCCCACCACCCTGCTCGAAGTCGCCCGTACGTTCCGCAGCAGCGAGTGGCGGATCTGGAAGGACGTCCTGCTGCCGCACACCGTGCCGTACGCGATGACCGGTGTGCGCCAGGGCATCGCCATGGCCTTCGTCGGCACCCTCGCGGCCGAGTTCTTCCTCAACGCCAGCGGTGTGGGCGGGCTGCTGCTCACCGCGAGCACCCGATTCGACTCGGCCACCGTGCTCGGGCTGACGCTCCTCGTGTCGGTGCTCGCCGTCGCCCTGATGGGCTGCGGCCGGGCCGTCGAGGGCTACTTCGCGCGGTGGCGGGAGGTACGCCCATGACCACCACCGGCATCACGCCAGGCCCGGAAGCGGTCGCGCCGTCCGGCCCCACGGGGAAAGGCCGCCGCCCCCGGCGCACGGACCGGCCGGTCGGCCGACGCGCCGACGTGCTGGGGAAGCTGGGCGTCGCCGCCCTGGTCCTGGTCGTGTGGGAGGGTTCCGTACGGCTGTGGCTGCCCGACTATCTGCCCACCCCCACCGGCGTCGCGGGATCGGCCTGGCCGACCCTCAGCTCGCCGGAGTTCCGCACGGCACTGGGCGAGACCCTCGGCGGTGTGGTCCTCGGCCTGCTCCTCGGCTGCGTCGCGGGCACCGCCCTCGGCCTCGGAGTCGGGCGCGTGCCGTGGCTGCGGTACCTGATCTCCCCGTACGTCAGCGGTCTGTACGCCATGCCCATGCTCGCGATCGTCCCGATGGCGACGATCTGGCTCGGCTACTCGGGCGAGACCCGGCTGGTCGTCATCGCCCTCTCGGCGTTCCTGCCGTGTGTGGTCAGCACCGGCGACGGTGCCCGTAACGTACCGCTCCAGTTGTCCGAACTCGCCCAGATGCTGCGGCTGTCCCGTACGCGCGTGGTGATCGACGTCCTGCTGCCCGCGACCCTGCCATTTGTGATCGCGGGCGTCCAGGTCGCCGTGGGCCGGGCCCTGGTCGGCGCGGTGGCGGTGGAGTTCCTGGCCAGCCTCCCTGGGCTCGGGACCTTCATCCTCACCAACGCCCGGTCGTTCGACCAGGACGCCGCGTTTGTCGCGGTGCTCGTGCTCGCGCTGCTCGGTATCGCCGCGCGCACCGGGACCGAGGGCGCGCTGCGCCGGCTCGCGCCCTGGCATCTGCACGTCAACCGCTGACCGCACCACCGTCCGTCACCGCCCGCCCCGCCCCCCGTACAGAACCAAGGAGCAAGACATGCCCGACGACGGCGGCACCCAGCCGTTCCGGACCGAGATCACCGCAGGCATGCGCGTCGAGTGGGACGTACCCGTCACGATGGACGACGGAGTCGTGCTACGCGCCGACGTCTTCCGTCCGGTGACCGACGCACCGGTGCCGGTGATCATGACGTACGGGCCGTACGCGAAGGGGCTGCCCTTCGAGCGCGGCTACCCCAGCGCGTGGGAGGCCATGGCGCGGGACCATCCCGACACCGTGGCCGGGACCTCCAACACGTATCAGAACTGGGAAGTGGTCGACCCGGAGAAGTGGGTGCCGCACGGCTACGCCTGCGTACGCGTCGACTCGCGCGGCACCGGACGCTCCCCCGGCCGCGTCGATCCCTTCTCGCCGCGCGAAACCCAGGACTTCCACGACTGCGTCGAGTGGGCGGGCACCCAAGACTGGAGCAACGGCCTCGTCGGCCTCAACGGCATCTCCTACTACGCGATCAACCAGTGGCAGGTCGCGTCGCGGCGGCCCCCGCACCTGGCGGCGATCTGCCCGTGGGAGGGCGCCTCGGACTTCTACCGCGACGGCTCGTACCAGGGAGGCATCCGCTCCACCTTCTGGGAGCACTGGTACGACATGCAGGTCAAGACCGTCCAGTACGGCGTCGGCGAGACCGGCGGCCGGAACCCGAACACCGGCCAGCTCATCTGCGGCGACGAAGCGCTCACCGCGGCCGAACTGGCCGCGAACCGCACGGACCTCGGCGCGGACATCGCCGCGCACCCCTTCTACGACGCGTACCACCGGGAGCGGTCGGCCGACTGGGACGCCATCGAGGTCCCGGTCCTGAGCTGCGGCAACTGGGGCGGCCAGGGCCTGCATCTGCGGGGCAACGTGGAGGGCTTTGTACGGGCGGCGTCCCGCGCCAAGTGGCTGGAGATGCACGGGCACGCACACTGGCCGCTGTTCTACACCGACTACGGCGTCGACCTCCAACGGCGGTTCTTCGACCGTTATCTCAAGGACGAGGCCAACGGCTGGGAGGACCGCCCGGCGGTGCAGTTGCAGATACGGCACGTCGACGCGACCTTCACACCGCGCGGCGAGGACGCCTGGCCGCTGCCGTCCACCCGGTGGACGAAGCTCTACCTGGACGCCGCCGGACCGTCCCTCCTTACCCAGGCCGCCTCGTCGGGCGGCACGGCGGCCTTCGCCGCGCTCGGTGACGGAGTGGAGTTCAGCACCCCGCCGCTCACCGAACAGACCGAGATCACCGGCCCGTTGGCCGCCAAACTGTTCGTCTCCTCCAACACCACCGACGCCGACCTGTTCCTCGTCGTACGGGTCTTCTCGCCGGACGACGAGGAGGTCGTCTTCCAGGGCGCGCTCGACCCGCACACTCCCGTCGCCCAGGGCTGGCTGCGCGCGTCGCACCGGCGCCTCGACCCCGGACTGTCCACCGCCTACCGCCCGTACCACCCGCACGAGGCCGCCGAGCCGCTGGAGCCGGGGACGGTGTACGAACTCGACATCGAGATCCTGCCGACCTGCCTGGTCGTTCCGGCCGGCTACCGGATCGCGCTCCAGGTGCGGGGCAAGGACTACGTCCACCCGGGCCCCAGCGCCCGGCTGTCCAACCTCAAGAACGACCTCACGGGCTGCGGGCCGTTCCTGCACAACGACGACCGTGACCGGGTGGCGGGGACGTACGACGGACACACCACCGTTTACACGGGCGGCGCACACGCCTCGTACCTGCTGCTCCCCGTCATTCCGGAGAGGTGACCACACCGCATTCCGCGTCCGGAGGGAGGCTAGAGGACCTCGCCGGGGATCGACCGGTACGTCTCCTGGAGGCGGCCCAGGACGGGGTGGCCGGAGGGCAGTTCGGTGTCGTCGATCGCGGACAGGGCGCGCACACCGACACTGGTGTTGGTCGCGAAGGCCGCCGCCATGCTCTTGGCCCGCTCCAGTGTGACGGGGGCGACCCGGTGTCCGGTGGGTCCGGTGTGTTCCCGGAGCAGGGCCATGGTGACACCGGGCAACACCGGGCCCCGCGGCCACACCACGGTTCCGTCGTGGTCCACGAATCCGGCGTTCCACGTGCCGCCCTCGGTGACGAGGCCGTCGCGGCCGACGAACAACGCGTCGTCGAAACCGGCGAGTTGCGCCGTACGGCGGGCGTGCAGCGCGCCGAAGAGCCCGACGTGCTTGACCTCGGGAAGGTCACGCTCGTACGGCACGCTCATGGCCCGCAGCGGCGGCGGGGGCTGGGCGCCCGCGCCCCGTACGGACACCAGGACACGCGGCTCGTCCGCGCGCGCCGGGTGGACCATGTCCACCGCGGGGTCGTAGACCGTGACGCGGACGACGCAGGGCCGGCCGGTCACACCGGCCAGGCCCTGCCGAACGTGGTCCCGCACCCGGTCGGTGTCCAGGTCCGCGCCCCACACCGCCTTGCAGTCGCGCACCAGACGTTCCAGGTGGAGCGAGAGGCCGCGGACGCGGCCGTCCGCGTCGACGCGCATCGACGTGAAGTGACCGGTGTTGGTGAGGGCAAGGGGAAGCAGGTCGTCCGCGGACACGGGCGTCCCGTCAAGGGTCACTGTCACAGGTCCGAGACCCTCGCCTTCGGGAGAGCCCGCAGGGTCGCCTGGGCCTTGAGCAGCATCTCCTCGTACTCCGCCGTGGGATCGGAGTCGAGCACGATCGCGCCACCGGCACCGATGGTCAGTTCGCCGTCGTGGCTCACGGCGGTGCGGATCGTGATGCTCAGGTCGGTGGTTCCGGTGTGTCCCATGAAGCCGATGGCGCCGGAGTGGATTCCCCGGGCTTCCCCTTCCAACGCGTCGATGATCTCCATCGTACGCAGCTTGGGCGCTCCCGTCATGGATCCGCCGGGGAAGCAGGCCCGTACCGCGTCCACGGCGGACGTGCCGTCGCTCAGCTTCCCGGTGACCGTGGAGACCAGCTGGTGCACGGTGGCGTACGACTCGGTCACCATGCCCAGCGACGACATCTGCTACGCCACGCAGAACCGCCGGACCGCGGTGAAGAAACTCGCCGAGGACGCCGAACTCGTCATCGTCGTCGGCTCGAAGAACTCCTCCAACTCCGTCCGCATGGCCGAGGTCGCCCTCGACGCTGGCGCGCCCGCCGCCCATCTGGTCGACTTCCCCCACGAGCTGCGCCGCGATCTGCGACGACCCCACGGACACAGCACCGGTAGGGGGTGTCCGCGCGGCCGAGGAACGGTGTTGCCCCCGCCTGGGACGGTCACTAAGGTCGGTCAGGTGACTGCCGGGTCGGCCATGTGCCACGCACGAGTGAGGTTCCCGGCCTCGGCGTGACCACGAGGCGGGCAAGAGGCCCGCCCCTTCCTCCGAGTCCTAAGCTCCCGGCGCCCGCATCCGGCGCCGTATTCCAGCGGATCTCAAGACCGGAGACACACCACCGATGTCCTACGAGCAGCAGTACCCGCATGAATCCGAGCTGCCGACGGCCGGCGTCCAGCTGAACCACACTGCCGTCTACGCGAGCGACCACCACCTGTCCGCCGAGTTCCTCGCCGCGGTGCTGGGCTTGAAGGTCGGCGCGCCCTTCGGGCCGTTCCTCCCCGTCGACCTCGGCAACGGCGTGACGCTCGACTACTACGAGAAGAGGGACGAGCCGATCCAGTCGCAGCACTACGCCTTCCTCGTCCCTGACGAGCGGTTCGACACGGTCATCAGCCGTCTGGAGGCGGTCGGGGTCACCTACTACGCCGACCCCGGCCACACCGAACCCGTCCAGATCAACCGTCTGTTCGGTGGCCGCGGCGTCTACTTCGACGACCCGGACGGTCACAACATGGAGGTCATGACGCGGCCTTACGCCCGCCCGTAGACCGGTCTCCATCTGATACGGGTCGGACGCCGCGAGCCGGACACCACGTCGCGGACGCGCCCTGGCCCAGCAGTCCGAGCAGTCGGCCCAGCGCGTCCGCGACGGGCTGGGCCACCGGGCCGACCACTGTGGTGATCTGGCCGGGACGGGCCAGGGTGAGGCCGCGCCCGGACGGAGCATCCGGCACGGAGGGTGGCGGTCCGGGCGGTCCATGGGCCACCCCTCGTCCCACACCCCTCGCCGAATTCATTGACAGCCGACCGACCCCCTGTCACTGTCTCGTCTGACAGCGGCAGTTCCCGGAGAGGGCCCCCAGGACACCGCCGCTCGCTCCTCCCCCCCCACCCGCGTCTCCCCCCGCAGCTGAGTCACCGCCGTGGTGGGAGCGCTCCCCGAGAGGGCTGCACTCATGAGAAAGATGATGCGTACGCTCGCCGTGTCCGCCTTCGCCTCCCTGCTCCTGCCCTTCGGCACCGTGCAGGCCGAGGCCGGCGTGCTGGCCGATCCGATCGGCATGACCAGCGGCTTCTACGTGGACCCGCACTCGAATCCGGCCGCCTGGGTCGCGGCGAACCCCGGCGACGGACGGGCGCCGGCGATCCGCGACAACATCGCCTCGCGCCCCATGGCCCGGTGGTTCGGCGCCTGGAGCGGTGACATCGGGGCCGCGGTGGGCTCGTACGTCGGAGCCGCGGACGCCGCCGACAAGCTTCCCGTCCTGATCGCGTACAACATCCCCGGCCGTGACGCCTGCGGCGGCCACTCCGGCGGCGGGGCCGGTTCCCCGGCGGCGTACCGCACCTGGATCTCCGCCTTCGCCTCGGCCATCGGCGGCCGGCCGGCCCTGGTGGTGATCGAGCCCGACTCCCTCGGTGATTTCAGCTGCATGTCCCAGCAACAGATCAACGAGCGCAACGGCATGCTCAGGGACGCCCTGGGACAGTTCTCCGCGCACGCGCCGAACACCTGGACGTACCTGGACGCCGGAAACCCCGGCTGGATCGACGCGGGCACCATGGCCCGGGCTCTCGACGGCGCCGGGGCGCGACAGGCGCACGGCTTCGCGTCGAACATCTCGAACTACTACGGCACCGGACGGAACGTCAGCTACGGCAACGCCGTCAACGCGGCGCTGTCGGCGTCCTTCGGCTACACGAAGCCCTTCGTCATCGACACCAGCCGCAACGGGAACGATTCCAACGGCGAGTGGTGCAACCCCGGAGGGCGGAGGATCGGGTCCGCCTCACAGACGGGCGGCGGAGCCGAGATGCTGCTGTGGCTGAAGACCCCCGGTGACTCCGACGGCGACTGCGGCGTCGGCGCCGGCTCCGCGGCGGGTCAGTTCCTCCCGGAAGTCGCGTACAAGTTGATCTTCGGATACTGAGCCCGCGCGACGCGTCACTGTGGGCCGCGCCCTCCCGGTCGCGGCCCACAGTCATCCGGTCGTCGGTCCCGTCCCCGCTTCGGGCGATGTGGTGGTTTCTGCGGACGTCGGCACGCGTCAGCGGCATCCTCGCGTCAACTCGGCAAGCGTGCCAGGGACGTTGGGGGGTAGACGTGCGCTGACGCACATCCGCTCCAGAGAGGATCGACCAACATGTCGAAGAACGCGAAAGACACGAAGGACACGAAGAACACACGTCAGACCGGGGAAAAGGCCGCGTCGGCGGCCGGCAAGTCGCTGACGGGCAAGAAGAGCACCAAGACCGAGAAGACGGCAGCGGCCAGCGCGGTGTCCCAGGCGCCGAAGAGCAAGGGACAGACCGGCAAGAAGGCCGCCTCCGCCGCGGGCAAGACCTTGAACAGCAAGAAGGCCACCAAGGCGGAGAAGACGGCAGCGGCGAGCACCCTGGCGCAGACCCCGGCGAAGAGCGGCGGCAAGAAGTAGCCCGGGCTCCACGCGCCGCTTCCCGGGCACCCGGGGAATCGGAAACCCGGGGAATCAGTAGGCGACGAACCCTCCGTAGCGCGTGCCGTGCATCGGCTCGGGAGATTGGATCTCGACCCGGAAGGTGGTGTTGTCGAGCACGTCCGAGGCGATCACCATCCAGCCATGGTCGTTCCAGTCGTAGACCTTCCAGCTGTTGCAGTACTTGGCCGCCACGAAGCAGACCCGTACCAGTGCGTGGAAATCGGTGCCGCTCGACTGGCGCACCGTGAAGTTGATGTCTCCACAGCGCGGTGACGTCTTGTACTCACCGGACGCCGAGGGAACGAACGAGTTCGTGGAATCGGCTGTCGTGTACCAGATGGTGCCGCCGTCGTAACACGCGGCCGCGTAGGCCGGTGTGGCGGGGAGCAGTCCCAGGGGCAGCGCCAGCAATGCTCCCAGGAGGGCGACGGACGACTTCTTGCCCAGCTTTCCGATCATTGTTCGGCTCATTGTTCGGCGATCTCCGATTCTGTTGTCGTGCCGGTCCGTTCCTCCGACGCGGCGACCCGCAGGGGGGTTCAGGGCCAGAGCAGGTAGTCGCCGGCCACCCAGCCGGTGAGCTTGGTGCTGCCGTTGTATCCGTATCCGCACACCCAGTAGCGGCCGCCGGACTGGACCCCCGAGGGGCTGAAGTAGAACGCGGCGCCGCCGGCGATCTGGCCGACGGCCGTGTTGCCGGTCGACGGTCCGGTCCGTACCTTCAACCAGTCCACGCTGGTCAGGACATGCGTGTAGCTGGTGAGCGGGCCCGGGCAGGTGACGGCCGCGCTGATCTTGTTCGTCGGAGTGTCAGGGGAATGCACCGGGGCCACATCGGGGGGATCTGGGGGGCTCAGGGTGCACTTCACAGCGCAGGATCTGGCCCGGGTTCACGTGGCCGGCGGCCCGGACGTGATGTGGGAGATCGTGCTGAGTGCCGCGCAACTCACGGGCACCGCGGGCCAGGCCGTGTTCGGCCCCTGGCGGGTCCACGCGCGGACCCGGTTACGTCACCTGCCCGCTTCCCACCGGCGGCTGATCCGCTACCTGGCACCGCCGGTGGGGGACTTCCCCGACTTCCTCACCCCGCCCCAGGCGACCCAGAGCCTGCCCGCCGGTATCAACGCGGTGCTGTCCTTGCCCTCGCGACGGTTACGCCGGGATCTGGCGGTCCTCCCCCACGCCCCGCACTGGGCACGCCCGTTGGCCGACGCCGACCCGGTCGCCCTGGCCGAGATCGCGGACGCGCTGCACGGCTACCACCGTGCCGTCCTGACCCCCGTCTGGCCACGCCTCCGCACCGCGATCGACGCCGAACGGGCCGTACGCGCCCGCGTCCTGCTCAACCACGGCATCGACGGACTCCTCAACAGCCCGCGGCCCACGCTGCGTTGGTCGGCACCCGTACTGGAAGCGGACTATCCCGTCGACCGCGACCTCCACCTGGCCGGGCGGGGTCTGCTCCTGGTGCCCTCGGTGTTCTGCTGGCGCACCCCGGTCACCTTCATCGATCCCGGCCTGCCTCCCGTCCTGGTCTACCCTCTCGACCTGACCCCGGGCTGGGTCTCCGACCCCGCCGCCCTCTCCGGCCGCGCTTCGGGTACGGAGGACCCGCTCGCCCGCCTGCTGGGGACCAGCAGAGTGGCCGCCCTGCGTCTGGTCGAAGACGGCTGCACCACCGGCGAACTCGCCCGGCGTGCCGGCCTCTCCCAGCCTTCCGCCAGCCAGCACACCGCGGTGCTGCGCGAGGCGAACCTGATCACCTCGGTCCGTCGTGGCAACGAAGTGATCCACACCCTCACTCCCCTGGGTACGGCCCTGCTCCTCGCGAACCCGTCGCCGGCGGGTCCGTCCAGGGGACGGCGAAGGGAGCGGCGGCGCTCCCGGACGCGAGGAGGTCAGGGATCGCTCGGTGACCCGGATCCGGCAGCGGAATCGCTTCACGCGCTCTCATCGTCTACAGTCCAGTAGACCGTCTACACAACTGTAGTCCTTCGCGTGTGGTTCTTCAGGGGCGAGCGCCGCCCCCTCCTCCCCTCTTGAGAGGTCGCGCCGTGGCCATGGCCCCGCTCGCCGAATCCCTGGCCGTGAATCCTTTGGACGCCGGTTCACTGCTCTCCGCCTTCGGGGCGCTGGGCATCGCCGTCGTACTGTTCGCCGAGACCGGCCTCCTCGTGGGGTTCTTCCTGCCGGGCGACTCACTGCTGTTCACCGCCGGCCTGCTGTGCGTCGACGGCTCACGGGGTCCGGGGCACTTGTCACTCCCCCAGGTACTCGCGGCGGCGGTCGTCGGCGCGCTGGCCGGCGCGCAGGCGGGTTTCTGGATCGGCCGCCGCGGCGGCCGGGCACTGCTCGCCCGCGGCCGGGCGGAACGACTGCGCGAGGGAGCGGTGCGGGCCGAGGAACTGCTCACCCGGTACGGCCACGCCAAAGCGATCGCCCTCGCCCGCTTCGTACCGGTCGTGAGGACCGTCCTCAACCCGCTCGCCGGAGCACTGGACGTCCCCGCGAGGGTCTTCCTGCTCTGGCAGACCGTCGGTGGTGTGGTCTGGACCGTCGGACTCGTACTCGCGGGGTACGCCCTGGGCTCGTCGATCCCCAACGTCGACCGCTACCTCCTCCCGATGGTGGCGGTCGTGGTGATCGTCTCCCTGATCCCCCTCGCCCTGGAACTGCGCCGCGCCCGTACGCGCGGGCGGACAGGCGACGGTGACCTGCCGTGAGCGGTCCACGACCGGGGACAGCCGTCCTCGTGTGCGCCTCGGCAACGCTGTTCGCCGCCCTCGCGGCCCTGGTCTCCGTACGGCACGGAACGCCGCTCCCGGGCGACGGGGCCACGCACGCCTGGTCCGTACGGCACCGCCCCCACCTCGCCGTGAGCCTGGCGCGCGGGATCACCGCCACCGGGACGGGCCCCTGGCCCTACCTGATCGCCGCCGCCGCCGGCCTGCCGGCCGGCCGCACGACACCGGAGCGGCTGCGCGCCGGCGCTCTCGCCCTCACAGTTCTCCTCGCGGGACAGGCGGCGCGCTACGGCCTGCTGGCGCTGATCGCCCGGCCTCGACCGCCCCTGGCCGACTGGGCCACCCACGCCTCCGGGTACTCCTTCCCCTCCGGCCACACCACCACCTCGGCCCTGGCGGGCGGCCTGCTGTCCTGGGGAATCACGCGGCACATCGCACGCGCCTCCGCGGATCCCGGCGCCGCTTCCCCCGACGGCGGCCCCCCGCTCCGCGGCGCCCACGGCCGTCTCCTGCGGACCGTACGCCTTCTGCCGCTCGTCTGGGCGGCGGCCGTCGCCCTCACCAGGATCTACCTCGGCGTGCACTGGGCGAGCGATGTGATCGGCGGCTGGCTCTACGCCGCGGCATGCCTCACGGGCGCCACCCTCCTCGTACGGGCACGGCCGTCGCGACCCGGCTTCTGACCGACCGTCGCCCCGCCCCCCGGCTCGGAGCGACGGCTGCCACAGCCGCCTCGAAGTCCTGGTGGCCGAGGCCACCGAATCGTGAACGGCAGTCGTCCGCTGTTCCGCGATCCTTCAACTTCCCGCCCCCGACTTAGGTGTAGGTCACACCTAAGGTCCGTAAGGGTTCGTAAGGAAAGGGATCCATGGACACTTTCTCCACCATCCGGGCGCGCGGGATGACCAAGTCGTTCGGCGACGTCATCGCACTCGACGGCGTCGATCTGGATGTGACGCAGGGGCAGATCCACGGCCTGGTCGGGCCGAACGGCGCCGGCAAGACCACACTGCTCGGCCTCCTGCTGGGCCTCGCCGTCGCCGACAGCGGTGAACTCGACGTACTCGGAACGCGGGTGGGACGGGCTCTCGCCGCTCCCGACGGCGTGGCGGGCTTCGTGGACGGGCCCGGCCTGTACCCCTCGCTCACCGCCAGGCAGAACCTCGCCGCCCTGGCCGCCCTGCGCGGCCACGACAGGCGGACCGCCGGGATCGACGAGGTACTCGACCAGGTCGGGCTCACCGATGTCGCCGACGACCGGGCCCGCGGTTTCTCCCTCGGCATGCGCCAGCGGCTCGGTCTCGCCGCCGCGCTGCTGACCAGGCCCCGCGTGCTCGTACTGGACGAACCCTCCAACGGCCTCGATCCGGCCGGCACGAAACACGTCCACGGTGTCCTCACCCGGCTCGCGGCGGACGGGACCAGCGTCGTGCTCTCCAGTCACCGCATGGACGACCTCGAAGCGCTGTGCTCCGAGGTCACCATCCTTTCCACCGGACGTGTCGTCTTCTCCGGCCCGCTGACCGAACTGGCCCCCGGGAGCCGGGAACTGGACTACCGGCTGCGCACCTCGGACCCGCAAACGACACGCCGGCTGGCCGCCGCCAGAGGGATCCGGGTCGTCGACGGCGCCGCGCCGCGCCACGACGCCGACCTACTCGTCGTACGGGCCCTGGTCCCGGCCCTCGACGAACTCGTCGTGAGCCTCGTGCAGTCAGGTGTCGCGCTGCGTGAACTCGCCCCGGTCGTCTCGCCCCTCGAGGCGGCGTTCCTCGCCCTCACCGAGCACAAGGAGGCCGGCCGATGACCGCGACTCCCGTCACCGAGCGGGACACCCCGCTCGCCGCGCGTCCTGTCTCCGTCGCGCGCGGCTATCGCTTCGAACTGGTCAAACTGGTCTCCCAGTGGCGCATCCGGCTGGTGGTCCTCGCCTGCTGGATCGCCCCGGCGCTCTTCGTCGCCGCGGTGAGCCGGCAGGGCTCCCTCCCCGTCGACACCCTCTTCGGCCGGTGGATGCACGCCACGGGCTGGGCCGGACCGCTGGTCGTCCTCGGTTTCTCGGGCCAGTGGGCGCTTCCCCTGCTGACCTCCCTGGTGGCCGGCGACGTGTTCGCCGCCGAGGACCGCCTCGGCACCTGGCGCCACCTGCTCGTGGCGATCCGGTCGCCGCGGCGGATCTTCGCGGCCAAGGCGCTGGCGAGCCTCTCGGTCATCGTGGTGCTCGTGGCGGGACTGGCCGGCTCCAGCGTCGTCGGTGGCCTGGCCGCCGTCGGCAACCAGCCGCTCGTGGGTCTGGACGGCGGGTTGCTGTCAGCGGGGGACGCGGCGGGCCAGGTTCTTCTCGCCTGGGCCTGTGTACTGGCCCCGACCCTGGCCCTCGCGGGGATCGGACTGCTCGGTTCGGTCACGCTCGGACGCTCCCCGATGGGGCTTCTGCTGCCGGCGCTCGTGGCACTGGCGATGCAACTCGCCCAGATGCTGCCCCTCCCCGTCCCCGTACGCCTGGCGCTGCCCGGCTACGCCTTCATCGGCTGGAAGGGCCTGTTCACCACTCCCGAGCAGCTCGGCCCGCTGCTCATTGGCATCGTTGTCAGCCTGGTGTGGGCCGTCATCGCGACGGTCCTGGCCTATCTGCTCTTCGTACGGCGCGACTTCACGAACCTCGCGGACGGCGCGTCACCCCGTCGCGCCCTGGCCGCCGGAGCCCTCCCGCTCGTCGGTCTGCTCGCCGTGTCGGTCGGGGTCGTCGCGGCCGCCGTACCGAGTACGGGCTCCGGGATCCAGCAGACCAAGGTGGAGAAGTCGCTCGCCGTGGCCTTCGCCCACCTCTACCGCCAGCAGACCGACGAACTGCACCGGCCCGCCGTGACCGAGGCACAGCTGAAGTCCTCGGCGGCCTGCACCAAGGGCGGCGTCCCGGACCACGCCGAAGGGGCGGGCAACGACTGGCGCTGTGTCGTCTCCTGGCACCTCCCCGACGTCGAGGCCACCGGCACGGCGGTCTACCAACTCGACATCACTCCGGACGGGCGGTTCGTCGCCGACGGCGACGGGCCGAAGGAAGTGAACGGCTACTTCCTGGTGCGCACACCGATCGGTGACGCGCCCAACCCGCTTTGGCAGTTCGACGGCAATGTCGATCTGCTCGGCACCACGAAGGGACAGTCCCATGCAGGTAACACGCCGCAGGCGTGACCAGGAGGATCAGTCTTCCTCCGCGAACAGCGGCTTCGGACGCCGCGTCCCCCTCATGACAGCGGGCATCACCGTCCTCGCCGTCGCGGCGGCGGGCACCGCTTTCGCCCGGACGGACCAGTTCGGCAGGCAGCAGGTCGGTCAGACGACCGCCAAGGGCCAGGTCATCTCGAGTGATCAGTACCTGGCGCCGTACGGCAAGCGGGCGCTCGTGAGCGACGGCAAGATCATGTCGTCGTCCGTCAGCCCGGACGGCACCCACATGGCCGCCTCGGTCACCGACGGCGGTGCGGTGCTGAACATCATCGACCTGAAGACCTGGAAGGTCCAGCAGGTCATAGGCAGCGGCGCGACCGCCGATCTGAAGATCAGCGGCGGGGACGTGGGCCAGGAAGCCCCCACGTACTCGCCCGACGGCAAGCACTTGTGGCTGGGACGTACCGACGGCTACACCAAGTTCACCGTCAACGCGGACGGCAGCCTGTCCAGCCCGACCACCGTCCCGATCCCGGCGGACGGGACCAAGCACGCGCTGGTGGCCGCGGCGGTCTTCTCCCCCGACGGCTCCACCGTGTACGCGGCCGTCAACGGACAGAACCGGGTCGTGGCCATCAACGCCTCGACCGGGGCCGTCCAGCGCAGTTGGCAGACCGGCAACGCCCCGCGCGGCATGGTCCAGGTCGGTGACAAGCTCTACGTCAGCAACGAGGGCGGCCGCACGGCGAGGCCCGGCGAGACCACCATCAACTCGTACGGTACGCAGGTGCCGGCCAACCCGGTGACCGGCGCCACCACCACCGGCACCGTCAGCGTCATCGACCTGAACAAGCCGCAGGCGGCCCCCACGAGCGTCGACGTCGGTCTGCACCCCACCGCGGTCTACGCGACGAAGAAGGCGGTATTCGTCACGAACACCGCCGACAACACCGTCTCCGTCATCAACCCCAAGAACAACAAGGTCGTCCAGACCATCTCCACCCAGCCGTGGGCCGAGGCATCGGTGGGCTACGAACCCAACGCGGTGACCCTCACCGACGACGGCCACCTCCTCGTGACACTGGGCCGTGCCAACGCGGTGGCCGTCTACAGGTTCACCAGCGCCCAGGAACCCGTCAGTTACGTGGGTCTGCTCCCCACGGACTACTTCCCGGCCGAGGTCACCACGGTCGGGAGTGAGGTGGTCGTCTCCAACACCCGTGGTGTCGACGCCCGTCGGACCACCGACAGCGACAAGCACGGAACCCACGACACCACGTCGAGCCTGACGCACTTCACGCTGCCCGGCGACAAGGCGATCAAGGCCCAGACGGACAAGGTCTTCCAGCAGAACGGCTGGACCAAGAACGCGGCACAGGCGGCGAAAGGCAAGAGCAAGGCCAAGGCCGTACCGGTCCCGAAGAAGATCGGGGACCCTTCGACGATCAAGCACGTCTTCCTGATCGTCAAGGAGAACCGTACGTACGACCAGCTCTTCGGCGACATGCCCCAGGGCAACGGCGACCCGGCTCTGGCGGACTTCGGCGAGAACGTGACACCGAACCAGCACGCGCTGGCCTCGCAGTTCGGCCTGTACGACAACACGTACGACATCGGCACCAACTCGGCCGAGGGCCACAACTGGCTGATGCAGGCCGACAACCCCGAGTACACCGAGTCGTCGGCCGGCGAGTACCTGCGCTCCTACGACACCGAGGACGACGCGCTCGGCCACCAGAAGAGCGGCTTCCTCTGGACCGGCGCCCAGGCCGCCGGCGCATCCGTCCGTGACTTCGGCGAGTTCCACCAGTTCCTCACCAAGCCGGCCGGGGCCACCTGGCAGAACCTGTACTGCGACAGCAAGAACATGGAGGCCACCGGGGCCGGCACGGCCTACCCGCTGACCTCGTCCTCGCCGATCCCCTCACTGAACGACGTGTCGGTGCCGGGCTTCCCGAAGTTCGACACCAGCGTTCCCGACCAGTACCGGGAGCAGATCTGGAAGCAGGACTTCGAGAAGAACGGGCCCGCGAACCTGAACATGTTCTGGCTCTCCAGTGACCACACGGGAGGTCCTGCCGGCCCCGCCGCCCAGGTCGCCGACAACGACCTCGCGGTCGGCAAGATGGTCGACGAGATCTCGCACAGCAAGTACTGGAAGGACTCCGCGATCTTCGTCGTCGAGGACGACTCCCAGGCCGGCCTCGACCACGTCGACGGCCACCGCGCGCCCGTCCAGATCATCAGCCCCTACGCCCAGCACGGCGGTGTCGACAGCCGTTACTACTCCCAGATCACCATGGTCCGCACCATCGAGCAGATCCTCGGGATCCACCCGATGAACCAGAAGGACACCGCGGCCACCCCGATGGCCGGGGCGTTCACCTCGAAGCCGAATCTCAAGCCGTTCAACGCGATCACCAACCGGACGTCGCTGACCGACGGCCTGGCGACCGCGCCCTCCTGCGGCCTCGACACCCCCGCTCCGCAGGACCCGAAGGCGGAGGCCGTACCGGCCTCGAAGGTACCGGCGAGCATGAAGTCGACGGCGTCGACGTGGAACGAGTGGAAGTCGCACCAGCGTACGACCGGTACCCACGCGGTGGCCGACTTCGCGAACCCGGAGCAGATGAACCACTTCACCTACTACCAGCGGTACAACTGGTCCAAGCCGTACCCGGGTGAGAAGAAGATCTACACACCCGACGCCGTTCCGGGAGCCTTCATCCCCTCGACGGACACCGACGGCTGACGCCCCACCGGCGTCACCGCTCGGTTCTCGGGCCGGCCGGCGTCAGTTGTCCGTGGCGGCCAGCGCGCGGAGGTGCGCGCCGAATCCGTGCGGGGCGCGGGCGTCGGGCCGGCCCGAGGTGAGCACGGGGCACAGGTCGGTGCGGAGAATGCGACGGCCGTCGCGTTCCAGCGCGGCGACCAGGGCGCGGTCCTCGCTGTACGGGAGCGGCGGGAAGCCGCCGGCCCGCCGGTAGGCGCCCGCGGCGATCCCCAAGTTGGCGCCGTGGACGTGCGGGTGGGACCAGAGAGCGGGCACGGCCGGGCGGCCGTCGAAGTAACGCGCGTCATGGCGTGCGACGGTCGCCGGGCTCAACTCCGCGTGCGGGGCCAGCCGTACGGTTCCCGCGAGGCATTCCCATCCGGCGCGCGCGTGGCGCAGGTGGTGGGCGAGCCAGTGCGGTGGTACGAGTGTGTCCGCGTCGGTGGTGACGATCCAGACGCCGTCGCCGTGGGCCCGGAGCCGGTCGAGAGCCTCGGCGACCCCGGCCGCCCGGGCGGCACCCACGTTCCGGCGGGTCACCTCGACGACCAGGGCGCCGGAGCTCCGGGCCGCGGCGGCGGTCCCGTCCGTGCAGTCGTCCGCCACGACGACGGTCAGCACCGTGACTCCCGCCAGGTCGGGGTGGAGGGCCGCCGTGTGGACGCTTCGGAGCGTGGCCGGCAGATGACCGGCCTCGTTGTGGGCCGGGACGACGACGGCGCAGGCGGAAGGGCCGCCGCGGCCCCGGTCACCGCTCACACCAGCCCCTCCTCCGCGGCCGGGGAGAGCACCGGGCGCCCGTCGGGGTGCCGCCGGGCGAAGGTGTGCAGGACGAAGTCCGGGTCCCGGTGGTCGGTGAGCGGCTGGAGCTCCGGTACGGAGGCGAGGAGCGGCGCGAGTTCCGTACCGGTGCGGAGGTGTTCGGCGACGGGATGGTTCCAGTGCGCCGTGACGAGGGTGCCGCCCGGTTCCAGGCTTTCCACCGTACGGTCGAGGATCTCGCGCAGTGCGATGTCGTCGAAGTAGTAGAGAAGTTCGGACAGGACGATCAGGTCGAAGCGGCCCTCCGGCCACTGCGCGGGCACGGTGAGCCGCTCGACGCGCACCTGGGGCAGGCCACGCGTCCGGTCGGCGGCGGCCCGCACCGCGGCCGGTACCCGGTCTGTGGCCAGCAACCGGTCGCAGCGCGGGGCCAGCAGGCTGGTGAGTACGCCGACGGAGCAGCCGGGTTCGAAGGCGGAGCGGTAGCGGCGCCGGGGCAGCGAGGCCACGGTCAGGCCGTACTTGCGCCGTTCGTACCAACGGCCGGCCAGATCCCACGGGTCGGACGCGCCCCGGTACATGCCGTCGAAGTAGTCGGCCGGTGTGGAGGCCCCGGTCATCGGAAGATCACCTCGAACGGCCTGGTGTGGTGGGCTAGTTCGTCCGGAGGGAGGATCGCGGCGTTCTCCTCCCCCTCCGCGAGCGGCACCGTCTGGCTGGTGAAACACCGCACCGCGCGGTGCTTCCTCGGCAGGATCCCGGCGGGCATCGGCAGGCGGGCTGCGGAGGCCCAGGGGACGCGCGGGTCGCCCGGCCGTGCCCAGTGCCACATCCAGACGGGGTAGAACCACAGCGGCGTGCCGCTCGCCGCGCAGGCCGCCGCGGCGGCTCGTCCTGCGGCTTCGTGGTCACTGTGCAGGTCACCCGCCCACGGGGCCACGCACAGGGCGGCGCCCACGTCCCGTACCACACCGGCGATCGCGTCGGCCACCGATGTCTCGTGCCGGTGCACCTGGGTGTCGGGCACCCGCAGCCGGACGGGCCGGAGGCCCGGGACCCCCAATTCCGCGAGGGCGGAGAGGAGTTCGGCCTCCCTCACCCGGGCCATGCGGGCGTGGTCGATCTGTGTGCTCCTGGGGTGGGAGCCCTCGCCGTCGGTGACCGACAGGAGGTGCACCTCGGTGCCTGCCGCCGCCAGCCGCGCCATCGCCCCGCCGAATCCCAGCACCTCGTCGTCGGGATGTGCGGCCACGACCACCACGGGGCCGGTGGGGAGCGGTACGGCGGGGAGGGCGGCCAGGGGCAGCCAGGCGGCCCACTCCGATTCCGGGGTGCCGGGTGCGTCGATGGCGTCGGCGGCGGCCCGGCGGCCGGTCGCGACGGGGCGGTTCGCGGCGTTCACCGGACGTCCGCGTTCCTGTGGTCGCCCACGCCGCCGGTGTCGCCCGCGCCGCCGGATTCGCCGGATTCGCGGACGTCGCCGAGCAGGTGTCCGAGCTCGGCGAGATTGCGCTCGGCGTGGTGCTGGCGGAGGTAGACGGTCAGGTCGGCGACCGCGCGGGCGTGCCCGGCGTCGTGGCACAGCGGTCCGGCTCCGGTGGCCCGTCCCACGTGGGTCATGACCTCGGAGCAGATCTTCTCCACCAGGGCTCGCACCCGCAGGC
>NZ_WWJY01000650.1 GCF_009865405.1 Streptomyces sp. SID3212 | reverse complement strand
CAGCGCGCCGGTCCAGGCGAGACGGGCGCGGTGCGTCGCGCGGCGGGCGGCGCGGGTCGCCGGGCGGTGAGCGGGGGCCGTACGTGCCGACATGGGGAACTCCTCCGTGCGTGAGGTGCGGTCGGCGGACAGGACCGCGGCGGGACGCGGGGAGTTGCCCGGCGCGTCGGGGTTGACCGTGTTTCGGTCGTTCGGGAGCGGCGGCGGCAGAATACGGGAGGGCTCCCGCCGGCCGCGTACTACGCGCGTCATGTGTCCGCAGAGCGGACGGATTCACTCCGGTGCTCCGCCCAACGACCGTGCGGGCCGGGCATGTTCGCCGGTTTGGGCCGGTTCCTCCCGCCTGGCGGGTGACCCGCGTTGGCGGGTGTACGCCATGACCGAATCCCGCCGCCGACAACACTCCACAAACCCCTGTTGGGTAAGAAAAGCTGAGCGGTCACCGGTACCGAAATCCGGATCTTCTCTTCCACACCACAGGGATGCTGATGACCTCCGAATCCGCAGGCTCCATATCCGGGCCGAGACGCGTGGCCAGGATCGCGGCAGCCGCCGGCCTCGTGGCCGCGCTGATCGCCACGGGCGCCGCCCCCGCGTTCTCCGAGACGGGCACCGACGACCCGGCCGCCACCGCCGCCGTGAAGTCCGACCGGGCGTCCGACAAGCTCGGCGCCGTGGACGCCCAACTGCTGTCCCAGGCCGAGGCCGAGGGCGCGAAGACCGTCACGCTGATGGTCGCCACCGCCCCCGGTGCGACCGAGCAGGTGGCGGGCCAGCTGGACGACGTCGCGGGTGCGACCGTCGGCAAGACGTACGACAAGCTCGGTTACGTACGCGCCACGCTCCCGACCGCCAAGGCGGACGCGGCGATCAAGGCGGCCGCGAAGCTCTCCTCCGTCCGCGGCATCGATCTCAAGCAGGAGATCCAGCTGGACGACCCGACGCCGGCGGCCGACACGGTCGCGCACGCGAAGGGCTCGAAGGGCTCCGCCGTCCAGAAGTACCCGGCGCCGAGCAGCAGGACCCCGGCGAAGAACCCGTACAACCCGTCCTTCGAGACGGGTGCGGTCGACTTCGTCAAGCAGCACCCGAAGGCCGACGGCCGCGGTGTCACCATCGGCATCCTGGACTCCGGTGTCGACCTGGGCCACCCGGCCCTCCAGAAGACCACCACGGGCGAGCGCAAGATCGTCGACTGGGTGACCGCGACGGACCCGGTGTCCGACGGCGACGGCACCTGGCTGCGGATGAACGGCGCCGTCAGCGGTCCCACGTTCACGGCGTCGGGCCGGACCTGGACGGCGCCGGCCGGTGCCTAC
This sequence comes from Streptomyces sp. SID3212, assembly GCF_009865405.1. Lineage (GTDB taxonomy): Bacteria > Actinomycetota > Actinomycetes > Streptomycetales > Streptomycetaceae > Streptomyces. Next base: position 8,053 of record NZ_WWJY01000650.1, on the reverse strand, counting down.
AAGTTCCTCCCCTTCGCGGAGCGGGTCACGGTCGGCGGCGACATGGCCGGTGACCTGAACCGCGACGGCGACACGACCGACGTCTGGGGCGTGCTCTACGACCCGGCGAACGGCACCGTGCGGGTCGACCTGAACAACGACGGCAACTTCACGAACGACACCGCGCTGAAGCCGTACAAGGACGGCTTCCAGATCGGCTACTTCGGTACGGACAACCCGGCGACCCCGATCGTCGAGCGCATCCCGTTCGTCGTCGAGATCCGCAAGGACGTCGTCTACAACGGGTCCGGCGCCACGTCGGACTACGTCAACATCGGTGTCATCCAGGGCGAGCACGGCACGCACGTGGCCGGCATCACCGCCGCCAACGGGCTGTTCGGCGGCAAGATGAACGGCGCCGCTCCCGGCGCCAAGCTGGTCTCCTCCCGCGCCTGCACGTGGAGCGGCGGCTGCACCAACATCGCGCTGACCGAGGGCATGATCGACCTCGTCGCCAACCGTGGCGTCGACATCGTCAACATGTCCATCGGCGGCCTGCCGGCGCTCAACGACGCCAACAACGCGCGCGCCCAGCTGTACACGCAGCTGATCGACACGTACGGCGTGCAGCTGGTGATCTCGGCCGGCAACGACGGCCCCGGCACCAACACCATCAGTGACCCCGCCGTGGCGGACAAGGTCATCTCCGTCGGCGCCTCCATCTCCAAGGACACCTGGGCCGCCAACTACGGCTCCGGTGTGACGACGAAGTACGGCCTGCTGCCGTTCTCGGCGCGCGGCCCGCGTGAGGACGGCGGCTTCACGCCGACCATCACCGCGCCCGGCGCGGCGATCAACACCACGCAGACCTGGTACCCCGGCGGCCCGGTCGCCGAGGCGGGCTACACCCTGCCGCCCGGCTACTCGATGCTCCAGGGCACCTCGATGGCGTCCCCGCAGGCCACCGGCGCGAGCGCGCTGCTGATCTCGGCCGCCAAGCAGAAGCACCGCACGCTCACGCCCGCCGACCTGCGGACGGCGCTCACCAGCAGCGCCGACAAGATCCCCGGTCTCCAGGCGCACGAGCAGGGCGCGGGTCTCATCGACGTCGTCAAGGCGTGGAAGGAGATCGAGCACGGCGCCACCGCGCACGAGTACACGGTGAAGGCCCCGGTCGACACCGCGATCGACTACGCGCTGGAGACCCCCGGCTTCGGTACGGGCCTGTACGACCGCGAGGGCGGCCTCCAGGCCGGCAAGAGCCGTACGTACGACGTCACCATCACCCGGACCACCGGCCCCAAGGGCGCGGTGGAGCACCGGCTGGACTGGAAGAACAACGACGGCACCTTCCGGCTGCTCGGCATTGACAAGATCAAGCTGCCGCTGAACCAGCCGGTCACCGTCACCGTCCAGGCCCGCCCCTCCTCGGCCGGCGTGCACAGCGCCATCCTGGAGGCGGACGACCGTCGTACGGAGGGTGTGGACAAGCAGATCCTCGCCACCGTGGTCGTCTCCAAGGAGCTGGCGAAGCCGTCGTACGCCTTCAAGGCGACCGGTTCGGTGCAGCGCAACAGCTCGAAGTCCTACTTCCTGACGGTGCCGGAGGGCGCGAAGACCCTGGAGGTGGCGCTCGGCGGACTCGCCAAGGACAGCCAGACCCGGTTCATCTCGATCCACCCGTACGGTCTGCCGGTCGAGGACAGCTCGACGATCTTCTGCTACCCGAACTACGAGAACCCCTCCAACACCTGCCGCCCGGACCTGCGTTCGTACGTGGACCCGACCCCCGGCGTGTGGGAGATCGAGGTCGAGGCGCGTCGTACCTCGCCGCTGCTCGACAACAAGTACACGCTGGACGTGTCGCTGCTCGGCGCGACCTTCGACCCGGCGGTGACCACGCTGCCCGAGGCGAAGATCGGCACGCCGACCCCGGTCCAGTGGACGGTCAAGAACAACTTCGCCGCGATCGACGGCAAGCTGTCGGGCGGCTCGCTGGGCTCGGCGAAGATCGACCGCCCGTCGATCGAGGACGGCGGCTCGCTCGTCTCCACGATCGTCGTCGGTGAAGGCGTGACCCGCCTGGACGTCGCCATCGGCAGCACGTCCGACACGTCCGCGGACCTCGACCTGACGGTCGCCCGGGGCAACGTGGTCGTCGGGCAGTCGGCGGACGGCGACTCCGAGGAGTCGGTCAGCCTCGTCAACCCGGTCGCCGGCACGTACACGGTGACGGTGGACGGCTACTCGGTGCCGGCCGGCACGACGGAGTTCAACTACCGCGACGTCTACTACTCGCCGTCGCTGGGCTCCATCAAGGTCGACGACACCAAGCCGGTCAAGCTCGCCAACGGCGCGTCGGCGCAGGTCACGGCCGATGTCGTGGTGAACAGCGCGGCTCCCGAGGGACGCCAGTTCTTCGGCGACGTGCAGCTGCTGAACGCGCGCGGCACGTCCGCGGGCACCGGCAGTGTGGTGATCGGCAGCGTCACGCCGTAACGGCGCGGTACTGCTGAGGAGGGGGCGGGCGTCCGTACGGGCGCCCGCCCCCTCCGCTGTCCGGTCCGCGTCCTGGACAACCGACTGGACAACACGGGCAGGGTGATACGCATGATGGAGCGGCACGGCACCCATGCCGCTCGTACATACGGAGGAGACCCCGTGAAGGTCGGAATCGTCGGAGCCACCGGTCAGGTCGGCACAGTCATGCTCAGGATCCTGGCCGAGCGGAGCTTCCCGGTCACCGAGCTGCGGCTCTTCGCCTCCGCCCGGTCCGCCGGGTCCACCCTCGACTGGCGCGGGACGCCGGTCACGGTCGAGGACTCCGGTACGGCCGACTGGTCCGGGCTGGACATCGTGATCTTCTCCGCCGGGGGGTCGACCTCCAAGGCGCTGGCCGAGAAGGTCGCCGCGCAGGGTGCCGTCGTGATCGACAACTCGTCCGCGTGGCGGCGTGACCCCCAGGTCCCGCTGGTCGTCTCCGAGGTCAACGCGCACGCGATCAAGGACCGCCCCAAGGGCATCATCGCCAACCCGAACTGCACCACGATGGCCGCCATGCCCGTGCTGCGCCCGCTGCACGAGGAGGCGGGTCTGGCCGCGCTGGTCGCCACCACCTACCAGGCGGTCTCCGGGTCCGGCCTGGCCGGGGTCGCTGAGCTGCACGGTCAGGTGAAGCAGGTCGTCGCCGACGCGGACAGGCTGACGCACGACGGCGGGGCGGTCGAGTTCCCCGCGCCGGCCGTCTACCAGCGTCCCATCGCCTTCAACGTGGTGCCGCTCGCGGGCAGCCTCGTGGACGACGGCTCCTTCGAGACGGACGAGGAGCAGAAGCTCCGCAACGAGTCCCGCAAGATCCTGGAGATCCCGGAGCTGAAGGTCTCCGGGACCTGTGTACGGGTGCCGGTGTTCTCGGGGCACTCGCTCCAGGTGAACGTACGGTTCGACCGCCCGATCAGTGTGGAGCGGGCGTACGAGCTGCTCAAGGACGCGCCGGGCGTCGAGCTGTCCGACATCCCGACCCCGCTCCAGGCGGCCGGGAAGGACGCGTCGTTCGTGGGCCGGATCCGGGTCGACGAGACGGTCGAGAACGGTCTCGCGCTCTTCGTCTCCAACGACAACCTGCGCAAGGGCGCGGCCCTGAACGCGGTCCAGATCGCGGAGCTGGTGGCGGCGGAGCTGGCGGGCTGAGCCCGGACGCGTGCGGGGCGGGTCGCTCGACCGGCCCCGCACTGTCACGCCGCGCTCATCGCGGTGGCTTCGGCGGGTACAGCTTGAACGATGCCGGAGGTCATCGCTGCGCCTCCTTCCGCCGTCAGCGTAGGGACGGCGCCCGTCCTCCCCGCCACGGTAGCCCGAGGTCCCCACGATCGGGTGAACGCGACCCGCCGTGGAAGGATGGGCCGAAACGCCCTATACCGAGGAGATGACCGGGTGCCTGGCACAAATCTGACCCGCGAGGAGGCGCAGCTGCGTGCGCGCCTGCTCACCGTGGACTCGTACGCGATCGATCTCGATCTGAGCGGCGCGCAGGAGGGCGGCACCTACCGGTCCGTGACCACGGTGCGCTTCGACAGCGCGGAGGCCGGGGCAGAGACCTTCATCGACCTGGTGGCGCCCGCCGTCCACGAGGTCGTCCTCAACGGCACCCCGCTGGACGCCGCCGCCGTCTTCAAGGACTCGCGGATCGCGCTGGCCGGCCTCCTGGAGGGTCCGAACGAGCTGACGGTCGTCGCGGAGTGCGCGTACACGAACACCGGTGAGGGCCTGCACCGGTTCGTCGACCCGGTCGACGAACAGGCCTACCTGTACACGCAGTTCGAGGTCCCCGACGCGCGGCGCGTGTTCGCGTCGTTCGAGCAGCCGGACCTCAAGGCGACGTTCCGGTTCTCCGTACGGGCCCCCGAGGGCTGGACGGTCATCTCCAACTCGCCGACGCCGGAGCCGGAGGACAACCTCTGGCAGTTCGCGCCGACCCCGCGCATCTCGACGTACATCACCGCGCTGATCGCCGGTCCGTACCACGCGGTGCACAGCTCGTACGAGAAGGACGGGCAGTCGGTGCCGCTGGGCATCTACTGCCGGCCCTCGCTGGCGGAGTTCCTGGACGCGGACGCGATCTTCGAGGTCACGCGGCAGGGATTCGACTGGTTCCAGGAGAAGTTCGACTACGACTACCCGTTCGCCAAGTACGACCAGCTGTTCGTGCCGGAGTTCAACGCGGGCGCGATGGAGAACGCGGGCGCGGTGACCATCCGCGACCAGTACGTCTTCCGCTCGAAGGTGACGGACGCGGCGTACGAGACGCGCGCCGAGACCATCCTGCACGAGCTGGCCCACATGTGGTTCGGCGACCTGGTCACCATGGAGTGGTGGAACGACCTCTGGCTCAACGAGTCGTTCGCCACGTACACCTCGATCGCCTGCCAGGCCGACGCGCCGGGCTCACGGTGGCCGCAGTCGTGGACGACGTTCGCCAACTCCATGAAGACCTGGGCCTACCGGCAGGACCAGCTGCCCTCCACACACCCGATCATGGCGGACATCCGCGACCTGGACGACGTGCTGGTCAACTTCGACGGCATCACGTACGCCAAGGGCGCCTCGGTGCTCAAGCAGCTGGTCGCGTACGTCGGCCAGGACGAGTTCTTCCGGGGCGTGCAGGCGTACTTCAAGGCCCACGCCTTCGGGAACTCCCGCCTCTCCGACCTGCTGGGCGCGCTGGAGGAGACGTCCGGGCGCGACCTCAAGGCCTGGTCGAAGGCGTGGCTGGAGACGGCCGGGATCAACATCCTGCGCCCGGAGATCACCCTCGACGCGTCGGGGCACGTGGCGTCGTTCTCCGTCACGCAGGAGGCGCCCGCGCTGCCCGCCGGCGCCAAGGGCGAGCCCGTCCTGCGGCCGCACCGGATCGCGATCGGGTGCTACGACCTGGACGGGAACGGCAAGCTGGTCCGTACGAGCCGGATCGAGCTGGACGTCGACGGGGAGCGCACGGAGGTGCCGTTCCCGGCGAACACCCCGCGTCCGGCGGTCGTCCTGCTCAACGACGACGACCTGTCGTACGCGAAGGTCCGCCTGGACGAGGAGTCGCTGCGGGTCGTCACCGCGCACCTCGGGGACTTCGCCGAGTCGCTGCCGCGCGCCCTGTCCTGGGCCTCCGCCTGGGACATGACGCGGGACGGCGAGCTGGCGACACGCGACTACCTGGCGCTGGTGCTGTCCGGCATCTCCAAGGAGACGGACATCGGCGTCGTGCAGTCGCTGCACCGCCAGGTGAAGCTGGCGCTCGACCTGTACGCGGCGCCGGTGTGGCGCGAGACGGGTCTGACGCAGTGGACGGAGGCGACGCTGGCGCACCTGCGGGCGGCGGAGCCGGGCAGCGACCACCAGCTGGCGTGGGCGCGCGCGTTCGCGTCGACGGCCCGTACGCCGCAGCAGCTGGACCTGTTGCAGGGCCTGCTGGACGGTACGGAAGCGGTCGAGGGCCTCGCCGTCGACACCGAGCTGCGCTGGGCGTTCGTCCAGCGGCTCGCGGCGGTGGGGCTGCACGACACCGAGGAGATCGCGGCGGAGTACGAGCGCGACAAGACCTCGGCGGGCGAGCAGCACGCGACGGCGGCCCGCGCGGCGCGGCCGACGGCCGAGGCCAAGGCGGAGGCGTGGGAGTCGGTGGTGGAGAGCGACAAGCTGCCGAACTCCCTCCAGGAGGCGGTGATCGGCGGCTTCGTCCAGACCGACCAGCGTGAGCTGCTCGCGCCGTACACGGAGAAGTACTTCGCGGCGGTCGCCGAGGTGTGGGAGTCCCGTTCCCACGAGATGGCGCAGCAGGTGGCGGTCGGGCTGTACCCGTCGCTCCAGGTCTCGCGGGAGACGCTGGACGCGACGGACGCGTGGCTGGCGTCGGCCGGCCCGAACGCGGCCCTGCGGCGGCTGATCTCGGAGTCGCGCGCGGGCGTGGAGCGCGCGCTGCGCGCCCAGGAGGCGGACGCGGCGGCGGCGCCGGTCGTCTAGAGCGTGTCCGGAGGTCCCGCTGTCTCTCGGACGGCGGGACCTCTTCAGGATGTCGGCGGTCTTCGCCCCGAGAGGTGATTCGGGTACGCGAAAGCGCCGCACGGCGGCCGTGCGGCGCTCTGCCGGTGCGTGGGGCGGGTGGTCAGCCCTGCTTCGGCTTGGTGACGCGGTGGGACGGGTGCGACTTGTCCAGGACCAGCACCAGGCCGGTGATGATCGCGAACAGCAGCAGCGGGATGCCCACGAACAGGCCGAGGGTCTCCACCACGCTCAGGCCGGGGCCCGGGTCGTCACCGTCGTCGCGGCTCAGTGCGAGCGCCGGGGACGTCATGAGCAGCATCATCAGCGTCGTACCGGCCGCCAGGGCGCCCGCGCGCATCGCGTTCTTCTTGTCCACGGTGCCAACGTAGCGAACGGCCGGGTCCGCCGCGCGCGCGGGGTCCCGTACGGATCGGCGCGCCTCCCGTACGGCCCCTTCTCCCGTCTCCCGTACGGCTCTGTCGCGCGTCCCGGCCGTCACGGGCGCAGCACGTCCATCAGGCGGTGCAGCCTGGGGGACGCGGCCAGTTCCTCCAGTGTCGTCGGGCGGCCCGTCGCGTCCGCCACCGGCAGGCGCCAGTTGGGGTACTGGTCCCACGTCCCCGGCAGGTTCTGCGGCCTGCGGTCGCCCACCGCGTCGGGCAGCCACACCCCGACCATCCGCGCCGGGGTGCGCAGCAGGAAGCGGTAGACCGCGCGGATCTCCTCCTCCTCGTCACCGGGGCCCCCGGGCAGCAGCCCCAGGCGCTCCAGGTACGTGAGCCACTCCCCGACCTCCGCGCGGTCCTCGGCCTGCTCCTGGGCCAGCGGGCGGGTGAGCAGGCCCAGCCGGTAGCGCAGTTCCACGTGCTCGCCCGTCAACCGGGCGGCGGTGGACGGCAGGTCGTGGGTGGTCGCGGTGGCGACGCAGTCCTCGCGCCAGGTCTCCGGCGGCAGGGGCGGCTGTCCCGGCCCCTCCCAGTCCCGTTCGAACCAGAGCACGGACGTGCCGAGCACCCCGCGCCGCTCCAGCGCCTCGCGCACCCCCGGTTCGACGGTGCCGAGATCCTCCCCGACGACCGGGGCGCCCGCGCGGTGCGCCTCCAGGGCGAGGACGGCGAGCATCGCCTCGGCGTCGTACCGTACATACGTTCCCTGGGTGGGCTGTTCGCCCTGCGGGACCCACCAGAGCCGGAACAGCCCCATCACGTGGTCGATCCGCAGCGCCCCGGCGTTCCGCAGCAGGCCCTTGAGCAGGCCGCGGTACGGGGCGTAGCCGGACGCGGCGAGGACGTCGGGGCGCCAGGGCGGCAGGCCCCAGTCCTGGCCGAGGGCGTTGAAGGCGTCGGGCGGGGCACCGACCGACATGCCGGCGGCGAAGGCGTCCTGCTGGGCCCAGGCGTCGGCGCCCCCGGGGTGCACGCCGACGGCCAGGTCGTGGACGATCCCGACGGCCATGCCCGCGTCCCGCGCGGCGCCGGACGCGGCGGCGAGCTGCCGGTCGGTCAGCCAGGCCAGCCGGCGGTGGAAGTCGACGCGGTCG
>NZ_WWJY01000649.1 GCF_009865405.1 Streptomyces sp. SID3212 | reverse complement strand
TGAGGCGGGTCCGGCCCGCCCGGGCGCCTCTGCGACGACCACTGCTCGCGGCGCCGGGCCGCGGCCTCCTGGTTTCCGTCCCCACCTGGACCTCCGTGCCCCGCTCCCCGTCCGGTCCGTCCTCCGGGCCGGCCGCCGCCCTCTGGCGACGGACCGACTCTACAGCCGTGTAGAAGCCGCAGGTCAGCTTTCCGCGCCGTCCTCGGGAGCGCCGCCGGATTCCGGTGCGCCGTCCGCGAGAAGGGCGCGCAGCACCCGCGCGTCGTGGGGGGAGAGGGCCGAGACGAAGCGGGAGAGCACCGCGTCCCGGTCGTTCCGCTCGTCGAGGAGCCTTCGCATCCGCAACGCGGTGAGTCCGGCGCCGTCGGCGACCGGCGTCCAGAGGAAGGATCTGCCCGACCGGGTGCGGGTGACGGCCTGCTTGTCCAGGAGGCGGGTGAGGATCGTGATCACGGTGGTGTACGCGAGGTCGCCGTCCAGCCGCTCCTGGACCCAGGTGGCCGCCACCGGACCGGTCGCGGACCCGAGGACGGCGAGCACCTGTGCTTCCAGCTCCCCCTGGCCCCGCCTGCGGGTACGGGACTCCTGCCCCCGTCCGTCGGTGTTCCCGGCGCTCGCACCGTTCCCGGCCTTCACGGCCTTCCTGACGTATTCGGCCACAAATCGGCCTCCTCCCACGCTGCCGCGCCAGGCGACCTGGTGCCGGGGCATCCTAACCAGGGTCACCGGGGCGCGGCCCGGGGAGCGGCGCGGCGGTCCGGCGCCCCCAGGTCGTGCCCGCCAGGACCAACCCGGCGCCCAGCGCGCCGAGTGCGCCCAGGTGCTCACCGCCGAGGGCGATCCCGGTGGCGGCGGCCCACAGCGGTTCCGTACCGAGCAGCAGGCTCACCCGCGACGGCGAGGTGCGCCGTACCGCCCACATCTGTACGAAGAACGCGGCGAGCGTGCAGAACACCGACAGGAACAGCAGCGCCGCCCAGTCGCCCGCGTCGAACCCGGCGGCCACCGACCAGGGCGAGGGGCCCGTACCCGGCACCGAGGCCAGGACGGCGAAGACTACGACCGCGCCGCCGAGCTGAACGGTGGTCAACGACAGCGCGTCGGCGGTGCGCACCGCCTTGATCCGGGCCATGGCCAGCACATGGACGGTACGGGCGAGCGCGGCCAGCAGCATCAGCAGATCGCCCGCCGAGGGCGCGGTGAAGCCGCCGCCCTGGGTCAGCAGCACCACGCCGGCGACCGAGAGGCCGGCGGCGGCCACGAAGGAACCCGGCGGGCGGGTCCGGGTCACCACGGCCTCCGCGAGCGGCGTGAAGATCATGGTGAGGCTGATGATGAGCCCGGCGTTGGTCGCCGAGGTGTGCACGACGCCGTACGTCTCCAGCAGGAAGATCCCGCTCAGGACCAGCCCCAGCAGCCCCGCGCCACGCCACTGCGCCGCCGTCAGCACCCGCAGCCGCCGCCACCCGGCGAGCGCCAGGACGGGCAGGACCACAGCGAAACGCAGCACCAGGACCCCGACGACGGTCGCCGGGGTGGTGACCCCCTTGGCCGCCAGATAGCTGGCGCCCCACACGACCGCGATCAGCAGGACCGGCAGATCGGTCTGCCATGCCCTGCGGGGTACGAGGGCGGGGGCGGCGATCGACGAGGTCACGGGGGCGGGTCTCCGGCGGACGGGGGGCGCGGAGACGGCGGCGGCTCACACGGGGACGATCACCGTACCGGTCCGTCCCCTCCGCCGGAACCGTCGTGTTCCTCCCGCAGGCCCTCCGGCTCCCGCGCCATCCGCCGCACGAACACGTACTCGTGGTAGATCCGCCCGACCAGCGCCCCGCCGTAGACGACAAAACCCACCCCGACCAGCCACGACTGGAGGACGAGGACCGTGCCGAACGGGCCGTACGTCACGGCGTTGGACGCGATCAGCGGCGAGAACACCAGCCGGGAGAAGCCCCGCAGGCCGAGCAGGCCGAGCGAGGTCGCGACGGACCCGGGGATCAGCGCCCGCCAGCGGACCCGTCCCGCGAGGAGCAGCCGCTGGGACCACCAGAAGAACAGGAACGTGACGACGACGTCGGCGGAGGTCACCAGGATCGTGTCGAGCACGGACTGGGCGCGGACCTGCGTGTTGACGAAGGCCACGAGGAACCCGACCAGGACCGCCAGCCACACCACGTGCCGCCACACCTGGTGCCAGCGCGCCGTGGACAGCTCCCAGACCTTCTCGTACCCCGTCTGCACCGCCGACCCGAAGGTCAGACCGAACACGGCGAGCGCGGCGAGACCGAACGCCGTCGTCCGCTGGAGCGCCTCGCCCGGCTTGCCGAACAGCTGCTCGATCTCGCCCTGCGACGACGCCGAGACGCCGACGCCCTGGGCGAGCCAGCGGGCGAAGCTCTGGCCGCTGGCCGGGTCGGCCGCCGCGACGAGGATCAGCAGGGGAACGAGCGTGAGGAAACCGAGCGCGGCGAAGGACATGGCCCGGTGCATCAGTTCCGTCTCGCTGCTGCGGCTCACGGTGAGCGCGACAGGAGAGTCCATGACTCGGCGGTACAGGTCCCGGAGCCGGTGCGCGTGCCTCTCCACACCGAAACGCTTTCGGGTCATATGTCGTCTACTACCCCGGAGCGGGCCGTGTCGCGTCCGGGGCCCCCGGATGGGTGCCGACGACCGGCCACGGTTCGGCCACCCCGCCCACAGCTACCGTACGACCACCATCGGCCCGGGGGGCCGTACGGTCACCGGACCGGCGTCCGTACGGTCACCGGATCCGGTCGTCGTGATGGCGGCCGAGCGCCCGTCCGAACCGCTCCGAGAGGGCCGGCATCAGGCTCTCGCCCTCCGCGGGGCGCGGCAGGCCGAAGACGTACCCCGGGAAGTCCAGCTCCTTCTGGACCTCCCAGATCGCGTCGTGCTCCCCGGGCGGCAGCACCCGCGCCGGATCGCCGACGGCCACCCACCCGATCGGGACCGTGGAGCCGGCGGGCAGCACCGTGCGCAGATGCACGATCCCGTTGATCCGCACCTCGGAACGCGCGCCGATCCGGGCGCCGTTGAAGACGCGGGTGCCCGTCGCGAGGAAGACCTCGTCCTCGACGGCGCAGCCGGTCAGGTACGAGGTGGGCCCGACGAGCACGGCACGCCCCAGCCGCAGCGGATCGCGGCGGACGCCCCGCAGGACCGCGTTCTCCATCACCACGCAGCCCTCGCCCAGCTCCACCGGGCCGCCCTCGGCGGTCAGGACGGCACCGAAGAGGATCCGGCACCCGGCGCCGACCCGGACGTCCCCGCTCAGCGTCGCGTTGGGGGCGACGTACGCGGACGGATGCACGGTGGGCGAGGCCCCGTCGTGTTCGATGAGCATGCGTCGCATCATGCCTGACCGGACTCCGACGGCGGGAGCCGGGCGGCGGACCCCCGCGGTGGACCCGGACCTGGGCGTTCGCCCGTTCGTGGCACACTGACGGCCGATCCGCCGAAGGAGCCCGCCGTGTCGATGATCCGCAACCTCCGCAGAACCGTGCGCAGGGCCTATCGCCGCACCGTGGACCTGAGCCACCCGGCCCGCTCCCCGCTGGGCAGCGCGGTGGTGAACTGCGTGGTCTACCGCGAGGGTGAGCGGCAGCTCGACCACTGCGCGGCGGAGGAGGCGCTGCGACGCGTCCGCAAGGCCGGTACCGGCTTTGTCTGGATCGGGCTGCACGAGCCGGACCGGGAGGAGTTCGCCGGGGTCGCCGAGCTCTTCGGCCTCCACCGGCTCGCCGTCGAGGACGCGGTCACCGCCCACCACCGGCCCAGGGCCGAGCTGAACGACAACACGCTGTTCGCCGTCTTCAAGACCGTCAGCTACATCGAGCACGAGGAGCTGACCGCCACCAGCGAGGTGGTCGACACCGGTGAGCTGATGGTCTTCGCCGGGGCCGACTTCGTGATCACCGTACGGCACGGCCGCCACGGCTCGCTGGGCCCGCTCCGGGAGCACCTGGAGGCGTCCCCCGAGCAGCTCGCCAAGGGCCCCGCCGCCGTCCTGCACGCGATAGCGGACCACATGGTCGACGACTACCTCGGCGTCGCGGACGCCATCCAGGACGACATCGACGCCGTAGAGACCGGCGTCTTCTCCGGCCAGGCGGCCCGCGGCGAGGCGGGCCGGATCTACCAGCTCAAGCGGGAACTGCTGGAGCTGAAGCGCGCGGTGGCGCCGCTGGACCGCCCGCTGCGCAAGCTCGCCACCGAGCCGAGCCGGCTGGTCGGCACCGAGATCCAGAAGTACTTCCGGGACGTCTCGGACCACCTGGCGCGCGTCACCGAGCAGATAGCCGCCTTCGACGGCCTGCTCGACTCCGTCCTCCAGGCCCACCTCGCGCAGGTGACCGTCGCCCAGAACGAGGACATGCGCAAGATCACGGCCTGGGCCGCGATCATCGCCGTACCGACCATGGTCTGCGGGGTGTACGGCATGAACTTTGAGCACATGCCCGAGCTGCGGTGGACGTACGGCTATCCGCTCGTCGTCGGTGTGATCGCCGCCGTCTGCTTCGGCGTCCACCGCACCTTCCGGCGCAACGGCTGGCTCTGAGCCGCCCCGCACGATCCGGCCCGGGATCCGGCCGCGCGCGTGGTCACTGCCGCGCCGCCTCCGTCAACCGCGCCTGCGCCCGGCGCAGATGGGTCCGCATGCGCGCGGCGGCCGTCTCGTCGTCGTTCTCGCCCATCGCCTCCAGGATCCGCTCGTGCTCCCGGCAGGTCTCCTCCGCCCACCCCTCGCGGAACGACAGCCGGTACTGATGCGTGTGCGCGTGCAACCGCTCCAGGGTCGAGCGGAGGAACACGTTGCCGCTCAGGAACGCGATCCGGTCGTGGAACACGGCGTCGTGGTGCAGGTACAGCAGCAGGGTCGACCGGCTCGCGAAGTCGCCCGCCGCGCCCCGCATCTCCGCCAGCTGGTCCGCGAGGTGGAGCAGATCCGCCGGGGTCACCCGGGAGGCCGCGGCGGAGGCCGCAGCCGGTTCGAGCAGCAGCCGTACCTCGAACAGCTCCCGCAGACCGCGCCCGCTGAGCAGCGCCGCGGCGGTGTACCCCGCCAGCGACCGCTTCACCACCAGCCCGTCGGCCTCCAGCCGCGCGAGCGCCTCCCGCAGCGGGGTCGGTGAGATCTCCAACTCCTGGGCGAGAGTGTTGATGTTGAGCTTCGACCCCGGCTCGATGTCGTGGTCCACGAGCCGTCGGCGGATCGTGTCGTAGGCGGTCTCCGCGAGCGCCTGCCGCCGCGGAGTGGGGATGACTGCCATCGTGCTGCTCCTGGGTGTCGCCTGTGGTGCCTCGCCGGTGGTTCCTCGCCCACCGATTGTATTTTTTCGTGCGCTCCTGTGCGTTCCTGTCCGTGCGACGGTCCCACTTCGGTAAAGGTCGGTACGGGTATTGACTGTTTTCCGATGCTGGCTACTCTTCTGAAAAGTATACGAAATAACGTTGTCTCGGATCGGACCGGAGCGGGCCTGCCGGGGTCCGCAGGGCGGCGCACGGCGGCCGGAGCCGGCCGTATCACGTGAAGCATCAAGGAGGACGACATGAAGCGCAGAACTGCCCTCACGGCGGCGGCCACCGGTCTGGTGAGCTGTCTGGCGGTCACGGGCTGCTCCACCAGCGGCACGTCCGGGGGTGGCGGCGGTGGCAGTCTGACCTTCATGACCTTCGAGACGCCGGCGCTCACCGCGGCGTTCTGGGACACCTCCATCAAGGAGGCGCAGAAGGCCGTTCCCGACGTCAGCGTCAAGAAGATCGTGTCACCGGACGCCGACCGGACCGCGTACGCCAAGCAGTTGCAGGCGTCGGGTCAGTTCCCCGACATCCTCTCCTCCGTCAACCCGAAGGACTTCACGGCGGCCGGGCTCCTCCAGCCGCTCGACCAGAAGTGGCTGGACGCCAACTTCACGGACCCCGACGGCAACCGGATCGACGGCAAGTCGTACATCCCGCCGACCAACTCCCAGATCATCCCGATGGTCTTCTACAACAAGAAGATCTTCGCCGAGCACCACCTCGGCGTCCCCACGACGTGGGAGGCGTACCTGAACGTCGTCAAGACCCTCAAGAAGGCCGGTGTCACCCCCGTCGAGATGGCGGGCGGCGAGCCCTGGTCGGCGGCCCTGCCGCTGGCCGGCCTCATCAGCGCCGACGTCCTCGGCGCCGACCCGCAGTGGATCCAGAAGCGCTACAAGGGCGAGGTGAAGTTCACCGACCCCGCGATGACCGGGGCCGTCGGCAAGTACCGGCAGCTGGTGGAGGCCGGGGCCTTCGACAAGGGCGCGCTGAGCGTCAGTTACGCCGACGCCAACAAGCAGTTCCTCGACGGCGGCAGCGCCATGTACCCGATGGGCAGCTGGTTCATCGGCCAGATCCCGGCCGCGGACGCCGCCGACTTCGGCACCTTCCTGCTGCCGAGCAGCACGGGCAGGACGATCGTCCCGTTCAACACCGGCGGGACGACGGCGATCAGCGCGAAGTCCGCGCACGTCGCGGACGCGACCAAGTTCGCCGAGGCGTGGTCGCTGTCCAAGCCCAACCTGAAGACGCTCATCGAGACCGACGGCGCCTTCCCGATGCTGAAGAACGTCCCCTTCGAGGACTTCGGCGCGAAGGTGACCCCCGTCTACACCGAGGGCTTCAGGCTCGTGACCGAGGACAACGCGAAGGTCAGCGCGTTCGGCCAGGTCAACAACGACGACGCGCTGCCGCCCGGTGTGGTCGAGCAGTTCAACGCCCTGTCCCAGAAGCTGTTCACCAGCTCCGACGTCAAGGGGCAGCTCGCCTCGTTCGACGAGAGCTGGGACAAGGCCGCCCAGTAGCGGGAGCCCGCCGGGACGGACGGGCCGGGTCTCGGCACGGCCCCTTATGACATCGTTGTCAGAGCCCCGGACCGGTTGTACGCCCCCGATGGTCCAGCACCCCCCGATTGTCCAGCACCCAGCACCCAGCACCCCGACTCGAAGGAGAGCCGCGATGGGGCAGAAGAGAACAACACGGAGGGCGATCCGCGCACTGCGACGGATACGCGGATACGCGGTGGTGGCGGCGCTCGCCGTCTCCGCACCGCTGGTAGTCCCCGGTACGGCGGTGGCGGCGGGACCGCCCACCGCCGCTCAGCAGTGGGACACACTCAAGGCCGAACTGACCGGCATCAAAGGCGTCTGGACCGACCAGAGTTACGCGGGCGCCGTGTCCAACACCATGCCGAACACCGCCCTGCTGGGCAACGGTGACGTCGGTGTGACGTCGGCGGGCAGCACGGGCGTCAAGACGTTCCTCGTCTCCAAGGGGGACTTCTGGAACGCCAACCCCACCCCCCGGCCCGCCCCCATCGGCGGCGTGACCCTCACCGGCACCACCGCGCAGCCCACCGGGAACCTCGCCCTGGGCGCCCGCGCCACGGCGAGCAGCACCGAGGGGTCCTTCACCCCCGACCGCGCCGTCAACGGCCAGTGGACCAACGGGTACGAGGGCTGGGTGTCCCAGGTCGGCAAGCCGCAGTGGATCACCCTCGACCTCGGCGCCGTCAAGAGCGTCGCCCGCTACGTCGTACGCAACGACAACGCGGCCCGCCCCGGCAACGCCGCCTTCAACACCAAGAACGTGGCCTTCCAGACCAGTTCCGACGGCTCCACCTGGAACAGCGTCGACACCGTCACCAACAACACCGCCGACGTGATCGACCGTACGGTCTCCGCCGTCTCGACCCGCTACGTCCGGCTGAACATCACCGAGCCCACCCAGAGCACCACCCCGGACTCGACACAGAACCCCCGCGCCAGGATCGGCCAGATCGAGCTGTACGCGCAGGGCGGCACGACACCCCCGCCCGCCGCGCCCTTCCGCGAGGAACAGAACATCGTGGACGGTACGGTCACCACGTCGATGTCGCTGGGCAACACCCCGGTGTCGATGAAGACCTGGCTCGCCGCCGACCGTAACGTCCTGGTCACCTCGGTCACCTCGACCGGCACCCAACCGGTGCAGCTCCAGGCGTCCACCTACGCCGGGGCCACCACCCCCAACTCCGCCTACAGCAACTCCGCGGGCGTCGACGGCCAGGTCATGTGGGCCGAACGCGCCACCGCGTCCGGCAGCCGGTGGGTCTCCCGGGGCGCGCTGGCCACCACCGTCCTCGGCGCGAGCGCCGTCCAGCCCCCGACCGTCTCGGGCGCGACGGCCAGAACCGTCTTCACCTTGCCGGCCGGCGCGACGGTCCGGCTGGTCACCCAGATCGGCGGCGGCGGGCAGAACCTGGCCGCCCCGCACAACGACGCCGTGACACAGGTCCGTACCCACACCGCCGCCTCGCTCGCGACGCTGGACACCCAGCGCGCCGAGTGGTGGAAGACCTACTGGATGCAGTCCGGTGTCGAACTGGGCGACGCCGTCCTGGAGAAGTACTACTACGCCGCCCAGTACTTCATCGGGGCCGCCAGCCGGGCCGGAAAAACGGCCCCCGCCCTCTACGGGATCTGGACCACCACCGACAACCCGCAGTTCAACGGCGACTACCACCTGAACTACAACGCGCAGGGACCGTTCTACGGCGTCTACTCCAGCAACCGCCCCGAGCTGTCACTGCCGTTCCACGAGACGATCCTCGCGTACGTGCCCGAGGCGCAGCGCCGCGCCAAGCAGGACCTCAACCGGGTGAAGCCCGACTACATCAGCCGGCGCTTCCCCAGCGGCGGGGTGCCGGCCGGGGTGCTCTTCCCCGTGGGCATCGGCCCGTACGGCACGACCACCGACGACCAGTACCACCAGCAGGTGTCCAACTCCCTCTTCTCCGCCTCGCAGTTCGTCGCGTACTACGAGTACACCCAGGACACCGACTTCCTCAGGAACAAGGCGTACCCCTTCCTGAGCCAGGTCGCGTCGTTCTTCGAGAGCTACCTGGAGCGCGACTCCGCCGGGCGCTACTCGCTGTGGAGCGGACCGCACGAGGGCACGTGGGGCCAGAACTCCTCCGCGGACCTGGGGCTGTTGAAGCAGACCCTGTCCACCCTGATCGCCGCCAGCCAGAAGCTGAACGTCGACGCGGGCCGCCGGGCCACCTGGCAGACCATCCTCGACAACCTCCCGGCGCAGCCGACCACAGTGTTCAACGGGAAGACGGTCTACTCCCTGGTCAGCCCCGGCACCATGCAGGGGTCCGACACCCGTGACATCCACCCCGGCGACAACACGATCAACCTCGAATTCATCCAGCCCGCCGACCAGCTCGGCATCAACTCCGATCCCGCGAAGCTGCGGATCGGCGTCGACACCGTCGACGCGATGAACTCCTGGGGCCAGGACAACAGCTTCCCCAAGATCTTCGCCCAGGCGGCCAGGGTCGGATACCCGGCCCAGTCGCTCATCGACAAGTTCAAGCAGGTCATCACCTCCCGCATCGCCCCCAACCTGCGGATCGCCGACCCGTCCCACGGCATCGAGAAGTCCGGGGCGACCGAGGCGGTCAACAGCATGCTGATCCAGAGCGACCAGGGGATCATCAGCCTCTTCCCGGTCTGGCCCGCGGGCAAGAACGCGAGCTTCTGGCAGCTGCGCCAGAAGGGCGCGTTCGTCGTGTCGAGCGCGAAGCAGGCCGACCGCGTCAGCTACGTCGACGTGCAGGCCAAGGCCGGCGGCACGCTCAAGCTGAAGAACCCCTGGGGGAGCGGCACGTTCACCGTGACCAACACGAGCGGCGCCGCGGTGCCGTTCACCACGGCGAACGGGGTGATCTCCGTCCAGACGACCGCCGGGCAGACGTACCACATCCTCCCGGCCTGATCCCGCACCGCTCCGCAGCGGAACCGCGGAACCACCGAACAGCCGGGCCCCGGGAAGCAGTACGCCTCCCGGGGCCCGGTCGTGCGGCGGGCGCGACACCGTGCACACCAGGACGAGAAGTCAGCACGATGAGCAGATTCGGACGTGTGTACCGCTGCGAGCATCCAGTCAGGCCCCCCGGGGGGCCTGCGCCGGTCGCACCCGGACCGGCGCGGACAGCGCACGAGGAGCGTTCGATGGGCATCGTCACCACCACCGACGGCACGGACATCTTCCACAAGGACTGGGGCAGCGGACAGCCGGTCGTCTTCAGCCACGGCTGGCCGCTCAACGCCGACGCCTGGGACGGCCAGCTCAAGCTGGTCGCCGACCACGGCTACCGCGCGATAGCGCACGACCGGCGCGGACACGGCCGCTCGGCCCAGCCCTGGCAGGGCAACGACATGGACACCTACGCCGACGACCTGGCCCAGGTCATCGAGACCCTCGACCTGCACGACGTGGTGCTGGTCGGCCACTCCACCGGGGGCGGCGAGGTCACCCGCTACATCGGCAGGCACGGCACCGCGCGCGTCGCCAAGGTCGTCCTCCTCGGAGCCGTACCGCCGCTGATGCTCAAGACCGACAGCAACCCCGGCGGACTTCCCATCGAGGCGTTCGACGCGATCCGCGACGGTGTGCGCACCGACCGCTCGCAGTTCTACCGGGACCTCAGCGTGCCGTTCTACGGCTTCAACCGCGCGGGGGCGGCCGTCTCCCAGGGCGTCAGCGACGCGTTCTGGCTGATGAGCATGCAGGTCGGGCTCAAGGGCGCGCTCGACTGCGTCCGGGCCTTCTCGGAGACCGACTTCACCGAGGACCTCAAGAAGTTCGACGTCCCGACCCTGATCGCGCACGGCGACGACGACCAGATCGTCCCCATCGACGCGTCCGCCCACCGGACCGCACAGCTGGTCCAGGACGCCACGCTCAAGGTCTACCCCGGCGCCCCGCACGGTCTGTACGGCGCCTTCGCCGACGAGTTCAACGCCGACCTGCTGGAGTTCCTCGCCCGCTGAGCCGGCGCCGGGCAGGAGCCGCCCCCCCCGTACCCGTTCACCCGCCCCGCCGACCCGTGGTGCAGAGGATCGACGCGAGATGACGAACGTACGCATCACCCACGTCGGCGGTCCCACGGCGCTGATCGAGTTCGACGGCTGGCGGCTCCTGACCGACCCCGCGTTCGACGCCCCCGGCCACAAGTACCCCTTCGGCCGGGGGATGTCGGCGCGCAAGACGACCGGGCCGTCGATCGGCGTCGCCGACCTGCCGCCCATCGACGCCGTGCTGCTCAGCCACGACCAGCACCCCGACAACCTCGACACCACCGGACGCGGGGTGCTCGCGTCCGCCGGCGTGGTCGTCACCACCCGCTCCTGCGCCCGGCGGCTGCGCAGGACGGTCCACGGGCTGCGCCCCTGGGGCACCACGACCCTGGAGGGCCCGGGCCGCCCGCCGATCGAGATCACCGCCACCCCCTGCCGCCACGGCCCCCCGCTGTCGGGACGGCTGTCCGGCGAGGTGACCGGCTTCTCCCTGCGCTGGACCGGCCAGCGCCACGGCGAGCTGTGGATCTCCGGCGACACCGTGCTCTACCGGGGGGTACGGGAGATCGCGCGGCGCCTCGACGTCGGTACGGCGCTCCTCCACCTGGGCGCCGCCCGGCACCCCGCGACCGGTCCCGCACGCCACTCCATGACCGCCGCGGACGCCGTACAGCTGTGCGGGCTGCTGCGCCCGCACACCACCGTGCCCGTGCACTACGAGGGCTGGTCGCACTTCCGGCAGGGCAGGATCGCGGTGGCGCGGGAGTTCTCCCACGCGCCACCCGAGGTCCGTACGTCCCTGACCTGGCTCTCGCCGGGGGCGGCCACGCAGATCACCGTATGAGCAGATCACTCTATGAGCGGACCGGCGTGAACCGAGCGGCATGAACCGACCGGCATGAACCGGCCGGTATGAACCGACCCGCCTCAGCGGCGGCCCAGGCGGCGCTCGCCGCTCGCGCCCGTCTTGTACGGCAGCCCGTAGTGCGAGAAGACCCGCGGCTCGTCCTCGGCCAGCAGCTCGCCGTCGGCGTCGATCCAGGGCGCCTCCCTGGCCAGCTTCTTGTCCCAGGGGACCTTCAGATAGCCGGGTCCGACCGTGGCGTCGGCCAGCGGCACGAAGACCAGCCGGCGCTTCATGGGCATGCCGATGGTCACGGTCGCGAACGACGGGGCGTCGGTCGCCGTGTCGACGTACACCGCTTCGAGCGTGCCGATCTTCTTCTTGTCCGCGTCGACCACGTCGTGGCCCCGCCATTCCCGGATGTCATCAGCCTCGAACACGAGTGATCCGCCTTCTTGTCCAGCGCTCGTCCAGTGGTGCCGCAAAGGTCGTTCCTGTACCGAATACCCGCTATTCACGGCCCCGCACCCGCCTGGGAGCCCGGACCGCCCGATCGGGTCTGAACCCGCCTGCCCGCCGACCGGGCGGTTACACTGGCCCCAAGACGCCTCAGACCCCGGCTTCCCGCTGTCCCCGGACCCGGGCAGCAGTACTCGTCGCGTCACCGCAGTGGAACCTTGGACCGCACCCAGCAGACAGCCGCTGTGTGATCCCGCTGCTCACCTGTTCCCGGTCGGCAGCAGAAGCTCGTCCCTGCGACCTCCCGTCGGAACATCCGCGGCTGTACGTCCCCGTGCATCCACCGAGCCACCCTGCCTGCGGTCATCACGTCGGCACAAGGCGGTCGTGAACGACCCGAAAGGCGTGGCTGAATGTCCGTCCACACCACTGGTGAACCCACCGTCGTGCAACAGCGGGGGGAGACCGGCGCCGCCGGCAGTGACTTCTCCCGGCTCTCCAAGGCGATCACGGCCGCCGGCCTGATGCGGCGCAGGCCCTGGTACTACGCGGTGAGGATGTCGCTCGTCGCCCTCTCGTACGGCGCGGCCTGGGCCGTCTTCGCCGTCGTCGGCAACAGCTGGTGGACGCTGGCCGTGGCCGCGCTCCTCGCGGTCGTCTTCGGCCAGGTCGCGCTCGTCGCCCACGACGTCGGGCACCGTCAGGTGTTCCGGCTGCGCAAGGCCAGCGAGCGCACCGGCCGGATCGCCGGCAACCTCGGCATCGGCATGGGCTACGGCTGGTGGCAGGACAAGCACTCCCGGCACCACGCCAACCCGAATCACGAAGAGCTGGACCCGGACGTCAACCCGGACATCTTCGTGTGGTCCCAGGCACAGGCGCGCGAGGCGACCGGGCTGCCCAAGTTCATCGGCCGCCTCCAGGCGTACCTGTTCTTCCCCCTGCTGACGCTCGAAGGCTTCAACCTGCACGTCGCGGGGGTGCGGGCGCTCGCCGACCGCACGCTCAAGCAGCGCAGGAAGGAAGGCTTCCTGCTCTTCGCGCACTTCGCCCTCTACCTGGGCGCGCTGTTCGTCGTCCTGCCCCCGGGCAAGGCCGTGCTGTTCCTCGTCGTGCACCAGTGCCTGTTCGGCCTCTACCTGGGCTCCATCTTCGCGCCCAACCACAAGGGCATGCCCACGCTGACCGGCGCGGACCGCCCCGACTTCCTGCGGCGCCAGGTCCTCACCTCGCGCAACGTGCGCGGCGGCTGGTTCACCGACCTCGTGCTGGGCGGGCTGAACTACCAGATCGAGCACCACCT
>NZ_WWJY01000648.1 GCF_009865405.1 Streptomyces sp. SID3212 | reverse complement strand
GCTGGAGCCGGGGGGCGGCGCGGAGGCCGGCCGGCTGCCGGGCGCGCTCACGAACCTCGCCACCGAGGACGCCAAGCGGGTCGGCGCCGTCACCGTCGCGGTGATGGAGGCCGCCGCCGCGCTCACCGCGCTCACCGTCAGCGCCGTGGCCCTGCTCTGGATCTCCGTCCCCCTCGGACTGGTCGTCCTGCTGGGCACCCCGCTGCTGCTCTGGCTGGGTCATCTGCTGAGCAAACCGCTGGAGCGGCGCAGCGAGGCCGAGCAGGAACGCGCCGCGCACGCCTCGGGGGTCGCCGCCGATCTGGTGGCCGGGCTGCGGGTGCTCAAGGGCATCGGCGCCGAGTCCGCGGCCCTCGCCCGCTACCGGTCCACGAGCCGCGCCTCGCTGGGCGCCACGCTGCGGGCCACCCGGGCCCAGGCGTGGCAGAACGGCATGACACTGGCGCTGACCGGGGTGTTCCTCGCCCTGGTCGCCCTGGTCGGCGGCCGGCTGGCCGCCCAGGGGGACATCAGTCTGGGCGGGCTGGTCTCGGCGGTGGGTCTCGCGCTGTTCCTGCTCGGGCCGCTGCAAGTGGCCGGCTGGGTGAACGCGGAGCTGGCCCAGGGCCGGGCGTCCGCCGCGCGGATCGCGGAGGTGCTGTCCGCTCCCCCGGCCGTGGTGCCGGGGCCGGGTGCGCCGGCCCGGCCCGTACGGGGAGAGGTCCGGCTGCGTGAGGTGTCGTACGGCGGACTGCGCGGCTTCGAACTGGACGCCGCGCCGGGCGAGTTGCTCGGGGTGGTCACGACGGATCCGGCCGATGCCCTGGCGCTGCTGCGCTGCCTGGGACGGGTGGCCGACCCGGACGCGGGATCCGTGGAACTGGACGGTACGGCCCTCGCCACGCTCGATCCGGCGCTGGTCAGGGACGTGGTGCTGGTCGCGGGCCACGACGCCGACCTGTTCGAAGGGACCCTCCTGAGCAACGTGTCGGCCTCCGCCCCCGACCCCGCCGACACCGCGCATCTCCGGCGGGCGATGGCGGCGGCGGGCGCGGACGAGGTCGCCGACACCCTGCCGTACGGGGCGGACACGACGGTCACCGAGCGCGGACGGTCCCTGTCCGGCGGGCAGCGCCAGCGCGTGGCACTGGCCCGGGCGCTTGCCGCCGAGGCGCCGGTGCTGGTCCTGCACGATCCGACGACGGCGGTCGACGCGGTCACGGAGGCCCGGGTGGCGGGTGCGGTACGGGAGTTCCGGCGCGGCCGTACGACGATCCTGGTCACCGCGAGCCCCGCGCTGCTGGCCGTCACGGACCGGGTGGTGCTGGTGGACCGAGGGCGCGTGACGGACACGGCCGCGCACGCCGACCTCGTACAGCGGCACGAGTCCTACCGGACGGCGGTCTTCGCGTGACGGACAACCTCACCACCACACCTGCCGGCTCCGGTACGGCGCCGTCCGCCGGGGCGGACGGCCGGGCTCTGCTGCCCACCGCCTCCGTCCGGCGCACCCGCGCGGCGGTACGGGAACTGGTGCGGCCCCACCGGGGGCTGGCCCTCGCCGGACTGGCCACGATGGTCGCCGCCACCGCCGTCGGGCTGCTGATCCAGCCGACCCTCGGCCACATCGTCGACGCGGTCACCGAAGGCCGCCCGGCCGGCGCGCTGACCGCCCCGGTGGTCCTGCTCGTCGTGGTCGCCCTCGTCCAGGGCGCGGCGACCGGGCTCGGGCTCTCCCTGGTCTCCCGGCTCGGCGAGACCGTACTCGCCCTGCTGCGCGAGCGGTTCGTGGACCGCGCGCTGCACCTGCCCCTGGAGCGGGTGGAGGGCGCGGGCTCGGGCGACCTCACGGCGCGGGTCACCGGAGACGTGTCGCTGATCGCCGACGCGGTGCGCAACGCCCTTCCCGAGCTGGCCCGTTCGGTCCTCGCGATCGTCCTCACGCTCGGTGCGCTGGCCCTGCTCGACTGGCGGTTCTTCCTGGCCGCGCTGCTCGCCTTTCCCGTACAGGCGCACACGGCACGCTGGTACCTGCGCAACGCGGCGCCCCTCTATGCCGAGCAGCGCATCGCCAACGGGGCCCAGCAGCAGCAGTTGCTGGACACCATCGGGGGCGGGCCGACCGTGCGCGCCTTCCGGCTGGAGAAGGAGCACACCGGGCAGGTCACCGCCCGGTCGTGGTCGGTGGTCGAGCTGACGATGCGCGGGGTGCGGCTGATCCTGCGCTTCTACAGCCGGCTGCACCTGGCGGAGTTCACCGGTCTGGCCGCCGTGCTGGTGGCCGGCTTCCTGCTGGTGCGGGCCGACGCCGTGTCGATCGGTACGGCGACCGCCGCCGCGCTCTACTTCCACAGCCTCTTCACCCCGGTCAACTCGGCGCTGATCCTGATCGACGACGCCCAGTCGGCGACGGCGGGGCTGGCCAGGCTGATCGGGGTGGCCGACCTGGCACCGCCCGTACAGCCGGAGCGGCCGGCCGTACCGCGGGACGCGTCGGTCACCGTCCGCGGCCTCACGCACGCGTACCGCACCGGCCATCCCGTCCTGCACGGGGTGGACCTGACGCTGGCCCCCGGGGAGCGGGTCGCGCTGGTCGGGGCGAGCGGCGCGGGCAAGACCACCCTGGCCAAGATCGTCGCGGGCATCCACCGGCCGCAGAAGGGCACGGTGCTGATCGGCGGCGCGGACCTGGACGCGCTCGGCCCCGAAGCCGTCCGCCGGGCCGTCGCGCTGATCACCCAGGAGGTGCACGTCTTCGCCGGGCCGCTCGCGGACGACCTGCGGCTGGCCCGGCCCGGCGCGACGGACGCGGAACTGCGCGAGGCTCTGGACCGGGTGGACGCGCTCACCTGGGCCGACCTGCTGCCGGACGGACTCACCACGGTCGTGGGCGAGGGGGGCCACCGGCTCACCAGCGCCCAGGCCCAACAGCTCGCCCTCGCCCGGCTGGTGCTGGCCGACCCCCCGGTCGCGGTCCTCGACGAGGCCACGGCGGAGGCGGGCAGTGCCGGGGCGCGTGCCCTGGAGAAGGCCGCCGCGCGCGCCGTGGACGGCCGTACGGCACTGATCGTGGCGCACCGGCTGACGCAGGCCGCGACCGCGGACCGGGTGGTCGTGATGGACGCCGGCCGGATCGTCGAGTCGGGGACGCACGACACGCTGCGCGCGGCGGGCGGGCGCTACGCCGCGCTGTGGGAGGCGTGGTCGGACAGCCGCGAGGCGGCGCCGTGACCGGGATTTCCCGAAGAGGGCCGTGACCGTACTCCCCGACCTCCCGAACGCACCACCCAACCCCCCGCGTCCACCCACCAGAGAAGCACCACCGATCACGAAGGACCCCTTTGATGGCCCGCACACTGGCCCGCACACTCCGTGCCGACCGGCTCGCCGCCGCGTTCGCCTCCGTCCTGCTGCTCTTCGCCACCGTCGCCGCCTGCGGCTCGGACTCGGAATCGGGTTCCGGATCGAAGCCCGGCTCGGCGGCCGGGGGCAAGGACGCGGCGGCGCCCGGGGCGTACCCCGTCACCATCGCCCACAAGTTCGGCAGTACGGTCGTGAAGTCGCGGCCCCAGCGGATCGTCACGGTCGGTCTGACCGACCAGGACGCCGTGCTCGCGCTGGGCGAGGTCCCGGTCGGTACGACGGAGTGGCTGGGCGCGTACAAGGGGGCGCTCGGTCCCTGGGCGACGGCGAAGCTGGGCGGCGGGGCCGTACCGACGCTCCTCAAGGACCCCGGCACCGGACCGCAGACCGAGCGGATCGCGGCGCTGAAGCCCGATCTGATCGTGGCGCTGTACTCGGGGCTCACCAAGGAGCAGTACGAGACGCTCTCGAAGTTCGCCCCCGTGCTGGCGCAGCCGAAGCAGTACAACGACTACGGCATCCCGTGGGAGCTCCAGACCGAGACGGTGGGGAAGGCGCTCGGCAAGGAGGCGGAGGCGAAGAAGCTCGTCGCCGGGGTGGAGGCGAAGTTCGCCGCCGCGCGCGAGGCGAATCCGGCGTTCACCGGCGCGACGGGCGTGATGGCCACCCCGTACGAGGGCATGTTCGTCTTCGGCAGCCAGGACCCGCGCTCGCGGCTGCTGACGTCGTACGGTTTCAAGCTGCCGGCGGGGCTCGACAAGGCGATCGGTGACCAGTTCGGCGCGAACATCAGCAAGGAGCGGACCGATCTGCTGAACCAGAAGGTGGCGGTGTGGTTCGTCGGCGACCCGGTCAAGGACGCGGAGAAGCTGCACAAGGACCCGACGTACGGGGATCTGCCGGTGGTGAAGCAGGGGCGTGAGGTCTTCATCAAGGAGACGGGCGACTTCGGGAACGCGCTGTCCATGGGGACGGTGCTGAGCCTCCCGTACGCGCTGGACCGGCTGACGCCGCAGCTGGCGGCGGCGGTGGACGGGGATCCGGAGACAGTGGTGGCGCAGCCCGCGTCGTGATGCGGCCGCGCGCGGACGAGCGCGCGGCGCGTGATGTGACCGCACCCCGGCCAGGCGGGTTCTGGCCGGGGTGCGGTCATTTGCATGATTGCCTGACGAATAATCAGTAAGGGTTCATTTCGCGCAAGCCACCTATATACCGCAAACATAATGCGGTGTCATATTTCTGCCAGATCACCCCGTTCATCTCGTTCGAACCGATCAGGGGAAGGCAGGGACATGAGCAGATTCAGGTACGGAATCACCGCGCCGGTCGTCGCGCTGGCCGCCTTGGGAGCGCTCGTCACCGCGGGAGGCACGGCCCACGCGGAAGCGGGCCAGGACAGCATCACCATGCTGAAGCAGGAGAAGAACCAGTGGTGCTGGGTCGCCTCCGGGCTGACCATCGCCAAGTTCCAGGGCGTCGGCTCCACCCAGGCGGACTTCTGCGACCGGGCCAAGCCCTATTACGGCTGCAACAACCAGCCCGCCACGCTCGACGACATGGCCAAGGGGTGGAGCAGCCTCGGCATGACCCGCACCGGCACGGGCCTGAACAGCGCGGCCACGTTCGACCAGGTCCACACGGACGTCAAGGCGGCCCGGCCGATCGGTGCCCGCATCGGGTGGGCGGCCGGCGGCGGCCACATGAACGTGATCTACGGCTTCGACACGTCGAACACGACGATCGCGGTGGCCGACCCGTGGCCGGACACCACCACGTACACGTGGTGGAAGTACAGCGACTACGTGAGCAACAGCTCGTCCAAGTGGACCCATTCCCGCATCGGTATCTCCCGTTAAGGCAGGCGACGTGCGCGACACCAGCGGTACCAGCGGCACCAGAATGTCCGGCGGGCGGGCGGCCCGCTCCCCCCGTCCCTCCTCCCGTCTCTCCGTCCTCCTCGCGGTCGGCGCGTCCGCGCTGCTGTCCGTCGCCGGTCCGGCGTACGCGGCCCCGGCCAAGGACCCGCTCCCGGCCGACATCCCCGACTACCGGGCCGCGCTCGACGCGGTGAAGACCACCGACGTCCTCAACACCGTCTGCCGGTTCCTGCGCACTCCGGTGCCGACCGGCGAGGCGAGCACCCGGGTGCAGACGATCCCCGACACGGCAGAGCCCTGCCAGGGCCTCCCCGCCTTCACGATCAAGGACCCGGTCGCGCGGAACGAGATCACCCCCGGGTTCGCGGCGGGAACCGCCCAGCCGCTGGCCACCGAGGCGATCAGCCTGACGGGGCTGGTCTCCTCGCTGAGCACCACCGTGAACGGCCGCGACGCCACCGTCCTGCTCGCCCCCACCCAGGGCGGCGGCTGGCACCTGGCGGCCGTGCGCGACGGCAACAGCGAGGCCGGATACGCCGGCCGGGCCGGCGTGGGCACACTGACCTTCACCGAACCGCAGATCCGCGGCTGGTACCGGCTCAGGCTCACCACCGTCGAGCCGCTCAACGACCAGGCCCGGGAGGGACTGGGCGGCAAGGCGTCGGTGTCGCTCCGCGACTACCAGAAACTGGTCAAGGCCCGGTACGCCGACAAGCAGGCCGGCTCCGAGTACGACTCCAAGGGCTTCTCCAGCGGCTACGAGCTCCAGCGCGCGGAGACCGGCTCCCCGGACTCGTCGCCCTCCACGCTGCTCCTCGCCGGCGGGTCCGGCACGGCACTCGCCCTCGCGGGCGGGGCGGCGGTGTTCCTCCGGCGGCGGCGCCCCGGCGCGCGCTGAACCCACCCTTCATACACCCCCCGCTCCGCCCCGGCGGAGGGGGGGTGAACCTCTCGCATGCGGTCCTCGTGTGTTATTCCGGTAGATACGGGCCGATGAGTGTATCCACCACTCGGACGGCTTCCCCATCCGTACCCGCTGGATCCGCACGAAGGGCTGTCATGAGTAACCACCCGTTCCGTTTCGGCGTGAGTCTGATCAACGTCGGTTCCCGCTCCGCCTGGCGTGATCGTGTGCGCGAGGTGGAGGACCTGGGGTACGACGTGCTCCAGATGCCTGACCATCTGGGCATGCAGTCGCCGTTCCCGGCTCTGGTGGCCGCCGCCGACGTGACGGCCATGCGCCTGGGCACGTACGTGCTCAACGCCGGCATCGCCAGTCCCGCCTATCTGGCACGGGACGTCGCCGACACCCAGCGCCTCACCGACGGGCGCCTGGAGCTGGGGCTCGGCGCGGGATACATGCCGAACGAGTTCGAGGCCGTGGGCCTGCCCTTCGGTACCGGAGGGGAACGCCTGGGAAAGCTGGAGGCGACCCTGGCCGCGACGCGCGAGCTGCTGGCGGCGGAGCCGGACCGGCCCGTGCCGCCGATCATGCTGGCGGGCTCCGGTGATCGCATGCTGCGTTTCGGCGCCCGGGAGGCCGACATCTTCAGCTTCTCGATCATGGCCGGGGTGACGGAGGGCCTGCCCCCGGAGGAGGCGTTCGCGCGCCGCGTCCGCGTCCTGCGTGAGGCCGCCGGCGAGCGGGCCGACCGGATCGAGCTGAACCTGTTCGTCGCGGCGGTGGGCGAGAGCGCCGAGCAGCTGGATCTCGCGATCATCCGGCAGGCCAGTGGTCTCGACGACGCCTCGCTCAACCAGCTGCCGGGGGTGCTGATCGGTTCGCCGGAGGAGATCGCGGATCGGCTGCGGCGGTACCGGGAGGAGTACGGCGTCAGTTACATCAGCGTGCTGGAGCCGCACCGGGCCGCGTTCGCGGAGGTCATCAAGCACCTGCGGTGACGCCTCGGCGCGGAGCGCCCACGCCGCGGCTTCACCCCGACCCCGGTCCTCAATCGCCGGACGGGCTCATGGGAGCCCGTCCGGTCGAAGGAGGGACGTCAGAGGGTCAGGCTCTTCGGGCGGAGATCCGTCCAGTTCTCTTCGATGTACGTCAGGCACGACTCGCGGGTCGTGGGGCCGTGGGTCCTCGTCCAGCCCGCCGGGATCTCCGCGAAGTCCGGCCACAGGCTGTGCTGGCCCTCGTCGTTGACCAGGACCGAGTAGACACCCTCGGGGTTCTCGAACGGGTTGCTGCTGCTCATGTCGGATTCTCCTCAGGCTGCTCTTGTCACAAACGTGCGCCGGCGCGTGCCACCAGCGCTTCCAGGGCCCGGAACCACGTTGCCGCGAGGTCCCTGACATCTTCCTCGTCCAGCACTCCCGCCGGCCAGGACCAGTGTGCCGCGAGGACCGGGCCCTCGGGGCGGTCTTCCGTGACGACGTTGATGCCGAGGGCGTGGCCCTCGCGCATCGACGGGTCGGAACCGATGTCCGCCGCGTCCTCCTCGGGCGCGTACGACCAGTCGGTCGCCTCGGGGATGCTGAAGCGTCCCAGGTAGTTGAACTCGATCCGCGGCGGTTCCAGCGCGGCGAGCACCGGGGCCGTACGGGGGTTGAGGTGGCGGAGCATGCCGTAGCCGACACCGTTGGCCGGCAGTCCGCCCAGGTGGCGCTTGACCCGCTCCAGCGCCTCGTCCACCGCCGGGCCGCCCGCGAAGGCGTCGGCCAGGTCGACCGGGCCCGGGTCGAGACGGACCGGGAAGACGCTGGTGAACCAGCCGACGGTACGGGACAGGTCCGCGTCGCCCGTCAACTCCTCCTCGCGGCCGTGGCCTTCTAGGTCGACCAGCACCCCGCCCGTCGTACCCCGGCGGCGGAGCCAGTCCGTCAGCGCGAGTCCGAGGCCGGTGAGCAGGACGTCGTTGACCGTCGCGCCGAGGGCCGCGGGGGCCGAGGACAGCAGCGGGTCGGTGTGTTCCGGGGACAGGCGCAGCGCCACCTCCCGTACGGTGCCGGTGGTGTCGCGCTCCGGGTCCAGGGGCCGGAGCAGCGGGAGCGGCTCGGCGCCGTCCAGGATGCCGGTCCAGACGGGCAGTTCGGCCTCCCGGGCGGGGTCCGTTGCCAGCTGCCTGAGTTGGTGCGACCACTGGCGGAACGACGTCTCCACGGGGGCGAGTTCGGCCGGCCGGCCTTCGGCGACGTCCTGCCAGGCCGCCGCCAGGTCGGGCAGCAGGATCCGCCAGGAGACGCCGTCGACCAGCAGGTGATGGGCCATCAGGAGCAGTCGGCCTGGACGGTCGCCCGTGTCGAACCAGACCGCCTTGACGGCGTCGCCGGTCTCGGGGTCGAGGGCGGCCCGGGCGGTGTGGGCCCGGGCTGCGACGAGGGCGCCGAGGGCGTCCGGGTCGTTCGGGTCGAGGCCGGTCGCGTCGACGCGTTCGATCCAGCGGTCGGAGTCGAATCCGTCGGCCGGGGGGACGTCCAGGGTCCAGTGAGCCGTGTCGGTGGTGTTGGTCGTGTCGGTAGTGTCGGTCGTGTCCGTACGGATCAGCCTCGCCCGCAGCATGTCGTGCCGGACCGCCAGCGCCCGCAGAACGGCCGCCAGCTTCGGGCGGTCGAGTGCGGCGGGGGTCTGGACCAGGGCCGCCTGGTGGTAGCCCTGGAAGGGGCCGCCCAGTTCGCGCAGCCAGTGCATGACCGGGGTCAGCGGGACGCTGCCCGTGCCGTCGTCCGGGGTGCGGACCGCCGGGGCCGCCGCCTGTTCGGTGGCGACGGCGCACAGGCCCGCGACCGTACGGTGCCGGAAGACCAGGCGGGGTGTGATGCGCAGCCCGGCCGCCCTGGCCCTGCTGACCAGTTGCATCGCGACGATGCTGTCGCCGCCGAGGGAGAAGAAGTCGTCGTCGGCGCCGACCTGTTCGAGGCCGAGGACGGCGGCGAAGACGGCGGCGAGGGTCTTCTCCTGGGGGGTGGCGGGCGGCCGGCCGGTGGAGAGGGCGGTGAAGTCGGGCGCGGGCAGGGCGGCGCGGTTGAGCTTGCCGTTGGCGAGCTGCGGCAGCCGGTCCAGCAGGACGACGGCCGCGGGCACCATGTAGTCGGGCAGGTGCTGGGCGGCGTGGCCGCGCAGCCGGGACGCGTCGGGCGCGCTTCCGGCCACCGGGACGACATAGGCGACGAGTTGCTTGTGCGGTCCGTCCTGACGAGCCGTCACCACTACCTGTGCCGTGTCGGGATGACGGTCCAGGACGGATTCGATCTCGGCGAGTTCGACGCGGAAGCCGCGGATCTTGACCTGGTCGTCGGCGCGGCCGAGGTAGTCGAGCATCCCGTCGGAGGTCCATCGCGCGAGGTCACCGGTGCGGTAGAGCCGGGATCCCGGGGCGCCGAACGGGTCGGCGACGAATCGTTCCGCGGTCAGCGCGGGCCGGTCGAGGTAGCCGCGCGCCAGTCCGCCGCCGGCGAGGTACAGCTCGCCGGTGACACCGGGGGGTACGGGCCGGAGCCGGTCGTCCAGCACGTAGGCCCGGGTGCCCGCGACGGGGCGGCCGACCAGGGGCCGGTCGCTGTCGCGGACCCGTGCGACCAGGGCGTCGACGGTCGACTCGGTGGGCCCGTAAAGGTTGAAGACCTCCGTGCCGCGCAGCCCCCGCAGCCTGTCCCACAGCGCCTGCGGTACGGCCTCCCCGCCGACGCCGACCACCGCGAGGGGGCAGGTGTCGCCGGAGACCAGGCCGGTGTCGGCCATCTGGGCGAAGAACGACGGGGTGACCTCCAGGAAGTCGAAGCCGTGGGTGACGACCGCCGCCGCGAGGAGTTCGGGGTCGCGCCGGGTCTCCTCGGACACGACGTGCACGCAGTGGCCGTCCAGCAACCACAGCTGGGGCTGCCAGGAGGCGTCGAACGAGAACGACCAGGCGTGGCCGGCCCGCAGACGACGCCGGCCGGTCGCGGCGACGGCCGGTGCGTAGAGGGTCTCGCGGTGGCTGTGGAAGAGGTTGCCGACGGTCTCGTGGGTGATGACCACGCCCTTGGGGCGGCCGGTGGAGCCGGAGGTG
>NZ_WWJY01000647.1 GCF_009865405.1 Streptomyces sp. SID3212 | reverse complement strand
GGGGGTGGCGACGCGGGGAGGGGGGTGGCGGAGGGGCGGTCCTTCAGCGGAAGGAGGCGCGGTTGCGGATACGGGAGAGCGCGAGCAGCACGAGCAGCGTCGTGCCCATCAGGACCACGGCCAGCGCGGAACCGGTGAAGAGCGCCCCGCGGTCGGTGGCGGTGAAGACGCGCACCGGGAGCGGCATCCAGTCCGGTGGGTAGAGCATCATCGTGGCGCTCAACTCGCCCATGGACAGGGCGAAGCAGAGTCCCCCCGCCGCGGTGAGCGACGGCAGCAGGAGCGGCAGCCGCACCTTCCACAGCACGTACGAGGGGCGGGCACCCAGGGAGGCGGCGGCCTGTTCGTACATCGGGTCCAGCCGCAGGAGGGCCGCCGAGACCGAGCGGTAGGCGAAGGCCGTGACGAGTACGGTGTGCGCGAGGATCACGATCCAGCGCGTTCCGTTGAGCAGCACGGGCGGCTGGGAGAACGCGACCAGGACCGCGAGGCCGACGACCACGGACGGCACCGCGACGGGAAGCATGAAAAGCGTGTCGAGCAGCCGCTTCCCGCCCCTGCGCAGCGCCGACGCGGCGAGCGCCGCCCAGCAGCCGACGGCCAGGGCCAGCAGGCTCGACGTGAGGGCGGTGACCAGGCTGGTGGTGAGTGCCTGGAGCGCGTCACCCCGGACGGCCGAGGTGTAGTGCTCGCCGGTGAGCCCGGAGGGGAAGGCGCCGGACCAGTGGGTGGAGACCGACGCGGCGAGGACGACCATCAGGGGCAGCGCGAAGAGCGGTACGAACAGGGCGAGGAAGATCCCCCACACGGCCCACTTTCCCCGGCGGCTATGCACCAGCACGACGGCTCACCACCCGGTAGATCCCGTAGAGCCCCACGGAGAGGGCGATGTTGACGACCGCGATCACACAGGCGGCCGGGTAGTCGGATTCGAGGATCGCCTTGCTGTAGACGAGCATCGGCAGGGTCGTGACGTCCTTGGCCCCCGTGAAGAGGACGATCCCGAATTCGTTGAGGCACATGACGAGGACGAGGCTGCCGCCCGCGGCGAGGGCCGGGAGCGCCTCCGGAAGGATCACCTGCCGGACGATCCGGGCCGGGCGGGCCCCGAGGGACGAGGCCACCTCCAGCTGCGCCGGGTCGAGTTGGGAGAAGGCGGCGAGCAGGGGTCTCATCACGAACGGGGTGAAGTACGTGATCTCGGCGAGCAGCACGCCCCACGGGGTGGTGAGGAAGTGGAAGGGGCCTCCGCCCGCGCCGGTGACGTCCGTCCAGATCCCGTTGGCCATGCCCGCCGTGCCGTAGAGGAACAGCAGCGCGAGCGTGATCAGGAACGACGGGAAGGACAGGAAGACGTCGATGAACCGCGCGACCGTTCTGCCGCCGGGGAAGGGGACGAACGCGATCACCAGCGCGAGGAAGAAACCGAGGACGAGGCATCCGGCCGTCGACCCGGCGGCCAGCCACACGGTGGTGGTCAGCGCGTCACGGAACGCCTCGGAGGCGAACACGTCGGCGTACGGCTCCGCCGACACACCGCCCTCGTCGGGGAGGAAGGACCGCTGGACGACCAGGGCGAGAGGGTAGAGGAACGCGCACGCGAGCAGGGCCACGGGCGGCAGGGCCCAGACCCATCGGGGCGCCGCACGGGTGGCTCCCGTGACGGTCAGCTCAGCGCCGCCCATCGTCGTCCACCCCCGCCGGCAGCAGTACCGCGTCCTCGGGCGCGAAGTGGAGGGTGACCGACCGGCCCGGCGACGGTGCCTCGCGCAGTTCGCGCAGGTCGGCCATGATCCGGTGGCCGCCCACGTCGACGAGCAGCCGGTGGGTCGCCCCGCGCCACTGCACGTCCGCGACCGTCCCGCGCAGGGCGTTGGGGCCTTCACCGAGGCCGACGAGATGGGGGCGTACGCACAGGGTCGCCGCCGCGCCGCCGGCCGCGTCACCGACCGCGACCTTCAGCGCCGTGCCCGCGAACGAGACCCCCGAGCCGTGCTCCTGGACGGTGACGGGCAGGAGGTTCGCGTTGCCGACGAACGCCGCCGTGAAGGCGTTGGCCGGCCTGCGGTACAACTCCTGCGGTGTGCCGCAGTCCTGGAGCCTGGCCTTGTCCATGACGGCGATACGGTCCGCGAGGGTCAGCGCCTCGACCTGGTCGTGGGTGACGTACAGCATCGAGACCTCAGGCAAGTCCCGGTGCAGGCTGCCCAGTTCGGCGAGCATCCCGGATCTGAGCTGCGCGTCGAGCGCCGACAGCGGTTCGTCGAAGAGCAGGACGCCGGGCCGGATGGCCAACGCCCGTGCGATGGCCACCCGTTGCTGCTGCCCACCGGACAACTCCCTCGGGTGGCGAGTGGCGTAGGCGCTCATGCCGGTCATGTCCAGCGCCTCGGCGACCCGGCCGGGGATCCGGTCCTTGCCCACCTTGTGGGCCCGCAGCCCGAAGGCGACGTTGTCCCGGACGTTCAGGTGGGGGAAGAGCGCGTACTGCTGCACGACCATGCCGATGCCGCGCCGGTGCGGCGGGAGCGCGGTGACATCGCGGTCCCCGATGAGGATCCGCCCCGACTCGGGCCGTACAAAACCGGCGACGGCACGCAGTGCGGTGGTCTTGCCGGATCCCGAGGGCCCCAGAAGGGCCATCACCTCGCCCGGCCGCACGGTCAGGTCGAACGCGTCGAGTACAGGCTTCGCGCCGCGCCCGCCGTAGGACACCGAGACGCGGTCGAAGCGGATGCCGTGGCTCACAGCCCCTCCCCGGCCAGCAGATCCGGAAGCTCCGCGACCGAGCCGAGGACGTGGGTGGCGCCGCGGGCGAGGAGCTGGGCGCGGTCGTGTGCGCCGGTCAGGACACCGGCGACCACCCGCGCGCCGGCGCGCTCGCCGCTGAGCATGTCGTACGACGTGTCCCCGGCGACCGCGATCTCCCGCACCGCGTCCGCCGCCCGCGTGCGCAGCAGCGCGGCGAGCACCATGTCCGGGTAGGGGCGTCCCCGGCCCCCGACGTCGGCCGGGCAGAGCGTCAGGTCGGCGACCTCCTGCCAGCCCAGCGCGGCCAGGATGGCCTCCTGGGTGACGCGGGCGAATCCCGTGGTCAGGACCACGCGGCGGTCCTCGGAACGCAGCCGTTCGATCGTTTCGCGGGCGCCGGGCACCGGCGCGACGTGCCCGGCGTCGATCAGCTCCCCGTACGCGGTCTCGAAGACGGCGTTGGCGAGCCGGGCCTTGTCCTCGGTCCCGAAGAGGTGGCGGAAGACGGAGATCTTGGACTCGCCCATGGTGGCGCGTACGTAGTCGAGTTTCCCGGCGTGGTCCGGTGTGCCGGGCTCGACGCCCAGGCGTAGCGCGGCGGCGGAGAAGGCCCGCTCGACGAGCCCGCCGTCGAGGACGGTGGTACCGGCCATGTCCAGGACGATCAGTCTCACGCGGTGCTTGTCACTCATCCGTCTCACCAGCCCAGTTCGTCGGCGGTCGTCTCGGCGATGGCGGGCGAGCAGGTCATCCCGCGCCCGCCCGGCCCGGTCACCAGCCACACGGCGTCGCGGACGCGCTGCCGGTGGACGACCCGGCCCGGGTCGGTGCACTGCGCGTACACCCCGGCCCACCGGTGCCTGACCTTGGGGAGCTGGCGGCCCAGGAAGGACTCGGCGACGCGGGTGACGTGTTCGTACGGTTCCTCGACGACGTCGAAGGCGAAGGGGTGTTCGTACTCGTGGGTGTCGCCGATCGTGAGCCCGCCGTCGCGCCGCTGGACCATGAGCAGTTGCATCCGGTGCGCGGCGGCGGCCGGCTCCTGGGCCTGCTCCGCGTTGAGGGCGTCGAGCGCCTCGCCCGCGTACGCGGGGTAGTAGCGGAAGCTGTCGGCGTCGGCGACGGAGGTGGTGAGGACCTCGCCGAGGGGCTCGGTCTGCATCATCTGGAGGCGGACGCGCCGTACGGGCAGGTCGGGTACGAGTTCCCGGACGAGTCCGCCCAGCCAGGCGCCCGTGCACAGGACCACCGCGTCGCCGGTGTGCACGTCGCCGTGGTCGTCGCGCACGGCGTTGTCCCCGACCACCTCACGTACCTCCCGGTCGCCCAGGAACGTGTAACGGCCGGACCGGAGCAGCTCCTTCTTGAGGGCGAGCGGGGCGGTGCGGGGTTCGACGGCCGCGTCGCGCCCGCACCACAGGGCGGCTTCGTAGGTGCCGCGCAGGGCGGGATTGACGGCCCGGGCCTCGGCGGCGGTCAGCATCCGGTAGCCGCGGGCCTCCGCGTCGGGGCGGTTCGACGCCGCTTCGGCCACGGCCCGTTCCAGGTCGTTGCGGACCGGCGTCAGCGAACCGATGGCCCGGAAGCCCAGATCGGGTACGCGTGCTCCGATGCGCTCCCACAACTCCCGGGAGCGCAGGGCGGTTTCCAGTTCCTCACCGCCGGCCCGCCCGCTGACCCATATCTGGCCGAAGTTGCGGAGGCTGGCGCCGCGGGCCTCCGCCTCGCGCTCGATCTGGACGACCTCGTGGCCGCGTTCCACTGCGTGCCAGGCGTGCATGGTTCCCACCACGCCGGCCCCGACGATGACAACTCTCATGGCGGCCACGTTGCTGGCGGCGGGTGGCGCTCGCGGATCCGGTGGGCGACGGCACAGTGAACGGGCACTCAATTATGGACTAGACCCGTTATCTTCTCGTAATCAAAGGAGGGGGTGAGATGCGACCTCTTGTAGGTGTCTGCCCGTTATGCGCGACCCGGCTCGGTCCGCTGTCCGAGATGAGCGGTGAAGCTGAAGCGGTCACCCCGGAACAGCGTCCTCACCCGTTCCAGCGGCTGTCCCGACCCGTCGCGGGAGAGCCGGTGGAGCAGCAGCATGGGCAGCGCCGGCGACGTACCGATGAGCAGCGCCTCCCGGGGGGTCGCCAGGACCGTCTCGATCCGCTCGTCGGCGTCGCCGAAGGGCACGCCGACGACGTCGCGCAGGTAGGAGTAGAACGACGAGTCCGGCTCGAAGTCGACGTCCAGGCGCGGGACGCGGGACACGGCCACGTACGTGCTCTCCAGCCCGACGCGCTCGTCGTCCGCGAGCAGGACACGCTCCAGGTGCCAGACCGGCTCGCCGGTCCGTACCCCCACGTCGGCGGCCAGGGCCGCGGGGCATGGAAAGCGGTCGAGCCCGATGAGATTCCGTCCCGGCCTGCGATTCTGGCGGCGTACGCCCTCGGTGTAGCTGGCGAGCGACAACGGCTGTTCGAGCTTCGGGCCCGCGACGACGCTTCCGCGCCCCTGCCGGCGCAGGCGCCCTTCCAGCAGCAGTTCACGCAACGCCTGGCGGACGGTCTCGCGCGAGACCTCGTACCGCAGGGCCAGATCCCGTTCCGTCGGCAGTGATTCGCCCTCGCCCAGCGCGCCGATCAGCGCGCCGATGCGGGCCTTGACGGCGTAGTACTTGGGTACGCGCCCGTGCTCCGGGATGCCGGAGCGCACGGGTGCGCCGGGGTCGAAGTCGGGCGGGGTCGGATCGCTGTTCGGATGGTCCACGCATGGGATGTTCGCAGATGGCGAGGGTCGCCGGACGCCGGACCCGGCCGCCGGGAGACCGGGGCGGCCCGGCGCGACCCCCACGTCAGAGGGGGGAGAGGCGTGCCGTCGGGTCGCCCGCGGCGGCGATGCGCAGTGCCTCCGGGCGGGGGGAGAAGGAGTTGTCCAGGACGAGGGTGGCGGCGCCCACCGCCGCCACGTCGTCCGGTATCGCCGATTCGCTGAAGCGGACGCTGTGGGGGACCACGAGCCCGGGGTCGGTGCGCACCGCCTCGGGCAGGGTGGTCAGCGCCAGGGGTGCGATCCGGGACCAGAAGGGGCCGCCGAACACGATCTCCCCGACGTCGAGCAGGTTGATGACGACGACCAGGGCCCGGGCGATCTGCCGTGCGGCGGTGGTGAGGATCTCCACCGCCTCGGGGACGCCGGCGTCGGCCGCGTCCGCCAGGAGGCCGAACGCGGCGCCCACTTGCAGCACGTCCGTGGTGTCACCCGCCTGATCCTCCGTCAGAACACCGCGGTGTACGGCGTGTGCGACGAGCGTCCGGGGGGCCGTCACCACACCGACACAGCCGCGCCGGCCGCAGGCACACATGGGCCCCTCGGGGTCGACCGGTACGTGGGCGGTGTCACCGGCGTTCGAGCTCACTCCGCGAACGGCCGAACCGCCGATGGCGATGCCGGTCGCGAAGCCGGTTCCGTAGTACAGGAAGGCGAAGTTGCGGCGGGCGCCCGGCTCGCTGAACCACAGCTCGGACACGACCGCCGCCGTGGCGTCCTTCTCGATGAGAACGGGCAGGCCGGTGGCGAGATGGAGGGCCGAGCGCAGCTCCACCCGGTGCCAGCCGGGCAGCATCGGGGGGTTGAGCACGACGCCGGTCTCCGGATCGATCGGCCCCGGTGACGCCACGCCGACGCCGAGGACCTTCCCGCGGTCGATGTCGGCGGTCAGCAGGAGGGTGTCGACCATGGCGGCCATCTCCCGCACCACGTTCGCCGCGTCCTGGACCGTGGGGGTCGCCGTACGGATGCGTTCGCGCACCCGCCCGGAAAGGTCGATCAGCGCGTAGGTGATCACGGCGGGGTCGATGTGCACGCCGACCGCGAACCCGCCGTCCGGGTTCAGGGTGAGGAGCTTCGGCGGCTTGCCCCGGCCCTTGGCCGGCGTGGCCCGCTCGATCACGAGCCCGGCCTCGACGAGCCGCCGGCAGACGTTCGAAACGGTCATGCCGCTGAGAGCCGTGAGGGCGGAGACCCTGGTGCGCGTCACGCCCGACGGATGGCGGCGGATCGCGTCGAGGACGACGGCCACGTTGAACTCGGCGAGAGCGCCAAGATTGACCCCGGTACCGCTCATCTGCGATTTCCCCCTCGCTCCGTACGGGACGGTCACCGTACCCGCCCCTCACATCCTGACGGTCCGTGAGGCCGCCGCGGCCGGTGTCCTCTGAAACTTTCCTGGGTGCAGAGATCTTGACGGGGCCAAAAACGTACCCCTACTGTCCGATTAACTAATCACTCTGTTGAAAATACCGAAGGGAGGAGCGGTGTCAACACTGACCCCCTCACGGGTCCCGGCGCGCGAACCGAAGTCCCGTCGACGGCACCCCGCCCACCGCGGACACGCGACCGCCGCCTGGCTCCTCATCGCGCCGGCCATGATCGGGTTCGTCGTCTTCGCCGTCTACCCGACGGTGCGGGGCACGTACTTCAGCTTCACGACGTACCACATCCTCTCCCCGGCGGAGTGGACCGGACTGGCCAACTTCCGCCAGATGCTCGGCGATCAGACGTTCTGGCACTCGCTCCGGGCGACCCTGTACTTCGTCGTCCTCAGCGTCGCGATCGGCATCCTGGTCTCGCTCGTCACCGCGGTCGTCCTCCACCGGCTGACACGGTCGACGGTCGTCAGAGGGCTGGTGATCCTCCCCTTCCTCATCTCCGGAGTGGTCGCCGCCGTCATCTGGTCCTGGATGCTCGACCCGCAACTGGGCATCGTGAACGTCGCGATCAAGGCCGTGACCGGGCAGCGCGTCGAGTTCCTCGGATCGAGCGCGCTCGCGATCCCCTCCGTGGCGCTGATCAGCGTCTGGAAGTCGATGGGCTACAACGCGGTCCTCATCTTCGCGGGGCTCCAGACGATCCCCGGGGAGATCTACGAGGCCGCGCGCCTGGACGGGGCGTCCGAGATGCGGATGTTCCGCCACATCACGGTGCCGTTGCTGCGGCCGATCCTGGCCATGGTCGTGATCCTGTCGGTCATCAGCTCCATCCAGGTGTTCGACATCGTGCAGGTGGCGACCAAGGGCGGTCCCGCCAACGCCAGCAACGTCCTGCAGATGTACATCTACGACACGGCGTTCAGCCAGTACAACTTCGGCTACGCGTCGGCGATGTCGCTCGCCCTGTTCGCGATGCTCACCGCCATCACCTTCATCCAACTGCGTGTGACCCGCGCCAACGAGTCCGACACGAATTGAGGACAGCTCCGTGTCCCTCCTCCCATCGAGCCGGCGAGCCCCGGGCGGACCCCACGCCACGGCCCGGCCGTCGCGTGTGCCGATCGGACGCGTCCTCGCGTGGATCTACGTCGGGGTCGTCCTTGCCGTCACGATCTTCCCCTTCTACTGGATCCTGCGGACCGCGCTGTCCTCCAACGACGCCCTGTCGCGGGACCCTCAGTCGCTGGCCCCGGTCGGCCTCACGCTCAGCGGCTTCGGACGCGTCCTCGGGCTCGTGCACGGCAACGCCACCGGCACACTGAGCGCCCTCGACTCGGGCGACCTCCTGCTCTACCTGCGCAACTCCACCCTGTACGCGTCGCTCATGACGGTGCTCGTCATCTTCTGCTCGACGACCGCGGCGTACGCGTTCGCGCGCCTGCACTGGCGGGGACGCGACCTGATGTTCTCGCTGTTCCTCGTGGCGCTCATGGTCCCCGGCATCATGAGCATGCTGCCGAACTTCGTCCTCATCAAAGACCTCGGCCTCCTCAACACGTTCCCCGGCCTGATCCTGCCGGGTGCGCTGTTCTCGGCGTTCAACATCTTCTTCCTCCGGCAGTTCATGCTCGGCCTGCCGGCCGAGATCGACGAAGCGGCACGGATCGACGGCGCGGGGCCGATCAGGGCGCTGTTCTCCGTCACCGTCCCGATGACCACAGGGCCGATCACCACACTGACGATCCTGACGTTCATCAACACCTGGAACGAGTACTTCTGGCCGCTGCTGGTCACCAACGACAAGAGCACCGAGCCGCTCACGGTGGGACTCGCCTCGTTCCAGCAGAACGCCCCGACCGTGTCCCCCGACTGGGGCGGGCTCATGGCGGCGACGCTCGTCGCCGCGCTGCCGATGCTCCTGGTGTTCGTGATCTTCGGCCGGCGCATCGTCAACTCCATCGGCTTCACCGGCATCCGCTGACACCGGCGCCGCCCCCCCGGCACGCACACCCCACTCAACGAGGAGTAATGGAATGCAGCGAAAGTCGCTCACCGCTCTGGTCGCGGTCGCCCTGGCCGGCGCCACGGCTCTCACGGGCTGTTCGTCCAGCAGCGGAGGAACCACCACCGCGGGCGGCAGGACCGTCATCAACTACTGGAACTGGGACCCGAACATGGTGACCGCCATGGGCGCCTGCGTCTCGGGCTTCGAACAGGCCAACCCCAAGTACACGGTCAAGATCTCCCGTTACAACGTGCCGGACTACTTCACGAAGCTGACCGCCAACTTCGTGGCGGGCAACGCGCCGGACGTCTTCCAGGCCTCCGGCCAGTACTACCCGACCTACATCGCGCAGCACCAGATAGCCGAGATCGGGCCGCTGCTGAAGCAGAACGGCTACAAGAACAACTTCGCCAAGGGCATCGATCCCGTCACCGGCACCGACGGCAAGACCTACGGCCTGACCGTGGACTGGAACGCCACCGGTATCTACTACAACAAGGACCTGCTGGCCAAGGCCGGTGTCACCGAGGCGCAGATCCAGGACCTGACCTGGAACCCCACCGACGGCGGCACCTTCGGCAAGGTCGTCAAGGCACTCACCGTCGACGAGAACGGCGTGCACGGCGACAAGCCCGGCTTCGACGCCAAGCACGTGGCGACGTACGGCTTCCAGCTCATGGCCCCGCAGGACCCCAACGGCTCCCAGACGTTCAGCTCCTTCGCCGGCGCCCTCGGCTGGAAGGCGGGCGACACCTTCCCGTACCCGACGCAGATCCCGTACGCGGACCCCCGCTTCAGCGAGACGATGAAGTACCTGCGCTCGCTCTCCGACGACGGTTACGCCCCGAAGATCGGCGAGTTCGGCGCCAACACGAGCGTGGAGGACCAGCTCACCAGCGGCAAGGTCGCCATGATGATCCAGGGATCGTGGGACGTGGCCACCTTCTCCGGCAACACGAAGGTCAAGGTCGGCGTCGCGCCCCTGGTCAAGGACAGCAAGACCGGCAACCGCCTCATCCAGGGCGGCGGCGACCTCGAATTCATGTGGCAGGGCTCGAAGAACAAGGACGGCGCCTACAAGTGGCTGACCTACATGACCTCCGACGCCTGCCAGAAGGCGGCCGCGCAGGCCAACCCGGCCTTCTTCTCCGGCATCCCGGCGGTGTTCGACACCACGGCGAAGCAGGTGGCGGCGAAGGGCATGGACATCTCCGCCTTCAGCAACTACCTCAAGAGCGGTCTGAGCGCGGGCGCCAACTACTCCAACGGCGCCGGACTCCAGACGGCGGTCGTCCCGGTCTTCCAGCAGTACTGGGAGCACCAGGTCGGCGACAGCGTCTTCAAGCAGCTCCAGGAGAAGAGCAAGGAGACGATCGGCCAGAAGTAGGCCCGGAACGGGGCCCAGTGGCAGGACCAGCAGGGGGACCGGAAGTGCGATCGGCCGGGCGAGGACGAAAGTGACACGCAGGATGGATGAGACCCGGGGCGACGGCGGCCTTCACCGGATCGTCTTCGACGCCCCCGCGCGGAGCTGGCTGGAGGCCGCGCCGCTGGGCAACGGGCGCCTCGGCGCCCTCGTCCACGGCGGCACCGCCCGGGAGCGGATCTCACTCAACGACGGCACGGCGTGGTCGGGC
>NZ_WWJY01000646.1 GCF_009865405.1 Streptomyces sp. SID3212 | reverse complement strand
GACCCCGAGGTGCTGCGGGTCCTGCTCGCGCTGCGCGCGGTCGCCGGCGAGGGGCCGGACGGCCCACCGGTGCTGGCGGCGGTACGGGACGACCGTTACCGCGCGTCGGCCCGGCTGGCGGCGGGGCCACAGGCCACGATCCTGGAGACGGACGCGGTCACGGCCCGGCTCGTCGCGCAGTGTGTCGGCCGCCCCGGTCTCTCCCTCGTCCTGCGCGACCTCCTCGACTTCGCCGGTGACGAGTTCCACCTCACCGACGCCACCGCGTTCTCCGGCGCTCCTTTCGGTACGGCGCTGCTGGGGCATGCCGACTCCTGCGTGATCGGGCTGCTCACCCCGCAGGGCCGTACGCTGCTGAATCCGCCCGCCGACACGACGGTCACACCGGGGAGCCGGCTGATCGTCCTGGCCCGCGACGAGGCCGGCGCGCGCCCGGAGGACTGCCGGCACCTCGTCGACCCGTCGGTGATCGCCGGGGACCGGCCACCACCGGAGAACCCCGCGCGCCTGCTGATGCTCGGCTGGAACCGCCGGGCTCCCCTGGTCGTGGAGCAGCTCCGGCACACGGCCCGGCCCGGTTCCGTC
Source organism: Streptomyces sp. SID3212 (assembly GCF_009865405.1). Classification (GTDB taxonomy): domain Bacteria; phylum Actinomycetota; class Actinomycetes; order Streptomycetales; family Streptomycetaceae; genus Streptomyces. The sequence continues at coordinate 10,554 of NZ_WWJY01000646.1, read as the reverse complement.
CTGGACATCGTGACGGACCGGCAGTTGCCAGGGCCACGGGAGGCGGAGACGGCTACGGGGACGGAGGCAGAGGCGGCGCAGGAGGTGGACCGGCTGGCCGTCCGGTTCCGGTCCGCGCCCCTGTCGCGGCCCGAGACGCTGCTCGGGCTCGACCTCACCCCGTACGACGGTCTGGTGGTCCTCGGCCCCGACCCCGGCGACGGGCCGGACCGGCCCGACGACTGGACGCTGGTCACTCTGCTGGCGCTGCGGCTGCTGGAGCAACGCGCCGGAGGGCGGGAGTTACGGGTCGTCAGCGAGCTCACGGACGACCGCAACCGCCCTCTCGCACCCGTCGACCCCGGTTCCGACGTCATCGTCAGCGGCGAACTGACCGGACTGCTCATGGCGCAGATCGCGCAGAACCACCATCTGGCCCCGGTCTTCGACGAGTTGTTTGCCGCGGAGGGCAGCCTGCTCTGCCTGCGTCCGGCCGGGACGTACGTCCGCGTGGGGTGCGAGGCCACCTTCGCCACGGTCGTGGCCGCCGCCCGCGACCGCGGCGAATGCGCCATCGGCTACCGCCGTCACGACCGGCGGATGTCGGCGCCCGACTACGGGGTCCGGCTGAACCCGCCCAAGGGGGAACGACGTGAGTGGGGTGCCGGGGACCACGTGGTGGTCGTCACGACCGACCCGACGGTGTCCGCCCGGACGGCCGGGACCGTCCGGGCCTCCGTGGCCGACACCGCCGGGGAGGACGGGGTTCGCGCCCCTCAGTGGCCCGTGTGATCCCCGTCCGCCGGCGTTCCCGGGTGGTGCGGCTCGTAGCCCGGGATGGTGCCGTCCGGTTTCGCCACCAGGAACAGTCCCGCCATGCCCATGTCCGAGTGGCTCTGGACGTGGCAGTGGTACATCCACGCGCCCGCGCCCACGTGTTCGCCCGCGATGATCTGGAAGCCGAACGAGTCCGCCGGTCCGGTGATCTTGTTGTCGATCACGCGGCTCGGGTCGTCGGGGCCGGTGAGCAGGCCCGTCCTGTTGTCCGCCCAGCGGTGGCCGTGGATGTGGAACGTGTGGTAGTACTCGCCGTGCGTGATCATGATGACCTCGACGCGTTCCCCCACCGTGGCCTCGAAGTTGGGCGTGGCGGCGCCGGTCTTGTTGTTGATCGTCATGTCGTTGAAGACGATCGTGACCTGCTTGTCGGGCAGGATGTCGCCCTTCCGGCGCACGACGACGGGGCCGTAGAGACCCTTGCGGATGCCGCCGGTTCCGTGGTCCGTGCCCACCACGTGGTCGTGGTAGTGCCAGTAGCCCGCGCTGCCGGGCCGCCAGGTGCCGTCGGCGCGCTTGCCCGGGGTGTGGGTGCGCCAGGTGTACGTACGGGTCGCGCCGGGCTCCACATGGCTCCGGTTCATCCGGGTGCCGTCGCTGGCGACGTCGTAGTCCACGCCGTGCACATGGAGGCTGGCCGCCACGTCCGTCGTGTTCTCGAACTCGATGTGGAGGGTGTCGCCCTCGGTCAGCTCGATCAGCGGGCCGGGGATCGTCGCCGTGCCCTTCTCGAAGCCGTAGCCCAGCTGACCGTCCGCCAGCTTCTCGGCGTACAGCTTGAGATGGCGCACCTGGCCCCCGGCGGGCGCGGTGGGAGGGGGGGCCTCCGCCGAACTCGCGGCGGGCGCGGACGCCACCGACAACGAGGCCGCTCCGGTGGCGGCGACCGCACCGCCCGCCAACAGGCGCCGGCTGAAGCTCCTTCTGTCCATGGCCATAGCGAACTCCCCTGTGCCGTAAGGAGATGGACGGGGCGCAGGAGTCCCCGGGGACGGCCACACGGTAGAGCAGTGATCTTCGTTTATCCACACTCAGGACAAAGTTGGTGGGATTCCGTCCATAGCTATTGGCTGGGCGCCGAAAGGCGTCTAGCTTCAAGCGCTGTTGCTGTGACCAAAGTTGGGTGGGTGAACAATGCAGCGCGCACCACATCACCGGTCAAGATCCAGGCGCGGGGCGGCCGCGTTCCTGGTCGCCGGCACCATGGCGGCGTCCCTGCTGGGCGGCACCGCCGCCACGGCGAGACCGTTCCCTGAGCCGCCACCGACCGCCTTGGCCCTTCCGTCGCCGCCGGGCGGACAGAACGTCAAGGTCCTCGTGTTCCACGCCTCGGCCACCGAGGAGTCACCGCTCGTCAACGCCGGGATCGAGGCCGTCGAGTCGATCGGCCTCACGGGACCGGCGGCCGGCCGCTTCAAGACCGAGGCCACGGACGACGGTTCGGTCTTCACCAACGCCAAGAAGCTCGGCAAGTACAACGCGGTCGTCTTCCTCACCGGCGGCGGCGACGTGCTCGACCCGGAGCAGGAGGCCGGGCTGGAGTCGTACGTGGAGGCCGGCGGCGGCTTCCTCGGCATCCATGACGCGGCCCGTACGGAACCGTACTCCGACTGGTTCACCGGCCTGATCGGCGCGCGCCCCGCGGCCACCAGCCCGGCCACCGTGCAGCGCGCGACCGTCGAGGTCGCCGACCGGGTGAATCCGGCCACGAAGAACCTCCCCGTGGAGTGGAAGCGGCCCGACAAGTGGATCAACTGGGCGGCCAACCCGACCGGCAAGGTGCACACCGTCGCCAAGGTCAGGGAGAGCAGCTACCGGCCGGGCGCGGGCGCCAACGGCGTCGACCACCCGGTCTCCTGGTGCCGTGACTACGACGGCGGCCGGTCCTTCTACACCGGGATGGGCGGTACGGCCGAGTCGTACGCCGAGACCGACTTCCGCGAGCACCTGCGGGGCGCCCTCCAGTGGACCACGCGCCTCTCGCGCGCCGACTGCAAGGCGACCATCGACGCCAACTACACGGCGGCGAAGGTGACCCAGCCCAACCAGGCGGGCCAGCAGGACCAGATCGGCGAGCCGCACGGCCTGGTCGTCGCACCCGACGGACGGGTGCTGTACATCGGCCGCGGCGGCGGGGCGAACGGTGCTCCCGTCGTCACCGACTGGAACAACCCGGAGATGGGCAAGGGCCTCGGCCAGGTCCACATCTACGACCCCGCGACCAAGAAGGTCACGCTCGCGGGCGCCCTGACCGTCTTCGGCAACAAGGGCGGCGGCGACGAACTCACCAAGGTCGAGGAAGGGTTGCTCGGCATCGAGCTGGACCCCGCCTTCGCGGCCAACGGCTGGGTGTACCTGCACTACACCCCGCACTCCGGGCTCGACCGCGACAAGCGGATCGCCGAACGGCGCGTCTCGCGGTTCACGCTGGACCCGGTGACGAACAAGCTGGACCTGGCGTCCGAGAAGGTCCTGCTCAAGTGGCCCGTACAGGTCAACAGCTGCTGCCACGCCGGTGGCGGGATGGCCTGGGACTCGAAGGGCAACCTCTACATCGCGACCGGCGACAACAACTCGTCCGGGTTCAGCGACGGTTACTCGGGCAACAACCCGCAGCCCAACTACAAGGGCCTGTCGTTCGCGGACGCCCGCAGGACCGCGGGCAACACGAACAACCTCAACGGCAAGATCCTGCGCATCCACCCGCAGCCCGACGGCACGTACACCCTGCCGGCCGGGAACCTCTTCACGGGTGAGGAACAGGACGAGGGCGGCGACAAGACCCGCGGCGAGATCTACGTGATGGGCGTGCGCAACCCGGCGCGCATCTCGGTCGACCAGAAGACCGACATCCTCTACGCGGGCTGGGTCGGCCCCGACGCGGGCGCCCCGAGCACGACCTGGGGTCCCGCGAAGTACGACACGTTCGCGGCGATCACCAAGGCGGGCAACCACGGCTGGCCGTTCTGCATGGGCAACAAGCAGCCCTACCGGGACCGCAACCTCCCCGACCCGACGAAGCCGCTGGGCTGGTACAACTGCGACGCCCCGAAGAACGAGTCCCCCAACAACGACGGTCTGGTGAACCTGCCGCCCGTCACGGGCAACACCATCTGGTACTCCCCGCAGGGCGGCGGCCCCGACTTCCCCCGGGACGCCAACGGCGTTCCCAGCTACAAGGCCGAGGAAGGCACCTTCCTGCTGCCGTGGCTCAAGGGCGGCGGCCAGGCCACCATGGACGGCCCGGTCTACCGCTACAACGCGGCGACCGCGACGGCCGACGCGTGGCCGGAGTACTGGGACGGCAAGTGGTTCGTCGGTGACTTCTACGACGCCGACAACCCGCGCCACGCGGTGCTGACCGATCCCAAGACCGTCGGCAAGGGCGGACTGCCCATCACCGCCGAGTCGTTGAAGAAGATCATCCCCGTCGGCAACGGCGGCATCCGCAACCTCATGGACTGGAAGTTCGCGCCGGACGGCTCGCTCTACGTCCTGGACTACGGGCGCGGATTCTTCACCTCCGACTCCCAGTCCGCGCTGTGGCGTGTGACGTACAAGGGCGGCGCGGCGACGCCCGCCGCCGCGGATCTGGCCAGGAAGGCGACTCAGTGAGACAGCGATCAGTGAGACACCGACCTCTGCGCCTGTGGACGGCCCTGCTGGGCGCGCTGCTGATGGTGCTGGGCCTGACGTCGACGGCCGCCTACGGGCGCACCGGCGACCGTACGGCCGACAGCACGGCGGCGGCCCAGATCCTCAACTGGACGACGAGCGGCCGCACCGACCGGTACGTCACCTTCCCGACCACCGCGGTGGCGGGGGCGACGACCATCGTCTTCGAGAACAGCGTGGCCACCGGCAACGACATCGGAATGCCGCACACGCTGACCTTCGACGTGTCGGACCCCGAGTACAACAACGACGTACCGCTCAACATCCTGGCCAATCCGAGTGACGACAACGGCGGCAAGTACACCGTCGAGGTCGATCTCACCCCGGGGCGCTACCGCTTCTTCTGCACCATCCCGGGCCACGGCCAGATGCAGGGCATCCTGACGGTGACCGAGGCGGGCGGTGGCGACGACACCACCGCGCCCACCACCTCGGCCGCCGTGACGGGCCAGCAGAACACCGACGGCGCGTACGTCGGCTCCGCCACGGTCGCCGTGTCGGCGACCGACGAGGGCTCCGGGGTGGGCACGACGGAGTTCGCGCTCGGCGCGGACGGCGCGTGGCAGCCGTACACCGCACCGGTGGTGGTCAACACGGTCGGCTCGCACACCGTGCGCTACCGGGCGACCGACCAGGCCGGCAACGCGGCGGCCGAGAAGTCCGTCTCGTTCGCCGTGGTGGCGCCACCGAGCGGTGACTCCACCGCGCCGGAGACCTCGGCGACCGTGAGCGGCGACAAGGACCCGGCGGGCAACTACCTGACGATGGCCACGGTCACCGTCACCGCCTCGGACACCGGCACGGGCGTCAACACCATCGAGTACGCGCTCGGGGCGGGCGCGGCGTGGCAGCCGTACACCGCGCCGGTGATGGTCCACCAGGTCGGCTCGCACACCGTCCGCTACCGGGCGACCGACAAGGCGGGGAACGTGGCGGCCGAGAAGTCCGTCGCCTTCACCGTCGTGGCGCCGCCCGCGCAGGACACGACGGCGCCGGTGACCACGGCGGCCGTCAGTGGCACCCTGAACTCCAACGGTGCCTACGTCACCAGCGCCAAGGTCACCCTGTCGGCGACCGACACCGGCGGGTCCGGGGTGGACAGGACCGAGTACTCGCTGGACGGCGGTCCGTACCTCGCGTACACCATCCCCGTCATCGTCGACGCGATCGGTTACCACACGCTCGCGCACCGGGCGACGGACAAGGCCGGCAACACCTCGGCGGCCAAGCAGGTGTCGTTCTCCATCGCTCAGGGCGGTGGCGTCCCGGCGCCCAACTGCCCTGAGTTCGACGAGCGGTTGACGGTCATCGTGGGCGCGGTCGACACCGGTGTGCCGAACCGACTCACCCGCAGCCGGTGCACGATCAACGAGCTGATCGAGGACGAGAAGGACTGGTCGTCGGCGGCGCTGTTCCTCAAGCACGTGGACGGCGTCCTCGACAAGCTGCTGGCCGACAACGTCATCGACCAGCGCGAGTTCAACAAGATCACCAAGGCGGCCAAGCAGTCGAAGATCGGCAAGCCCGGCCAGACCGAGGGCTACCGCGACCTCTTCGACGGCACGGCTGCGTCCCTGGCCAAGTGGGAGCAGGTCGGCGGCGGCAAGTTCGCACTGTCCGGCGACGGTGCCATCACCAGCAGTACGACGGTGAACGGCATGGGCATGCTGTGGTTCCCGGAGCGCAAGTACGGCGACTTCTCGCTCAAGCTCCAGTTCCGCGACGACGCCCCGGGCACGGGCAACGCCAACGGCGGTGTGTTCGTGCGCTTCCCGAACGTCCACAACCACCCCGAGGAGTCCCGGCCCGAGTGGGTCGCCATCAACTACGGGCACGAGATGCAGATCCTCGACAACCCCGTCGGCGACATGTACAAGACCGGCTCGGTGTACGGCTTCGACCGGGTCGGCCTGGGCGGCGCGGGGGTCACCCCGAAGGGCACCTGGAACGACTACGAGATCCGCGCGGAGGGTCAGCACTTCACGATCCTGCGCAACGGTGTGGTGATCAACGAGTTCGACAACGTCGGCGGACAGGCCTTCACGCCGCCGCGCGCCGGTGACCCGGGGACGGACGGCCGGCGGTACGCCACCGGTTACGTCGGCCTCCAGGTGCACAGCACGACGGACGTGATCTCGTACCGCGACATCCGCATCAAGGAGCTGTAGGCACACGGCACTTCGCAGTGGCGTGACACCGAGGCCCTCACCGCACCCGGCGGTGGGGGCCTTCGCCGTGCCGCCGTCCCGGTCAGCCCTCCTGCTGGCCTTCCTCGTCCTCCGGCCGCGCCCGGCTCGGCTGGACCCGCTTCGGCTCCCCCGGCATCTTCGGATAGTCCGGCGGGTACGGGAGGTCGCCGAGGCCCTGGTCCCGCTCGTGCCGGTCCGCCAGCTCCAGCAGCCCCTCCAGGCTGTACGCGTGCTCCTCCATGTCCGCGTGCACATCGCCCAGTTCGGCGTAGCGCACCGGCATGGTCGCGATGTCGAAGTCCTGCGGGGCCACGTCGTCCAGCTCCTCCCACCGCAGTGGCGCGGAGACCGGGGCGTGCGGACGGGGCCGTACGGAGTAGGCGCAGGCGATCGTCCGGTCCCGGGCGGTCTGGTTGTAGTCGACGAAGATCTTCTCGCCGCGCTCCTCCTTCCACCACGCGGTGGTCACCCGGCCCGGGTTCCTGCGCTCCAGGTGGCGGCCGATCGTGATGGCGGCCCGCCGCACGTCGGTGAAGGTCCAGCGCGGCTCGATCGGGACGAACACGTGCAGGCCGCGTCCGCCCGACGTCTTGGGCCAGCCGCGCATCCCCAGCTCGTCGAGGAAGCTGTGCAGCTCGTGCGCGGTCCTGACGGCGTCCTTGAAGTCCGTGCCGGGCTGCGGGTCGAGGTCGATCCGCAGCTCGTCGGGGTGATCGGTGCGCCCGCGCCGTACCGGCCACGGGTGGAAGGTGAGGGCGCCGAGGTTCGCCGCCCAGAGGACGGCCGCCACCTCGGTCGGGCAGATCTCGTCCGCCGAACGGCCGCTCGGGAACTCGATCCGGGCGGTGGGGATCCAGTCGGGCAGGTTCTTCGGGGCCCGCTTCTGGTAGAAGAACTCGCCCTCGACGCCCTCCGGGTAGCGCTCCAGGGTCGTCGGCCGGTTCCGCAGGGCCCGGAGGATCCCCGGGCCCACGGCCAGGTAGTAGCGCGCGACGTCGAGCTTCGTGAAGCCGCGCTCCGGAAAATAGATCTTGGCCGGGCTGGACAGCCGTACCGCTCTGCCGCCCGCCTCCAGCTCCACCGCCGCACCCGCTGCACCCATGAGCGCCACCGTAGGCCGGGCGGGCCGCGAGCGCATATCGGGCGGAGCCGACCGTTCCCGGACACAATCGGGGACATGGATCTGCCGGTGATGCCTCCCGTGAAACCCATGCTCGCCAAGTCCGTGGCCGCGATCCCGCCCGGGATGCAGTACGAGGCCAAGTGGGACGGCTTCCGGGCGATCATCCACCGCGACGGCGACGAGGTAGTGATCGGCAGCAGGACCGGCAAGCCGCTGACCCGCTACTTTCCCGAGCTGGTGACGGCGGTACGGGACCGGCTGCCGGAGCGGTGCGTGTTCGACGGGGAGATCGTGATCGTCCACGAGGGGCGGCTGGACTTCGACAAGCTCACGGAGCGCATCCACCCCGCGAAGTCACGCGTGGACATGCTGGCCGAGCGCACCCCGGCGAGTTTTGTCGCCTTCGACCTGCTGGCCCTCGGGGACGGCACGCTGATGGACATCGAGCAGGCGCAGCGCAGGGAGGCGCTGGAGGCGGCCCTGATCGGCGTAGAGCCGCCGGTGTATCTCGCGCCCGCCACCACGGACATCGAGCGGGCGCGGGAGTGGTTCGAGCAGTACGAGGGCGCCGGGCTCGACGGGGTGATCGCCAAGCCGCTCGACCTGCCGTACCGGCCGGACTTCCGGGCGATGTACAAGATCAAGCACGAGCGGACGGCGGACGCGGTGGTCGCCGGGTACCGCCTGCACAAGAGCGGCCCCGTGGTGGGCTCCCTGCTCCTCGGCCTGCACGACGCGCGGGGCGTGCTCCAGCACGTGGGGGTGTGCGCGGCGTTCTCGATGCGGCGCAGGGCGGAGCTGGTCGAGGAGCTGGCCCCGCTGCGGATGGAGACGGCGGAGGGCCATCCGTGGGGCGCGTGGGCCGAGGAGGCGGCGCACGAGGGGGCGCGGCTGCCGGGCGGTCCGAGCCGCTGGTCCGGGACGAAGGACCTGTCGTGGATCGCGCTGCGGCCGGAGCTGGTGTGCGAGGTGGCGTACGACCACATGGAGGGCGACCGCTTCCGCCATACGGCGCAGTTCCGGAGGTGGCGTCCGGACAGGACGCCGGAGAGCTGTACGTACGCGCAGCTGGAGGAGCCGGTGGGGTACGACCTGGCGTCGGTGCTGAGCGGGCTGGAGTAGGGGCGGGGGCGCGGTTCTCCGGCAGGGGCTCGGTTCTCGTTCTCCGGCGGCGCACGGGCGGGCGCGGGAGGGGCGCGCAGGGCGCGGGCCGCGATCTTACGGACCGGTGACGCACCGGCGTGCGTCGGCACGGTGGGGCCGTTCGGCGCATAGCGTCACCGGCATGCGTGTACTTGTCACCGGAGGAGCCGGCTTCATCGGCTCACACATCGTCACGGCCCTCACGGCGCTGGGCCACGAGGCCGTCGCCCTGGACGCCCTGCTGCCGTCGGCCCACCCCGTGCCGCCCGCGCGCCCGCCGGAGGTGGAGTGGATCCACGCCGACGTACGGGACCGGGCGGCCGTCGACCGGGCGCTGCGCGGGGTGGACGCGGTCTGCCACCAGGCGGCGATGGTCGGCCTCGGCAAGGACTTCGCGGACGCGCCGGACTACGTGAGCTGCAACGACCTGGGGACCGCCACCCTGCTGGCCGCCATGGCGGACGCGGGGGTACGGGACCTGACGCTGGCCGGGTCGATGGTCGTGTACGGGGAGGGCCGGTACGACTGCCCCGCGCACGGGCGTGTCGCGCCGGGACTCCGCGCGGAGGCGGATCTGGCGGCGGGCCGCTTCGAACCCGGATGCCCGCTGTGCGGGGCGGAGTTGACGCCGGGTCTCATCGGCGAGGACGCGCGGACCGACCCGCGCAACGTGTACGCGGTGACCAAGCTGGCCCAGGAGCATCTGGCGGCGTCCTGGGCGCGGGCCACCGGCGGCCGGGCGCTCGCGCTGCGCTACCACAACGTGTACGGGCCCGGGATGCCCCGCGACACTCCGTACGCGGGGGTCGCGTCGTTCTTCCGCTCCTCGCTGGCCAGGGGCGAGGCCCCGCAGGTCTTCGAGGACGGCGGGCAGCGGCGGGACTTCGTGCACGTACGGGACGTGGCGACGGCGAACGCGCTGGCACTGGCGTTCGTACGGACGAGGGAGCCCGGCACGCTGGGCGCGTACAACACCGGAAGCGGCGAGCCGCACACCGTGGGCGAGATGGCCGGGGCGCTGGCGGCGGCGCACGGGGGTCCTGAGCCGGTGGTCACCGGGGAGTACCGGCTGGGCGACGTACGGCACATCACCGCGTCGTCGGAGCGGCTGCGGGCGGAGCTGGGGTGGCGGCCTGAGGTCGGGTTCGCGGCGGGCATGGCGGAGTTCGCGCGGTCGGGGCAGCGGGGGGTGGCGGTGCCGTGAGCGGGGGCCCGCGCCGCTTCGGCGGGGCCCGCCCCGGAGTCCGTTCCGTGGTGCTCGGTGCCGTTGTTGGGCCGAACGGGCGGAGCGGCTCGCACCTGCGGCGCTGTCCGTGTTTCGTAAGACCGCGTATCCCATTTGTCGGTTTCTGAATTCATACGGTGATGGACGTGACGTACTCGATCCCCACGACGGTTGACGTCGTACTCCCCTGTCTCGACGAGGCCCGGGCGCTGCCCTGGGTACTGGACCGGCTGCCCGCGGGATGGCGGGCGATCGTCGTCGACAACGGCTCGGCCGACGGCTCGGCGGAGATCGCCGCCGGGCTCGGCGCGACCGTCGTGCGTGAACCCCGGCGCGGCTTCGGTGCCGCCTGCCACGCCGGACTGCTCGCCGCCGAGGCGGAG
>NZ_WWJY01000645.1 GCF_009865405.1 Streptomyces sp. SID3212 | reverse complement strand
CCCCGGCCACCCCCGCCCCAGGCTCAGTTCCGCCCCGCCGTAGGTGAGGACGGACAGCCGGTCGACGTTGTCGGCCGTCGTGCCCCACGCCACCGAATGCGCCCCGCAGGAGTTGTTGCCGATCATCCCGCCGAGCGTGCACCGGCTGTGCGTCGAGGGATCCGGGCCGAAGGTCAGCCCGTACGGCCGTACGGCGTTCCGCAGGTCGTCCAGGATCACGCCGGGCTGCACGACCGCCGTGCGCGCCTCCGCGTCCACCGACACGATCGACCGCAGGTGGCGGGTCAGGTCGAGCACCACCCCGACCCCGGTCGCCTGACCCGCGATGGACGTCCCGGCGCCGCGCGGCAGCACCGGTACGCCGTACTCGCGGCACACCGCCAGCGCCGCGGCCACGTCCGCCGCGTCGCGCGGGGCGACCACGCCCACCGGCACCCGGCGGTAGTTGGACGCGTCCATGGTCATCAGGGCCCGGGCCGCCGTCCCGAAGTCCACCTCTCCGCGCACGGCGCCCTCCAGCGCACGCGCCAGCGCGGTCGCGTCCGCACGCGCCCCCAGCGCCGCGTCCGCCCCCGCGTTCATTCCCGCGTTCGTTCCGGATCCCCCGGACCTCTGAGCCTGGTCAGCCATGGTCCCAGCATGCCCCGGCCGCCCCCGCGAACCCGGTACATGAGTGGCACACGTACGGCATATGCCCGACGCACACCCGGTCCGCCCCTGGTTCACTTGTCGGCCACAGCACCTTCAGCTGACGGAAACACATAAGGAATCGAACAAAAATTTCCCAATTCAATCGTCAACTCTCCTATAGTGACCTCCGTTTGTGCGGTGCGCTGGGCCAACTTCACCGACCCGGAGGGCAATCCCCGATGACCGGCACCCCCGATGCCCCCACCGGCGCGGCCAGACCCACCGACAGCGGCACCCTGAAGATCGCCATCGTCGGCGGCTTCGGCGTCGGCAAGACCACCATGGTCCGTTCCATCAGCGAGATCCGTCCCCTGAACGCCGAGGAGACGATGACCCGCACCGTGGAGATCGACGCCCTCGCCGACCTCGACGGGCTCGGCAGGAAGACCGCGACCACGGTCGCGTTCGACTTCGGCCGGATCTCCCTCGACCAGAGCTCGGCGCACGACCAGGGTTCGGTGCTGTACGTGTTCGGCGGCCCCGGCCAGGAACGTTTCTCGTTCCTCTGGGACCGCCTCTTCTCCGGTACGTTCGGCGCGGTCGTCCTCGTCGACACCCGCCGCGTCGCCGACGCCCGTCACACCATCGAGCGATTGCAGGCCGACGGCACGCTCTTCATCGTCGCCTGCAACGACTTCGGCGGCCCGTTCCGTACCGAGGAACAGGTGCGCGAGACCCTCGGCCTGACCTCCGACGTCCCGCTGGTGGAGTGCGACGCGCGGGACCGCTCGTCCAGCAAGTACGTCCTGATCACCCTGATCGAATACCTGGCCGCCCGCGTCTCATCCGACGGACACGGCTGTCCGGCACCGCGCGCGAGGCACTAGGCTCCGGCCCGTGGCCGATATCCAGATTCCTGCTGACATCAAGCCCGCCGACGGCCGTTTCGGCGCAGGCCCCTCCAAGGTGCGGACGGAGGCGGTGGACGCTCTGGCGGCCACCGGAACGTCTCTGCTCGGCACCTCGCACCGCCAGGCTCCGGTGAAGAACCTGGTCGGCGCGGTGCGCGACGGTGTACGGAGCCTCTTCGACCTGCCCGACGGGTACGAGGTGATCCTGGGCAACGGCGGCTCGACCGCCTTCTGGGACGTCGCGACACACGGCCTGATCGAGAACAAGTCGCAGCACCTCTCGTTCGGTGAGTTCTCGTCCAAGTTCGCCAAGGCGTCGAAGCTCGCCCCGTGGCTGGCCGAGCCGACCGTCATCTCCACCGACCCCGGCTCCCACCCCGACCCGAAGGCCGAGGAGGGTGTCGACGCCTACGCCCTCACCCACAACGAGACCTCCACCGGTGTCTCCGCGCCCGTGCGGCGCGTCGCGGGCGCCGACGCCGGGTCGCTGGTGCTGGTCGACGCGACCTCCGGCGCGGGCGGCCTGCCGGTCGACATCACCGAGACCGACGTCTACTACTTCGCCCCGCAGAAGTCCTTCGCCGCCGACGGCGGCCTGTGGATCGGCGTCTTCTCGCCCGCCGCGCTGGAGCGCGCCGCGCGCGTGCACGGCTCGGGCCGGCACGTACCCGAGTTCTTCTCGCTGCCGACCGCGATCGACAACTCGCTGAAGAACCAGACGTACAACACCCCCGCCCTGGCCACGCTCTTCCTGCTGAACGAGCAGCTGACCTGGATCAACACCCAGGGTGGCCTGGACTGGGCGGTGAACCGTACGGCCGCGTCGTCGAGCGCCCTGTACGGATGGGCCGACGCGTCCAAGTACGCGACCCCGTTCGTGGTCGACCCGGCGAAGCGCTCGCAGGTCATCGGCACGATCGACTTCGCGGACGAGATCGACGCGACGGCGGTCTCCAAGGCCCTGCGCGCCAACGGCATCGTGGACACCGAGCCGTACCGCAAGCTGGGCCGCAACCAGCTGCGTGTGGCGATGTTCCCCGCGGTCGACCCGGCGGACGTGGCCGCGCTGACGGTCTGCATCGACTATGTGATCGAGCGGCTCTGACGCTGAACGAGCGGCTCTGACGCCGAATGCGAAGGGCCCCGGTACGCGCTCCACGCGGCCGGGGCCCTTCGCCGCTCACACCGTCCACGCGGCCGGGGCCCTTCGCCGTTCACACCGCCCGCCCGGCCGCCGGTCTCAGCCCTTGCGCCGCAGCCGCTTGACGCCGAAGAACAGCACCGCCGCCCCCACCAGCACCACCGCCCCCACCGTCACCTTGCCCTCCTCGGCGTCCGTGCCGAGGCCCCCCGTCGACCCGCTCCCGCCCCCGCCCGACGCCGTACCACCGCTCCCGGGGGACGAGCCGCCGTCCTTCTCTAGGTCCACCCGCTCCACCCCGCTCTCCTCGCCCTCGGAGCCGAACATCAGCGCGCTGCCGTCCGCCGTGTACGTCACGGACTCGGCCTGCCCCTGGATGGGCGCGCGCACGCGGTGGTCGGCGCCCAGCCGGCCGTTCTTCCAGGCGTACGCGCGCGCGCTGAAGTACGAGCGCAGCACCAGCTCCTTGCCGTCCGGCGAGAACGCGCCGTCCGTCACCCACGGCACGTCCCCGATCCGCCGGAAGACGTTGGTCCCCGTCGCGGTCAGCCGCGCCGGACCCTCGTACAGTCCACCGCCGTCCTCGTTCTTCGAGGCGATGTAGACCCGCCCGGTCTTCGGGTCGACCATCAACGCCTCGGCGTCGCGCGGCCCGTCGGCGTACTTCACCGTGAACTGGGTGGCGCGGACCGTCGCGTCCTTGAGCTGCTTCGGCTCCGGGAAGCGGTAGATCCATACGTGGTCCCAGCTGCCGCCCAGGTTGTCCCCGATGTCACCGACGTACACGTCGCCGTCGGGCCCGATCGAGATGGCCTCCACGTCGCGCGGGTCGCCGACGCCCCGGAGGGTGATCGTCGCGACCGTCTCACCGGTCCGGGAGTCGACCGCGTAGACGTACGGTCCGTCGTCGCTGTCGTTGTGGGTCCAGTAGACGCCGGGGTGGGCGCGGCTCGCCGCCAGACCGCTGGACTCGGTGATGCGCGGGTCCTTGATCGTGAAGCTGCGGTCGGGGGCGTTGTCGGCGGCGGCAGTGGCGGCGCTGGCGTCGGCGGAGGCGTCGGCGGTGGCTCCCGAGGCCTGCGGCGCGGATATGCCGAGCAGGGCGGACACACCGACGAGCAGGGTGGACACACCGAGCAGTACGGTGGAAACACCAGCGAAAACACCGGAAAGACGCAGGCCAGGGTGGCGCGGAAGCGAACGCATGCCCCCAGCCTGCCATCCCGCCCCGATCGGGGATGATGTCCCGATGCGTTTCATGTTCGTCGGCGACTCCATGACCATCGGCCACGCCGGCGACTTCACCTGGCGCTACCGGATGTGGCAGCACCTGAACGCGTCCTTCGGCGGTCCGTACGGGATCGTCGGCCCGCGTACGGAGTTGTACGACCTGTTCGCCGAGGCCCCGGTCTCGCACGCGTACGGCGCCCCGGACTTCCCGGCCGCCGCCCGGCGCCATCTGGCGGGCTGGGGCGAGGGCTGGCAGCACCTCACGCCCTTGATCCGCGACGCCGTGAGCACGCACCGGGCCGATGTCCTGCTGATCTCGCTCGGGCTGATCGATCTCGGCTTCTACACGAACAGCACGCAGACCGCCGAGCGGGTCCGGCTGTTCCTCGCCGAGGCGCGTGCGGCGAATCCGCGGGTCAGGGCCGTGGTGCTGCCGGTCATACCGAACGTGCGCGCCGACACCGACCCGGCCTTCGCCGCCGAGGTCGCCCGCTTCAACGAGCTGCTGGCGAAGGCGGTCGCCGACCTGGACCTGGCCGGCTCACCCCTGCTGCTGGCGTCGCGCCCGCCGTCGTACGACATCCACCGCGACACGTACGACGGCACGCATCCCGCCCCGTCGGGGGAGCACAAACTGGCGGGGGCGTTCGCGGACGCGATGTACGAGGCGTGGGGGCTGGGGGCACCGTACGAGGCGCGGGCCTGACGGCGGCGGGTCCGTGCCGTGGGTCGCGGCGAGTCAGGCGACCCGGACGTCCGGTCCCGAGGCGACAGGCTCCGGCGCCGAAAGATGGGCCCGCGTGGGCAGCAGAAGCGGGGTGGCCAGCAGGAGGACGCCGGACACGGTGATCGCGGCGAGCGGGCCGGTGAGGGTGGCGAGGATCCCCCAGATCACCATCAGGGCGGCATGGAGGAGCTTGCTCGCGGCGCTCCACGTACTGAGGATCTGGGCGGTCCGGTGTACGGGGGTCCGTCGCAGGCGCTCCGTCGCGTAGATCGGGTTGAAGATCCCCATGCAGGTGATCAACAGCCCTTCGACGACGATCACGATGAGGAGCCCCGGGACCCCGGGACGGACGAACGCCAGCCCGAGCGGGAAGACCGAGCGCAGCCAGCCGGAGACGATCATCACCCGGTGCCGGCCGTAGCGGGTCACGAGGCGCACGGAGAGGCGGGCGCCCACGAAGCCGCCGAGCGCGGGGACGCCGAAGGCCAGACCGTACTGCCAGACCGGGAAGTGGTACCGGCCCAGCAGGAGGACGGAAAGGAGGGGGACGGTGGCCATGATGAGGCCGCCGACGAGGATCGAGTTGAGGAACAGGCGTCTCAGCGCGTCGTCGCGGAGGATGAGCCGCCAGCCGTCGAGGAACCGGCCCGCGCGCGGCTCGGTGGAGCGGTCGCGGGGTGTCACGACGTCGCCTCCGCCACGGATGCGGAGGATTCCGAGGGCGGACAGGAGGTAGCTGAGGGCGTCGGCCAGGACCGTGACGACCGGGCCGAGCAGTCCGACGAGCGCACCGCCGAGGGGCGGCCCGGCCGCCGTCGCGACCCAGCTCGTGCCCTCGAATCTCCCGTTCGCCAGGAGGAGGTGGTCCCGGGGGACGAGGTGTTTCAGGTACGCGCCGGACGCGGCGGTGAAGGCGATGTTCGCGGTTCCGGAGACGACCGAGACAACCAGCAGTTGACCGTACGACAACACGCCGAGGACGTACGCGACGGGGACGCTCGCCGTCGCGGCGAACCGGACCAGGTCCATCGCGATCATCACAGGGCGCTTGGCGCGGTGCTCGATCCACGGCCCGAGCGAGAAGGCGGCCACCCCCGCGACGGCGAGCCCGGCCGCCTCCAGGAGCGACACGGCGAACGCCGACGCGTCCAGCACCCGGACCGCGATCAGCGGGAACGCGCCGAAGGCGATCCACGTACCGTACGTACTGACGGCGTAGGCCGCCCACAGCCGGCCGAAGTCGGACCCCAAGCGCTCGCGCATGTGCTTCCCTCTCCCCCGCCCCCGGCCGCGACCGACGTGCGGCTCCCCGCATCACACCGCGCGCACGGCCCTCGGATCAAACAACCGATCCCGGCCCGGCCACAACCATGGGTTGTGCGCACCTAGGCTGCCCGCATGGATACAGAGGCGGTGCGATCGTTCGTCCGGGCGGCCGAGCTGGGGCAGCTGCGGCACGCGGCCGACGAGCTGGGCGTGACCCAGCAGGCCGTGTCGAAGCGGATCGCGGCCCTGGAGCGCGAACTCGGCGTCCGGCTGTTCACCCGTACCGCCCGAGGGGTCGAACTGACCCTCGACGGGCAGGCGTTCCTCCCGCACGCCCGGAACGTCGTCACCGGTGTCGAGCGCGCGATCACCGCGATCAGGCCGGGGGCGCGGGCCCTGCGGATCGACGTCCTCGGCCTGCGGTCCGCGCAGGCCGTCCTCCTGCACGACTACTGGCGGTCACGCCCCGGAACCGACCTCGACGTGGTGACCCTCCGGGTCAACGACCCGCGCGAGGCGGTCGCCGCCGTCCGGGCGGGCGATCTCGACGCGTCGTTCCGCTCGGTCACCGACCCGGCCGCACTGCCCGGCGACGTACGGATGATCCACGCGTTCGACTCCCCGCTGGAACTCCTCGTGGGCCCGAGGCACCCGCTCGCCGCCGCGCGGACCCTGACCCCGGACCGGCTGCGCGGGCACCGGATCTGGGTGCCGGGGATCGCGCCGGGCAGCGAATGGGCGGAGTTCTACGACGAGTTGGCCACCGCCTTCGATCTCCGGGTCGACGCGGCGGGGCCGAACTTCGGCGACGAGGTGCTTCTCGACATCCTCGCGGAGTCGGCGGACGTGGCCACTCTCGTGGGCTCGCGCGACCGGTACCTCTGGCCGACCCACCACGACCTGCGCCGCATCCCGGTGGTGGACCCGACGCTCGCGTACCCGCTCTCGCTCCTCCTCCGCCGGTCGGATCCGCACCCGGGGCTGCGGGCGGTCATCGACCACTTCGGGGGCCTGGCGGCGCTCCCGGGGAGGGTCTGGCGGCCGTCCTGGGCGGTGGGGCCGTCCGGGATGGTGGGGCCGTCCGGGGTGGTGGGGTGAAATCGTATGGGCCTCACACCTCCACCAGGAGCTCCCGCAGGCCCCTGATGACGTACCCCGGGTTCCACTCGGGCTCGGTGGTCAGCCGCAACTCGGGGGCCCGGCGCAGCAACGCCCCGAAGGACGCGACGAGTTCGAGCCGGGCGAGCGGGGCGCCCAGGCAGTAGTGGATGCCCGCGCCGAACGCCAGATGCGGATTCTCCGTACGGCCGAGGTCCAGGACGTCGGGACGGTCGAAGCGGGCGGGGTCCCGGTGGGCCGAGCCGAAGAGGAGGGCCACCTCGCTGCCGCGCGGGATCACGGTGCCTCCGACCTCGATGTCGTCCAGCACCCATCGCTCGAACATCTGGAGCGGGGTGTCGAAGCGCAGCAACTCCTCGACGGCGGTGGGCAGCAGACCGGCCGGGTCGGCGCGCAGGCGGGCCAGTTCGGCGGGGTGGCGGAAGAGGGTGAACCAGCCGTTGGCGGTGGTGTTGACCGTCGCCTCGTGGCCGGCGTTGAGCAGCAGCACGCAGGTGGAGATCATCTCCTGCTCGGTGAGGCGGTCCTCGTCGTCGTGCGCGGTGATCAGCGCGCTGATGAGGTCGTCCCCGAGGTCGCGGCGCCGCCGCGCGATGAGCCCGCGCAGATACGAGGAGAACTCGACCGACGCGTCGACCGCCCGCCGGGCCGTCTCCTCGGTGGGGTTCAGCTCGAACATCCCGCAGATCGCCGACGACCAGGGCCGCAGCAGCGGCCGGTCCGCCTCCGGGACGCCCAGCATCTCGGCGATCACCGCGACGGGCAGCGGCTCGGCGACGGCGGCGACGAGGTCGCCCCCGCCGTCGGCGACGAACCCGGCTACCAGGTCCTCCGCGAGGCGGGTGATCGTGGGGGCGAGCCGCTCGACGGTACGCGGGGTGAAGGCGAGGGAGACCAGCCGGCGGATGCGGGTGTGGTCGGGGGCTTCGAGGTCGAGGAGGCCGTTGCCGTTGAGGGTGTGGAAGGGCTCGTGGGCGGCGGGCGGGGCGGTGCGGCCGAACTCCTCGTGGGTGAAGCGGTGGAGGTACGTACGGCCGAGGCGCCGGTCGCGGAGCAGGGCCCGTACGTCGTCGTAGTGCGGGACGAGCCACTGGCCGGTCGGCTCGAAGTACGTCACGGGCCCCTGGGCGCGGAGGCCGGCGTAGGCCGGGTAGGGGTCGGCGATGAACGCGCGCTGCCAGGGGTCGAACGCGGGGGCCGGGGCGATGCTCATACCGGCCAGCGTAGAACGGGGCCGTACCACGGGCGCCGGACGGGCGCGTACCTCCGACACCCGACCCGCTCGTACCCCGGGGCCGGACAGCCCACGAGCCGTCCGGCCCCCGGGAAGGGCACGGGTCAGGGGCGTGGCCCCAGCACCGCCCCCGAGGTGCTGTCCGTCACCGTGATCGCGACCGCCGGGCACGAGTCGGCCGCGTCCAGCAGCACCTCCGCCGGGTCCGCCTCCGCCGCGCCCGGCACCACCGCCGCCGTCGCGCTCTCCAGCTCGAACCGGTCCGGGGCCAGCGCGGCGCACATCCCCGAGCCGATACAGGCGTGCTCGTCCACCTCAAGGTGCCAGGTCACGCGGTCACCACCCCACCGTCATCCGGCGCGGGGCCCGCACGATCATCCGGTCCTTCCACTCGATCTCCCCCACCACCCGCAGCCCGGGCATCTTCGTCACCAGGGCGTGCAGCGCCTCGTGCAGTTCGAGCCGGGCGAGCTGCGCGCCCAGGCAGTGGTGCACGCCGTGTCCGAAGCCGAGGTGCTGATTGACCTTGCGGTCCAGCCGTACCTCGTGCGGATTCTCGAACCGGCGCGGGTCCCGGTTCGCGGGGCCGATCGCGACGAGGACCGGCTCGCCCTTCCGGACCAGGACCCCGCCGACCTCGATGTCCTCGGTGGCGTACCGGGCGAATCCCCCGGCCACACCGAGCGGGATGAACCGCATCAACTCCTCGACGGCGGTGGGGATCAGCTCGGGCTCGATGACCAACCGCGCCCATTCCTCGGGGTGTTCGAGCAGGACGTGTACGAAGTTCGGGATCTGCGAGGCGGTCGTCTCGTGTCCGGCGATGAGGATCGCGATGCACATGTCGACGAGTTCGACCTCGGTGAGCCGGTCCTTGACGTCCTTGGCCTCGATGAGGGCCGACATCAGGTCGTCCTGCGGATCGGCCCGGCGGGCGGCGACGTGCTCCGCCATGTAGGCGCGCAGGGCGACCTGGTTGGCCTTCTGCTCCTCGGCGTCGAGGATGCTGGTCGACAGGGCGGCGTCGCTCCAGGCGCGGAACTTGGGGCGGTCGCCGGCCGGTACGCCGAGCAGTTCGCAGATGACGGCGACGGGCAGCGGGAGCGCGAACTCCTCGACCAGGTCGGCCGTACCGCCGCGGGCGATCAGCCCGTCGAGCAGCTCGCCGGTCAACTGCCGCACCCAGGGGCGTAATCCCTCCACCTGGTGCTTGGTGAAGGCGCGGGAGACCAGGGTGCGGAGGCGTGTGTGGTGGGGCGGGTCCATCGAGAGGATGTTCTCCTCGGTGACGGCCGGGGTGAAACGGGGTTCGTCCTTCTCCAGCGACATCGCGCGGGAGAAGCGGAGATCGCCCAGGACGAAGCGGGCGTCGGCGTACCGGGTGGCCAGCCAGGCCGGTTCGCCGTGCGGCAGCTGGACGCGGATCATGCCCTCGGCGTCCTGTGCGGCGGTGTACGAGGCGTCGAGGGCGAGGCCCCCGGCGTCGTTGAAGGGGTAGGGGATGGGGCCGGGGGCGGATTCGGCTGCGGGGGGTGTGCTCAAGGTGACTCCCACTCGAACGGTCTATCGAGCCTGGTCATGGGCTCGTTGAGGTCGCTGTCCGGAGTTTGCAAGCAGACGCTTACAACGCTAGGCAGGCCGTCGGGGAGGCGTCAAGACGGCCGCCCCTGGCGGCCCTGGCGCTACGGTGTGCGCTGGGAGGGACCGTGGCCGAAAAACAACAACCCCGCCGCCGCGACGCGGCCGGGACCCGACAGGCGTTGCTCGATGCCGCCACCGTCCTCTTCGCGGAACGCGGCTTCGCCCGTACGACCGTGCGGGACATCGCGGACCGGGCGGGGGCGAACCAGTCGTTGATCTTCCGCTACTTCGGCTCCAAGGCCGCGGTGTTCGAGGCGGTGGCGGCCCGCGAGGGCCGGGCCCAACTCGACACCACACCACTGGAGAAGCTGCTCGACACCACGCTGCGCAGCATGCTCCGCGACGAGCCGGGCCAGCGGCGCGACCACACGCTGGTGACCTTCCTGCGCTCGCTCGGCAGCGAGGGCCCGGCGGCCACCATCGCCGAGCAGCTGGGCGCGGACTACGCGGGCGCGCTGGCCACCCTGACCGACGCCCCGGACGCGACGCTGCGCGCCCAACTGGTCCTGGCGTGGCTGGTGGGCCTCGGCCTGGTCCGCGATGTCAGCCGCATGGAGCCACTGGCGGGGGCGGACGCGGACGAGATCTGCGCGCTGTTCCTGACGGCGGCGCGGACGCTGTTGGAGCGCACCGAATGAGCGAAACGTTCTGCGGACCGAGAGGTGGTCGGGATCCATCGAAACGCGCCTGAACCGCCGGGGATTGGCCGTGCGATCAGCGGACGGTGGGGGCTTGCTGTGAGACGGTTGCCTGATGAGCCGTATCGAGAGCCACCTCTCCGCTCAGCCTCGCATACGCCTGTTCGGTCGGATCATGGTGGAGGGCGCCGACGGCGCGTACGTTTCTGCCGGGCCCGCCAAGCAGGCGTGCGTGCTGGCGGTTCTCGCGTTGCAGAGTGGGCGGCTCGTGAGTGTGGACACCTTGATCGAGCGGGTGTGGGACGACTCCCCGCCGCGCGCGGCGCGGGCCGGGCTGCACAGTTACGTTGCTCGGCTTCGCAAGTTGCTGGATCACGGGGGTGGTTCCTCGGGTCCGCTGGCCCAGCAGTCGGGCGGTTACGTTCTGACGCTGGAGCCGGAGCAGGTCGACGTCCATCTGATGCGGGCGCTGGCCCAGCGGGGCGGCAAGGCCGTGGAGCGGCGGGACCATCAGGAGGCCCGGAGGCTCTACCGCCGGGCCGTGGAGCTCTGTCACGGCGAGGCGCTCGGGAGTCTGGGCGGGGACTGGGCTGTCCGGAACAGAGTGGGGCTCCACCAGGAACGAGCCGGCCTGCTGGCCGAGTTGTACGAAGTGGAGCTTCACCTCGGCCACCACGACGCGGTCCTCCCGGAGCTCGCCAAGCACGTCACCGATCAACCCCTCGATGAGCGGCTGGTGGGCCAGTACCTGCTCGCCCTCTGCCGGTGCGGCCGGCCGGCCGACGCGCTCACGTACTACGAGCGGACCCGGGAACGGCTCGCCGAAGAACTCGGAGCCGACCCCAGTGCGCAGCTTCAGGAGCTGCACCGGAAGATACTCACCGGCGCCTCCGTGCTGTCCGCGCCACCGGCCGCTTCACGCGGTGTACCGCGTCAACTCCCCTTGTCTCCGGTCGTGTTCACCGGTCGGAGTCGAGAGCTTGAGCAGCTCACCGATGCCCTTCAGGCCCAGCGGACGGGCTCCGTGGCGATCGGCGGGATCGGTGGGGTCGGCAAGACGTGGCTGGCGCTGCGCTGGGTGCAGGACAACGTGGAGCGGTTTCCTGACGGGCAGTTGTACGTGAACCTGCGCGGGTTCGAGCCGTCCTCGGCGCCCGTACCCGCGGCGGTCGCCCTGCGGGGGTTTCTCGGTGCTCTGGGGGTCGAGCCTGACGCCGTCCCGGCGGACCTGGAAGCCCAGGCGGGCCTCTACCGCAGTCTGCTCGCAGAGCGGCGCATGGTGATCGTGCTGGACAACGCACGCGACGCCGACCAGGTCCGTCCGCTGCTGCCCGGAAGCCCGTCGTGCCGCGTGCTGATCACCAGTCGTGATCGGCTCACCTCCCTGGTCACCACGCACGGCGCGGGCCTCGTCAGCCTCGACGCCTTCCAGCCGGACCAGGCCCGCGAGTTGCTCACGCGTCATCTCGGTGTGCGAAGAGCCGCGTCCGAACCCGCGGCCGTCGACGCCCTGGTCGCGCACTGCGCGGGTCTCCCCCTCGCCCTCGGCATCGTGGCCGCCCGCGCCGTCACGCATCCCGCCTTCCCCCTCGCCGTACTCGCGGAGGAACTCCGGTCGGCCACCGGCCGGCTCGACGCGCTGGCCACGGAGGACGTGTCCGTGAACCTGCGCGCGGTGTTCGCCACCTCCCACCGCGCCCTGACCCCACCGGCCGGCCGCCTGTTCGCCCTGTTGGGGCAGGCGCCCGGCCCGGACATCGGCCTGCCCGCCACCGCCGCCCTCGCGGCTCTTCCCGTGCCCAGGACCCGCCAACTTTTGGCCGAGTTGGAGGCCGCGCACCTGATCCAGCAGCACCGCCCCGGCCGGTACCGCATGCACGACCTCATCGGACTGTTCGCCGCCGAAATGGGCGAGGCGCCCGACACCGCCGACGCCCTGACCCGGCTGATCGACTTCCATGTGCACACGGCCTTCGCCGCCAACCAGCTCCTCGACGGCCCGCACACCCCCTTCCGGCCCGAACTGGGCCCTCCCGCCGCGGGCTGCGCCCCGCTCCGGCCGGCGGACACGGCAGCCGCGCTGGAGTGGTTCGCCACCGAACACTCCTGCCTGCCGGCCGTCCAGGCCCTCGCCCTGGAGCAGGGCCGGTACGCGCAGGTGTGGCAGCTGGCCTGGACGCTGATCTCGTACCACCTGGGCGGCCACCACCTACAGGACTACTTCGCCGTCTGGCGTGCCGCCCTCACCGCGGCCGAACTCCACGGCGACGCCCCCGTTCCCCGGGCCCTGGCCCACTGGCGGCTGGGACAGGCCCACGCGCAGACGGGGGAGCACGCCAAGGCCATGGACCATCTGCACCTGGCCCTCGCCCTGTCCGAGCAGACCGAAGACCTCGCCGGCCAGGCGCACATCTGCCGCACACTCGGCCGGGCGTGGGAGCAGCACGGGGACGACGAGAAGGCTCTCGACCACGCCGTCCGGGCGCTGGGCCTGTACAGGAAGCTCGACAACCCCGTCTGGCTGGCCAACCAGCTCAACGCGGTCGGCTGGATGCACGCCCAACTCGGGCTCCACTCCGAGGCACGGGACCACTGCCAACAGGCCCTCGCCCTGTTCCGCGCGGACGGCCAGGAAGGTGACGCGGCGTCAACTCACGACAGCCTGGGCTACATCGCCCACCACACCGGGCGCCACACCGAAGCCCTGGACCACTACCGGCAGGCACTGTCGCTCTTCCGCCACGTCGGCAGTACGTACGACGAGGCCGACACCCTCACCAACCTCGGCGACACGTACGACGCGATGAACCGGCCGGACCAGGCACGCGAAGCGTGGGAACAGGCCCTGTCCCTGTACGAGACACAACGCCGCCCCGCCAGGACCGAGGAGCTGCGGAACCGCTTGGCACAAGCGAGCGCGGCTCTTCGGGCTCTCTAGATCTCGACCCACAGCTTGTACTGGTAGGGGCCGAAAGCCGTGCATCGGGTGCTGATGTAGCGGCCGGTGGTGTCGTCGATCAGGATCTGGTGACCGGCCCCGACGCAGGTCCCGATGTTCGGGTACGTGCCCCAGTAGTGGAAGACTCCCTGCGTTGCCCGCACCACACGGCTGGACGTGGTGGCCGTGTCGGTCGCGGCAGCCACGGCGGGCCCCATCGAGCCACCCAGCAGCAGTGCCCCGGTGACCGCCGCTGTCGCGACGGAGCGACGTGTGCGCATGATCTCTCCTTCTCCTTCAGTACGAACACCAGCCCTACCGCTCTCGCATGCGAACGCGGAACGGCATTCGCCCCGCCCCGGCAGCTGTTCGGAACACGGCTCACCCTGTCAGCGCCCCCTTGGCAGAACCTTGGACAATCCCTGTCACCGCCCCAACCCCAGGAGCACCCCCATGCCGCAGCCCGCCTCCGCCGCCCCGTCCCCCGACTCGCCGCACTATCCGCCCGTCGAGCCGTACGACCACGGCCGACTCGACGTCGGGGACGGGAATCTCGTCTACTGGGAGGTCTGCGGGAATCCCGGCGGCAAGGCCGCCCTCGTCGTCCATGGCGGGCCCGGGTCCGGGTGCGGTCCCACCATGCGGCGGTACTTCGACCCCGCCCGCTACCGCGTCGTCCTCTTCGACCAGCGCAACTGCGGGCGCAGCACCCCCCACGCGAGCGATCCCGCCACCGACCTGCGGCACAACACCACCGACCACCTGATCGCCGACATGGAAAGGCTGCGTGTCCACCTCGGCATCGACAAGTGGCTGCTGTACGGGGGGTCCTGGGGCTCCACACTCATTCTGGCGTACGCCGAGCGCCACCCCGAGCGCGTCTCGGAGATCGTCATCTCCGCCGTCACCACCACCCGGCGCTCGGAGATCGACTGGCTGTACCGGGGCGCCGGCCAGATCTTCCCCGAGGAGTGGGAACGCTTCCGCGACGGCGGCGTTCCGGAGGACGAGCGGAACGGTGATGGCGCGGGAGGTGACGGAGGAGGTGACCTTTTCGAACTCCTCGCGGCCTACGCGCGGTTGACCGAAAGTCCCGATCCCGCCGTACGGGAGCGGGCCACGGCCGACTGGTGCGCCTGGGAGGACGCCGTACTCGCGCAGGAACCGCACGGCTCGGCCCGCCCGTACAGCGACCGGCCCCCGGCCGCCCGCCTGGCCCTCGTCCGGATCTGCGCGCACTACTTCTCCCACGCCGCCTGGCTGGAGGAGGGTGCGCTGCTGCGCGGCGCGGACCGGCTGGCGGGCATCCCGGGCGTCCTCGTCCACGGCCGTTTCGACCTGGGCGGACCCCTGGTCACCGCCTGGGAGTTGGCGCGTGCCTGGAAGGACGCCCGGCTGGTGATCGTGGAGGACGCGGGCCACAAGGGCAGCGTCACCGAGCGGTTGGCGGTACGGGCGGCGCTGGACGATTTCGCGGGCCGGTAGAAGCGGCGCCGGGAAGGGCGCTCGGAGCGGCGCTCGGAGCGGCGCTCGCCGCCGTGCCCGGAGCGGGCTGGCCGGGCCGTGGACAGGGGGGTTGCTTCGAGTGCGCTCGATCACGTTGGCTAGTGCGACATGAAGTACACGCAGCTCGGACGCACGGGACTTGAGGTCAGCCGACTCGTCCTCGGGACAATGAACTTCGGCCCGCTGACGAACGAATCCGACAGCCACACCATCATGGATGCCGCCCTCGACGCGGGCGTCAACTTCTTCGACACCGCCAACATCTACGGCAGGACGGCGGGCAAGGGCCGCACCGAGGAAATCCTCGGCACCTGGTTCGCCCAGGGCGGCGACCGCCGTGACAAGGTCGTCCTCGCCACCAAGCTGTACGCGTACATGGGCGAGGGCGAGGGCGACCAGGCGTGGCCCAACCACCACAAGCTCTCCGCCCTCAACATCCGCCGTTCGGTGGAGGCCAGTCTCAAGCGGCTCCAGACCGACTACATCGACCTCTACCAGTTCCACCACATCGACCGTGCCACCCCGGTCGAGGAGATATGGCAGGCGATCGACACCCTGATAACCCAGGGCAAGATCCTCTACGCGGGGTCGTCCAACTTCCCCGGCTGGAAGATCGCCCAGGCGAACGAGACGGCGCAGCGGCACGGTTCGTACGGCCTGGTCAGCGAGCAGTGCCTGTACAACCTCGTCGAGCGGCGCGCCGAGATGGAGGTCATCCCGGCCGCGCGTGAGTACGGCCTGGGTGTCCTCCCGTGGTCGCCGCTGGCCGGTGGCCGGCTGGGCGGCGTACTGCGCAAGGAGCGTGAGGGCACGGCGTCCGGGGGCCGTTCGAGCGGCGGGATCACCGACCCGGCCGTCCGGGCGCAGATCCAGTCGTACGAGGACCTGCTCGACAAGCACGGCATCGACCCGGGCGAGGCGGCGCTGGCCTGGCTGCTCACCCGCCCGGGGGTGACGGGCCCGATCTCGGGGCCCCGGACCCTGGAGCAGCTGGAGTCCGCCGTACGCGCGGTGGACCTGGAGCTGTCGGACGAGGTACTGGCGTCGCTGGAGGAAATCTTCCCCGGCCCAGGCGAGTCGCCGGAGGCGTTCGCCTGGTAGCCGGTGATCGGTAGCCGATGGCCGGTGGTCGGTGGTCGGTAGCCGATGGCCGGTGGTCGGCTCCGGTCGCCTTCGGCAGGGGTACGTGGCGTCTCGCCGCGTACCCCTGTCCGAGGCGGGAGGGCTAACCGCCGACGGCCGCCGCGACAGCCACGATCACGAACATCAGCACCAGCACGCCGGCCATGATTTGGTTTCGGGTCTTGGGGTTCACCCGTCGAGGTTACGTCGGACAGGGGCGACGCCCTCGCCCGGGGGGCCGCCGAGCCCCGCCCCGAGCGGACAACGCGCGACCGTCTCGTACCGCGGCACCTGCTCGCGCTCCCACCCCGCGGTCGCCGGCCCAGGCAGCCGACTGCGCACGAGCGCCAGCTCGGACACCTCCCAGGGCGTGCCCTCGAACCCGGCCAGCGCCTCGACGTAGGGCCGCAGCCCGTCCCCGGCGCCGTCGTCGCCTCTTTCCCGGTCGGTACGGGCCAGGGTGAGGTGGGGCTGATAACGCCGGTGCTCCTCCATCGGCACCCCGGCCCGCCGTGCGGCGGCGTCCACCCGCTCGGCGAGGAGCCGCAAGGCGTCGAGCCCCCCGGCGGCCCCGGCCCACAGCGCCCGGCCGCCGAAGTGCCCGCTGCCGTGGACGCGCAGCGAGAAGGGCTCGGTACGGTACGCGGCCCGCTCCAGCCGTTCGATCAACTCCGGCACCACGGCGTCGTCCACCTCCCCCATGAAGGCGAGCGTGAAGTGCCACCCCGCCTCCCCGGTCCACCGCAAGGCACCGCCACCCCCACCCTCAAGCTCCCGCAACGGCCGCACAGCACCGGCAAGTTCCGCGACGACACGATCAGGCGGCAACACGGCGGCGAAGAGTCTCATACGCCCAGCCTCCCCGACCGAGCCCCCGCTCGTAACCCGGTCACCGTGCGTATCGTTCTACTAGGCGGCTGCCACGTTGTCCGGCAGCGGGGAGGAGCGCCACGATGACCGTCGCAGAGACCGAAGAACTGATTCTGGACACGCTGTTCGAACGGCTTGAGCAGATGCCCGTCCCCGAGGGTTACAAGGCCGAGATCGTCGGGGGGAACATCCACATGTCGCCGCAGCAGGACGCCCACTGGGACATCATCCCCCGCGTCAGGGCCACACGCGTCCCCCCGGGACCTCACACCGTCGCCGGTACCCGTTCCCCCGCCGCTCGCGGGACCAGGTCCACGTGGGGGCGGCCGCCCCGTAGGTCGATCTTTATGCGGACGCCGACCACCCGGGTCAGGATCACGCCGATCGTGGCCGCCGCGATCAGGGAGACCGCGCCGCCCGTCGCGAAGCCGACGCGGGCTCCGTACGTGTCCGTCACCCAGCCCAGGAGCGGGCCGCCCACCGGGGTGCCGCCGACGAAGACCATCATGTAGAGGCTCATCACCCGGCCCCGCATCATGGGGTCGGCCGCCATTTGGACGCTGGTGTTCGCGCTGATGTTGGTCGTCATGCCGAGCATCCCGATCGGCAGCAGCAGCAGCGAGAAGAGCCACACCGACGGCGCGAAGGCGACCAGGACCTCCAGCAGTCCGAAGCCCACGCCCGCCAGGATCATCAGGCGCAGCCGCGAGGAGCGGCGGCGGGCCGCGAGGAGGGCCGCGGCCAGGGAACCGACCGCCATCAGGATGTTGAAGAACGAGTACAGCCCGGCCCCGCTGTGGAAGATCTCGTGCGCGAACGCCGTCAGCCAGATGGGGAAGTTGAAGCCGAACGTGCCGATGAAGCCGACGAGGACGATCGGTCCGACGAGCTCCGGCTTGCCCCGTACGTACCGCAGTCCCTCCCTCAACTGCCCCTTGCCGCGCGGTACTCGCTCGACCTTGAACAGCTCGCTCTGACGCATCAGGAGCAGTCCGGCGAGCGGCGCCAGGAAGGAGAGGCCGTTCAGGAGGAAGGCGTATCCGCTGCCGACCGTCGTGATCAGCACACCCGCGACGGCGGGGCCGATCAGGCGGGCCGACTGGAAGTTCGCCGAGTTGAGGCTGACGGCGTTGCGCAGCTGGCTCGGGCCGACCATCTCGGAGACGAACGACTGCCGGCTCGGGTTGTCGACCACCGTCACCATGCCGAGCAGGAACGCGATCAGGTAGACGTGCCACACCTGGACATGGCCGGAAAGGGTCAGAAGCGCGAGGGAGAGTCCGCAGAGTCCCATGGCGGCCTGGGTGACCAGCAGGATCTGGCGCTTCGGGTAGCGGTCGGCGATGACGCCGCCGTACAGACCGAAGAGGAGCATCGGCAGGAACTGGAGCGCCGTCGTGATACCGACGGCCGCCGAGGAGCCGGTGAGGCTCAGGACCAGCCAGTCCTGGGTGATGCGGGACATCCACGTACCGATGTTGGAGACCACGGCGCCCGTGGCGAACAAGCGGTAGTTACGTATCTTGAGGGACGAGAAAGTGCCGCCCTTGGTGGGGGTGGGGGCGGCGTCCGTGCTGGTGGCGCTGGTCGTGCCGGCGTTGGTGCTGGTGCTGCCGTTACTGCTGTCGTGGGCGGATTGCGGTGCGGGGGCGGAGTCTGCTCCGGATCCCGAACTCAATGTTGTTTCGCCTCCTTGCGGCGCGCGGGTCAGGGGGGTCAGAGATGGGCGAGCTTCTCCAGGACGGGGGCGGCAGCGCGCAGCTTCGCCCATTCGTCCTCGTCCAGGCCCTCGGCGAGGGAAGCGAGCCAGACGTTCCGCTTGCGGCGGCTCTGTTCGAGCATCGCCTCGGCCTCCGCTGTCTGGCTGACCACCTTCTGCCGACGGTCGTCGGGGTGTGGCTCCAGCCTGACCAGGCCCTTCGCTTCGAGCAAGGCGACGATTCTGGTCATCGACGGCGGCTGTACGTGCTCCTTGCGGGCCAGCTCCCCCGGGGTGGCGGAGCCACAGCGGGCGAGGGTGCCGAGCACCGACATCTCGGTGGGGCTCAGCGACTCGTCCACACGTTGGTGCTTCAGTCGCCGGCCCAGCCGCATGACGGCGGATCGGAGAGCGTTCACGGCGTCGTCGTTCTCGTCACCGTGGGACAGATCAGGCATGTATTTAGCGTAACTCATTACCCATGCTAAATACCACCGGGGGGACCGGCCCGTGCCCGGCCCGTGCCCGGCCCGTAAAGACCACTCGAAAGAGTGAGAATGCCACCGAAACCGACACCAGGGGGCGTGTCCGCCCCCGACCCTGGAACGCATGGGATCGACAGTGCTCAGCCTGCGGATAGACGGTGAGCTGCTCGACCGGCTCAGGCGGCATGCCGCCAGACGGGGGATGAGCGTCCAGGACTACGTGGTCAGGACGCTCGTCCGCGACGACTTCGACGAACGGTTCCAGGCGGCCGTGGACGAGACGGAGAAGTTCTACGGGGTGCCGTAGGGCGAGGCGGGGTCAGGTGAGGTGGGCGGGTGCCGTGGGGCCTCGCGGGGACGGGCGGCAGGCGGGTGGCTCGGGCCGGACGGCCCCGACCTACACTGCCCCCATGACCGGTTCTCCGACCAGATACCCCCAGCGTGAGGCGCCCGAGCCCCTGGAGGGGCCGGTGGTCGGCACCATCGTGGGCGGGACGATCATCTGGTTCGTCCTCTTCCTCGTACAGCTGCCGTTCTACGGATGGTTCAGCGATCACGGGCACACGTGGTGGATCTGGACGTGCCTGGCCGGGGCAGGGCTCGGTCTGATCGGCATCTGGTACGTACGGGGGCGGGACGCGGCGCTCAAGCGCGCGGCGGCGGAAGGCACCTCCGGGACCTGAGGCACCTCCGAGACCTGAGGGACCTGAGCCTCACGGACCCGGCGAAAGGATGTCTGTCGGGGGCATCCGTACTGCCCCAGGCTCATCCGTCTCCTCCCAGGGTCGGATCTTCGCCCGCCGGGCCCCGATCTTCGCCCTGCCCACCACGGAAACGCGCCCCCCGGGTCGTACCGTCGGAACCATGACTCAGCGGGCCCGGCGGGCGACAGGTGAGACCGATGGCCCGGAGCCGGGCGGCGGCGCGTCGCCCACCCCGGACACCCCGCACACCCCGGACACCCCCGGCGCCCGCGCCTCCGGCCTGAGCGCAGCCGAGGTCGCGGAACGGGTCGCCCGTGGCGAGGTCAACGACATCCCCGTCCGCAGCAGCCGCTCCGGCGCCGACATCGTCCGCGCCAACGTCCTCACCCGCTTCAACCTGATCATCGGGGTGCTCTGGGCGGTCATGTTCTTCGTGGCGCCGATCCAGGACACGCTCTTCGGCTTTGTGATCATCGCCAACACCGGCATCGGCATCGTCCAGGAGATGCGCGCCAAGCGCACCCTCGACGGCCTCGCCGTCATCGGGGAGGCCAAGCCCGTCGTACGGCGTGCCGGGGTCGCCACCGCTCTCTCCACCTCGGAGATCGTCCTCGGCGACCTCATCGAACTGGGCCCCGGCGACAAGGTCGTGGTCGACGGGGAGATGGTGGAGGCGGACGGTCTGGAGATCGACGAGTCGCTGCTGACCGGCGAGGCCGATCCCGTACTGAAACACCCCGGCGATCCCGTGATGTCGGGCAGCTTCGTGGTGGCGGGGGGCGGCGCGTTCCGGGCCACGAAGGTCGGGCGGGACGCGTACGCGGCCCAACTCGCCGAGGAGGCCTCGCGGTTCACGCTGGTCGACTCGGAGCTGCGCAACGGCATCAGCACGATCCTCAAGTACGTGACGTGGATGATGATCCCGACCGCCGCCGGCCTGATCGTCAGCCAACTCGTCGTCAACCGGAACGACTTCAAGGACTCCCTGGCCAGGACCATCGGCGGCATCGTGCCGATGATCCCGGAGGGTCTGGTCCTGCTGACGTCGGTCGCCTTCGCGATCGGGGTCGTACGGCTGGGCCGCCGCCAGGCCCTCGTGCAGGAACTGCCCGCGATCGAGGGGCTCGCGCGCGTCGACGTCGTCTGCCTCGACAAGACGGGGACGCTCACCGAGGGCGGGATGTTCGTGAGCGAGTTGCGGGCGCTGGGCGACGCGGACGAGTCGTACGTACGGCGGGTCCTCGGCGCGATCGGGGCGTCCGACCCCCGGCCCAACGCCAGCCTCCAGGCGATCGTGGACGCGTACCAGGACGGCAGGGCGCCGTGGCGGGCGACGGAGGCGCTGCCCTTCTCCTCGGCGCGGAAGTACAGCGGGGCGACCTTCGACGAGGGGGACGGCGGGGTCTCGGGGTGGCTGCTGGGCGCGCCGGACGTACTGTTGCCGGACGGGGATCCGGCGCTGGCGGAGACCGACCGGCTCAACGAGCAGGGGCTGCGGGTGCTGCTGCTGGCGCGGGTGGCGGGGGACGGAAGTCCCGCCGGGCTCACCGCCCCCGACGTGGCGGCCGGTGCGAAGGCGACCGCTCTCGTCGTCCTGGAGCAGCGGCTGCGGCCCGACGCGGCGGACACGCTCCGGTACTTCGCCGACCAGCGGGTCGCGGCCAAGGTCATCTCCGGTGACAACGCGGTCTCGGTCGGCGCGGTGGCCGCGAAGCTCGGCCTGCCGGGCGCGGAGCACACGGTCGACGCCCGCCGGCTCCCCACCGACCCGGAGGAGATGGCCGACGCGATCGAGGCGGGCACGGTGTTCGGCCGGGTCACCCCGCAGCAGAAGCGGGAGATGGTCGGGGCGCTCCAGGCGCGCGGCCACACGGTCGCGATGACGGGGGACGGCGTCAACGACGTCCTCGCCCTGAAGGACGCGGACATCGGGGTCGCGATGGGGTCGGGCTCCGAGGCGACGCGGGCCGTCGCCCAGATCGTGCTGCTCGACAACAGCTTCGCGTCACTGCCGTCGGTGGTGGCGGAGGGGCGCCGGGTGATCGGCAACATCACGCGGGTGGCGACGCTCTTCCTGACGAAGACGGTCTACTCGGTGCTGATCGCGATCCTGGTGGCGTGTTTCCAGGTGGAGTACCCGTTCCTGCCCCGGCACCTGACGCTGCTGTCGACGCTGACGATCGGCATTCCGGCCTTCTTCCTGGCGCTGGCGCCGAACAAGGAGCGCGCGAGACGGCATTTCGTACGGCGGGTCATGCGGTACTCGGCGCCCAGCGGGGTCATCGCGGCGGCGACGACGTTCGCGACGTACATGCTGGCGCGCGGCTACTACAGCGGCCCCGGCTCGCTCCAGGCCGAGACGAGCGTGGCGACGCTGACCCTGTTCCTGGTCTCGATCTGGGTCCTGGCGATCATCGCCCGCCCGTACACGTGGTGGCGGCTGTTGCTGGTGGTGTCGATGGTGGTCGCGTTCCTGGTGGTGCTCGCGGTGCCGTCGCTCCAGCACTTCTTCGCGCTGAAGCTGGTGGGGACGACGCTGCCGTGGGCGGCGGTGGCGATCGCGGTGGTGGGGGCGGTGCTGCTGGAGGTGGCGTGGCGGTGGGTGGACCGGCATTTCCACCAGGCCGTGACGGCGGCGGCGTGACGGAGGAAGCGCGGGACAGCGGGAGGCCCGCCCCGGACGGATGTCCGGGACGGGCCTCACCGCACTACTGCGAGGACTACTTCACGTCGACGTAGTCACCGGCGACGTTGATCGCGGGGGTCGTGGCCGTACCGACGAAGCTCCACCGGTAGTACCCGTCGACCGTGGCCTTGGTCGTCGTCTTGAGCGTGCCGGTCGTGGACGTCTTGACGCCCTTGACGTTGGTGTACGCGGTGCTGGTCTTCTTGCGGAACTGGAGGATGACCGACTGCGTCGAGTAGCCCGCGTACTTCCCGGTGTCCCAGTTCGCACGCGACAGCTTGCCGGTGACCGTGACGGTCCCGTTCTTCTTCACGGGCTCCGGCGCGGCGTTGACGGTCAGCTGCGACGCGCGCTGGAACTTGACCGAGGTGGCCTTGTCCTTCTCGGTGATGTCCAGGTCGGTCGCCAGCACCGCGGCGTAGACCTGCCACGTCTTGGCGTCCGTGTTCCAGAGGTCCAGCGGGCTGACCGTGAAGGTCAGCGTGCAGGTCGACGTCGTGGCGCTGGCCGCCTTGCACTTCGCCGCCTCGCCGTCGGGCGCGTAACCGTAGCTGTTCTCGTCGTCGACGCCGGTCCCGCCGGTGTACAGGACCGCGAAGGCGTCCTCGATGCCCGAGTCGTCGGACGCCGTGACGGTGGCGGTCACCTTCTTGGTGCCGGTCGTGCCGAGCACGATCGGCTTGCCGCCGTTGATGACGGTCTTGGTGATGACGGGCAGGGTGGCGGCCTTCGAGGCCAGCGCCCGCTTGTTCGCCTGCGGCGCGCGGTCCTTCCACGCGAACCCGTGCTCGCTGAGGCTCGGGTGCTCCTTGTGGGAGTCCGCCGCCTGTGAGGCCGGCACTACGAGGGCGGACAGGGCCAGGGCGCCGGTCGCGACGGCAACGGTGGCACGAATACGCATATGTGTTAACTCCCCGTGGAGATCTGCGAGTCTGATGACTCAACACACCAGACCCGCAGGTCCCACCGATGGTTGTACACACTTACGAATATTTCGCGAAGATCGCCAACTGCCGTGTGTCGTTCGCAGGCGTTACCGCGAGGGCTACTTCACGTCGACGTAGTCACCGGCGACGTTGATCGCGGGGGTCGTGGCCGTACCGACGAAGCTCCACCGGTAGTAGCCGTCGACCGTGGCCTTGTTCGTGGTCTTCAGCGCACCCGTCGTGGACGTCTTGACGCCCTTGACGTTCGTGTACGCGGTAGTGGTCGGCTTACGGAACTGGAGGATCACCGACTGCGTCGAGTAGCCCGCGTACAGCCCGGTCTCCCAGTTCGCACGCGACAGCTTGCCCGTGATCGTGACGGTCCCGTTCTTCTTCACCGGCTCGGGGGCCGCGTCGACCGTCAGCTTCGACGCACGCTGGATCTTCACGGTGCCGGAGGCGTCGATCTTGGTGTCCTCGCCGTCCTTCGAGGTCACCCAGGCGCCGACCTTCCAGGTCGTCGCGTCCTCGTTGATCAGCTGCTCGGAGGGAACCGTCACCGTGAGGGAGCAGGTGGACGTGGTGGCACCGGCCGCCTTGCAGGTGGCGGACTCCTCGTTCTGATAGAAGGCCCAGATGGGGTCCTCCGGGGAGGCGCCGCGCCAGATGATGGTGGAGAACCCGTCGATGCCGGAGTCGTCCGTCGCGGTGACGGAGATCGTCACCTTCTTGCTGTTGGTGGTGCCGACCACGATCGGCTTGCCGCCGTTGATGACGATCTTGCTGATGACCGGGACGGCGGCCTTCGCCGCGAGCGAGCGCTGCCCCGCCTTCGGGAGCCCCGCGCGCTGCTCCGCCGGGAACCCGTAACGGTCGCTCACCGGGAAGTCGCCGCGGGACGGCGACGCCGGGGAGGCCTGCGAGGCCGGGATCGCGAGGGCGGACAGGGCCAGGGCGCCGGACACGACGGCTACGGTGGTGCGAATACGCATATGTGTTAACTCCCCGGGGAGGTGTGCGGGCCTGGTGACCCACACACCAGACCCGCAAGCCGAACCGAAGGTTGTACACACGTACGAAGGTTCCGCGAAGATCGCCGCGTGCCGGCGGCGCGCCGTGCGCGGTTCCCGGCGGGACTACTTCACGTCGATCGCGTCGCCCGCCGCGCTGACCGCCGGGGTCGTGGCCGTACCGGCGAAGCTCCACCGGTAGTAGCCGTCGACCGAGGCCGTGACCGTGGTCTTGAGGGTGCCGGTGGAGGACGTCTTGACCGTCTTCACCGTGGTGTAGGCGGTGCTCGTCTTCTTACGGAACTGGAGCTTCACGGACTGGGTGCCGTAGCCCGCGTTCTTGTTGGTCTCCCAGTTGGCGCGCGACAGCTTGCCGGTGACCGTGACGGTCTTGCCCTTCTTCACGGGCTCCGGGGTGGCGTCGACCGTGAGCTGGGAGGCGCGCTGGAACTTGACCGTGGAGGCGGACTCGTTCAGGCCGGGCTCGTCCACGTCCGGGTTGTCGTCGTTGCCGATCGCCACCGCGAGGACGTGCCAGGACGTGGCGTCGGCGTTCTTCAGCTGGGTGGGCTTGATCGTGACGCTGCCGGTGCAGGTCGTCGTGGTCTTGTTGACCACCTTGCACGTGATCGAGTTCTCGTCCGGGTCGAACGAGTTGGCGTTGGTGTCCGACCAGAGACCGGCCGCGGCGGCCGCGACACCCGACGCGTCGGTGGCGGTGACCGAGAACGGCACCTTCCTGCTCTTGGTCTCCGTCGCGGTGACGACGATCGGCTTGCCGCCGTTCACGGAGGCCTTGGTGATCACGGCGGGCTTGTTGGCCGCCGCCGCGAGCGCCGCACGCTTCAGCGAGGGCGCGGGCGCGTGGTCCTTCGCGACGTCCTGCACGGCACCGGTCAGGTGCGCGATCGCGGCCTGGGAGCCGCCCTGCTGCGCGGCCTGGGAGGCGGGCACGGCGAAGGCGGAGAGCGCCAGTGCGCCGGAGGCCGCGGCGATGACGGTGGCACGAATACGCATGTGTTCCCCAAGTACTGGTCCTGCGAGTCTGGGTGACTCGCAGGACCAGACCGGAAGCTCTGGCCAATGGTTGTACTCACGGTCATTCCTTTGCGAAGACCAGAAACACACCAGACCTGGCCGAAACTCAGTCGAACCAGCGGTCCCGCTCCAGCTCCTCCGTCCGCGACGGATCCTCCAGCAGCGCCGCCACCTCGAACCGCCGCGGCCACTGCCCCGCCGCCCACGCGAGCCCCGCCGCCACGCCCTCCAGCGTCGCCGCGTGCACCACGCCGTCCGGGGTGCGGCGCCAGTCGAGTTCGACGCCCCCGGCGACCAGTTCCTCGTGCTCGACGTACGTCTCCGGCGTGCCCGCGCCCAGCAGGGCCCGTACCGGCTCCGGTACGTCGTGCTCCTCGCCGTCCGTCGTCACCTCCGCCGGGACCGTCCCGCCCAGCCGCCGTACCTGCAACAGCTCCGCCAGCTCCCCGGCCCGCGAAGGGGCGACGGGCAGCAGCGCCAGCCCGCCCGCCAGCGGCAGCAGATCGGGCGCGTCGGCGATCACCGCGTCCCCCGCGTCGACCACCCGTACCTCACCGTCCACCACCACGCGCAGCTCGTCCGGCAGCGTCACCTGGTCCGGGTCGAGGTCCGCCAGCGCGGTGTACAGGGCGTGGAGCTGCGGTGCGCCCACCGTCCGGTCCGGGTCGGCGAGCCGGCCCAACAGCTCGGCCGCGCCGCCCGGTTCGTCCAGGAGGGCGGCGACGGAGGTCCGTACCCCCAGCGCGTGCAACACCTGCGCGTCGTCGAAGCCGGACGCGTCCACCGGGTCGTACAGACCGGCCAGCAGCGGGTCGCCGCCGGCCGCGCGCAGACCGGCGGGGCGGCGGCCGTCGAGGACCGGATGGTCCCGGAGCCACCACGCCGTGTAGGACCGTACGGACTCCGTCGTGCCGTCGGGCAGCAGAACCCGTACGGACTGCGTCAGCGCGTCCCGCAGCGGCGGGCGGGCCAGCAGCGCGAGGGCCTGCGGCCAGGCGTCGTCGTCCACCAGGTCCAGGTCCCGTACGGCCACGATCTCGGTGGCGACCGGCGGCACCGGCGTCTCCGGCAGCCGGTCGAGCACGTCCTCGCACCAGACGTCGACGGCGTCGAGCAGCCCGGCGTCGTCCGGCTCGGCGAAGTCGCCCTCGCGGGGCTCCAGTTCGTCGGGGTCGAGGACGACATCCGTGGCCCGTACGAGCGCGAAGGTGGCGAGCACGCCACAGGCGGCCAGCGGCTGCTCACCCCACTTGGCGGCCAAGTCGCCGTCGCACAGGGCGAGTTCGTCCTCCCGCATGAGGGCGGCGAACGGGCTTCCCGGCAGGACGAGTTCACCGGCGGGCGCCAGCTCGCCGTCCTCGTCGGTCAACGCGAGGGCGGCCAGCCAGGGTTCGTCGCCCGGTTCGAGCCCGGCGTCCCGCACCAGCCGCAGGACGGTCTCCGCCAGCTCCTCGGCGTCCAGGGTGTCCGCGTCCTCGTCCCAGATGTCCCCGCCGTCCATGGAGGCGGCAACGGCGTTGCGCACCTGGGGAGTTGTCAGGACGGCCCGGGGGGTCGCGGGCATCGCCCCCAGCTTCTCCAGCAGCGGATGCGCGGCGTCGGGGTGCGCGACCTTCAGCCCGAGCCGGGCGAGATCGGCGGGCGCCTCGGTGTCGGGGAACGGCAGCAGGACCTGCCGGGGGCCGATCGTCGTCCGGCCGTTGGCGAGCGGCACGGGCAGCCCGGACAGCCGGTCGGGGTCGACGCCCGCGAGGGTCTCGTACAGCCGCCGCCACCACTCGGGCGGGCGCTCCGCCCCGGCGATCCGGTCGATGGCGTCGCCGAGCGGCAGCCGCCCCACACCCAGCGTGCGCAATTCGGTGCGGCGCTCGAACCCGGCGGGCAGGAGGGTGGGCAGCACCTCCGCCAGTACGCGTACGGTGTCGGCGCCCCCGCCCTCCACGACCTCCGCCTCGAAGGGCCGCAGCGCGGTCAGCTCCTCGCTGGGCCCGGCGGGCGCGAGGAAGGCGACCCGTGGCAGCCGCTCCAGGATCGCGGCGCGCAGCCGCCCGTCCAACTCCCCCTGGCCGAGGGGCCCGGGGACGAGGTCGATCGTGCCGGTGGAGACGGGCTCCCAGCCACCGAGCAGTTCGGCGTACGCGTCGGCGGCCTGGCCGACGACGAAGTCGGTGAGCGCCCCGGGGGCGGTGTGGCGGCGGCTCGGATCGAGCGGGAACGACGCGATGAGCAGCGCGGGCACGCCGAGCGGCTCGTCGGTGGGGGTGGGGGCGTGGACGACGGGGGCGGTACGGGGCCGGGCCGGCGCGCCTTCCTCGTCCACGGGCACGGCCCACGTGACGGCCCAGTGGGGCCGGAGCCGCTCCTCGACGGGCCGCCCCTCCAGCAGCTCCGGCGCGGTGGAACCGTCGCGGCTCACGACGCGCCACCGGTGGATGTCCCCACCGCCGGCGCTGTCGTCGACATGCACGTAAGGCCCTTCGACGGACCGCCGCAGGACGCGCTCCCCGCCAGGGGTCTCCACAACGATCTCGGCGAGCCCGGGCAGGGTGAGCAACAAAGCATCGTCGATCCCGTCCAGCAGCCGCTCGACCAGATCGAACGCGGCGGCGTCCCGCAGGGGCAGGACGACGACGGTGTCGTACCCCTCGGGCGGCGCGCCCTCGGCGGGCAGGGGCAGACGCAGCAGCGGTACGTGCCCGTCACGGCGGCGCAGCTCGTCGCCGAGCCCCGGACTCCCCTGCGCGGCCTCGGCGGCCAGCTCCCGCGCCTCGTCCAGCGACCACCGGACGCCACCGTGGCGCCCGAGGACGGCGGGCTCGTCACTGACGGCGAGCACGGCGGCGAAGCCGACCCCGAACCGTCCGACGGCCCCTTCATGCCCTTCGCGCTTGGCGGAGGCGCGGAGCGTACTGAGCGACTCGACACCGGCGGCGTCGAGGGCGGCCCCGGTATTGGCGGCGCTGAGCACGGCGGGCCCGCCCCCCTCACCCGCCACGAGCCGAAGCCGCAACCGCCCAAACCCCTGCGCGTCGCCCCCGCCTCCACTTCCACTGCCCCCACTGCCCCTACTGGCGGCATCGGCGGCATTCTGAGCAAGCTCAACGACCAACCGGTCGCGGTACCCGCCGAGGGCAAGGTCCTCCTCGGCGTTGGCGTCCTCCCGGAACCGCGCGGGACTGGCCCCCCACGCGTCAAGCACCCCACGCCGCAACCGCCCCGTCCCGAACGGGTCGGCCGCCTCGGTCGTCCTGACGCCCACGGCATGACTCCACTCTTCGGCTGACCGGACCTACGCGGCCGAAGGTACCGCGCGAGCGCCTGCCCCCGTCGTCGCGGGGTAGCGACGAGGGCCCCCGGCGCCGAGCTCAGGGCAGCACCTCACGAATGACCAGCCATTCCACGGCCTGATCACGGAGAGCCCCGGCCGGCAGATGCCGAACGAGCAAGGGGAACGACCCGACGGCGTTCTTGATACGACGCAGCTCACGCACCCGCTCGATGTCCAGCCGCCGCCACCCGGGATCCAGCTCACGGACCCGCGCGGCCGTCAACGTCACCGAGGCGAGCACATACTCCACGACGCGGACGGGGTCCCAGTCGGGGTCCTCGGGGTCGGGCCCGAGCCGGTCGATGACGAAGGTCCGCAGGCTGCTGTTGTTCACGACCACACGAGCCCGCTCCTGCGGCCCGTCGGCAGACGCACGCGCGTCGACACGGAGGGCCACCTTGGCCCACCGCTTGCGCAACGGGGCGGCCAGGTTGTCATCCTGAGCATGGAAGACCGCGACCGCTCGAATGCGCTCCCGCTTCTGCCCAGCACGCTCACCAATCTCTCCGGCAACCCAGTCCTCCTTGCGCCGACGCCGCCCCAGCCCGACGGCCGAGAACTCGTCCTGCCCCACAGGGACCACCCCCCACAAGTCGACCTACGCGTCGAAGTCGTACTCCAGAACGTACGACGCGGAGTCGAGGGTCATCTCGTTGACCTCAACGGCCCGCCCATCGGCGGTGAACGCGGTACGACACACGAGAATCACCGGGGTCCCCACGGACAGCCCCAACCGCTCGGCCTCGACCTGAGTCGGCATACGCGACCGAATCTCCTCGCGGAAGTGCACCGGCGCGACGCCCAACTCCCCCAGCCGCGCGTAGATCCCACCGGGCCCAGCGTCCTCCCGCACCACGGCCGAACCGGCCACCAACTCGGCAGGCAGATACGAGGACGCCAGCGAAACGGGCTTGCCGTCGACCACATACCGCCGCCGACGCAAGCACACACCCGCCCCCACCTCAACCCCAAGAACCTCAGCAACCCCTCCAGGCGCAGGCGCCTCCCCCACCTCCACCTGATCGACGATCAGCTCCCGTCCCTCGGTGTCGGCAGCCCCGATCGAGCGCCCACCGCCCCACCGGTCCGCGGCCAGCCGCTCAACACCCCGCCGTCGTAACGGATCACGGTCCGCCATGAACAACTCCCCCTCATCCCGGGCCACACATCAGATCAGGTGGTCGAACTCGCCGGCCTTGACCCCAAGAACAAATGCGCGAAGCTTCTCGCGGCTTGTTCTCACTGTCGTCCCAGGCGAATCGCTCTCACGGAGGAGGATCACGTCATCCGCGACAGCAATCTCAACACAGTTGGTGTTCCCGCTGGAGAACGAGGACTTCAGCCAGACGAGTTCTTCAGGCATCACGTTCAACTCACATTTCCTCTACGAGACGGTGAATAAACTTTCTTGAATCCTCGGCACCGAGCGAGACACTCTCCACCATGCCGAAGAGCGAGCGGTATTTCTCGAGCAACGGCACCGCGTCCAGGAACACGCCTTCATCCACGGCATCCACATGCACGGTGTCGAGCTGCGGCACGGGCCCACCCACGTAGAGCATCGACTGTGCGGAGCCGATGAAAGCATCGATGTTGAACGGGATGACACGAATCGTCACGCGGGGCCAGTCGCAGACCTCCAGCAGAGACTCCAACTGCGCTCGCACGATCTGACGGCTCCCGTAACGCATCCGCAGGGCGGCCTCGTGAACCACCACATGGAACTCGGGCGGAGCTTCCACGTCGAAGATCCTGCGCCGTGCCAGGCGATGCTCGATCCTCACTTCCAGGTCATCATCGACGATGCCGGGATTACCGCTCTCGAAGATCGCCCGAGCATAGGCTTCCGTCTGAAAGATGCCCGGAATGGCCAGCATTTCGACAGCACGCACGGACGTCGCATGATGTTCGAGCTCGGAAAGATCGAGCAACCCGGGCGGCAGAGCGCCGCGGTATTGCTCCCACCACCCCTTGCCCCGCTCGGAGGCCATCGCCACGAGGGCACCGATCAACTGCGCGTCCGTGGACGAATAGTGCGCGGCAAGACGACGAATCCGCTCACCACTGACGCCCCACCGGCCGGCCTCGATATGGCTGATCTGGGAACGTTCTCCACCAAGAAAGGCGGCGGCAGCACCACCCGACATCCCTACAGCTTCACGGAGCTTGCGCAGCTCCGTACCCAAACGTACCTGCCGCGCTGTGGGACAGCTCCTGGCCGGCATGGGCCCCCTCCTGGTCGGCGTCGCTCAGATTGTCCCGCGCCACGATGCCTGGGGTCCACTCCATCGCGCGCATCTCACCTCACTGTTGAGACAGACCTCACAGTTGTGACCTATGGTCGACGCAGCACGCCATGGGTACACAGGCAGAGGAGCCATCCATGATCGCCAAGACGCAACCGAAGGTAGGTTCGCTGGTTCTGGACACAGCGATGGGCAGGCTGGCGGAGTTCTGTGGGGTGGTGGGATGCAGCTGGCTCCTGCGCCCCGAGTTCGGCGGAGCGCCGTGGGACGCGGACCCGGGACGGGTCCGGCTGACGGGCGTGCCCGTCGACACCACGTCGGCCCCTCTCCCACTCGATGACTGTCGCGAGTGCGACGACTGGTGGTTGGCGGAACAACTCGCCTTAGACGTCGGGGCATTGAGTGAGGCGACGGACTGTCGCGTCTTGCTGCGGCGGCATCGGTACGCAGCGCATGGGGCGACCGTGGCGCCGGTGAGCGGTTGCGCTTACTGATGTCCTCAAACGCCGGACGGGCT
>NZ_WWJY01000644.1 GCF_009865405.1 Streptomyces sp. SID3212 | reverse complement strand
ACGCGGTACGCGCGCTCCGCGCGGAGGGTGTCCGGCGCGTCGCCGTCGCCCCGTACGTGATCGCCCCGGGCCGCCTGCCGGACCGCATCGCGGCGGGCGCGGCGGAGGGAGGAGCCGACGTCCTGGCGGAGGTACTGGGCCCGGCGCCGGAACTGGCGAAGCTGCTGCTGGCGCGCTACGACGAGGAGGGCGCGATACCGTCACCCGCACTGGCCCTGCACGGCCGCGCGAGCTGACATCGGGGAACAGGGGACACAGCGGACACCGGGGACTATGTCGTGAGACTGCCCGTACGAGTCCGCTTGAGCTCGAAGAAGTCCGGATACCCGGCCAACACCCGCACACTGTCGAAGAGCTGCCCGGCGGCCTCCCCGCGCGGCGCCGAGTTCTGCGACGGCCCGAACCACGCCGCCCCGTCGACGTGCGTCGTCGGCGTCCCCACGTACGCGTCGGCGGCGGGATCCTTCCCCCGCTCGTGACTGCGGCGCACGGCCTCGTCGTACGACGGATCGTGCGCGCACCGAATGGCCCCGCCTCACGGGCCATTTCTCCCCGCTTCCACCGGGCCGCTTCGCCGCTTCGCCGCTGCTCCGCAACCGCGCCGACGCCTACTCCGCAGCCGCGCCCGATGCCGCTTCGATGAGCGCGGCCAGTTCGGCGACGGACATCGAGCCCGGTCGCCGGTGTTCGCGGGCGAAGGTGTTGGCCACGCGTGCCAGCGTCTCGTTGACCGGGGTGGGGACGGCGTGCAGTCGCCCCAACAGGACGATCTCCCCGTTGAGATGGTCCGTCTCGATCGAGCCGGTGCCCCGGCTGAGGCTCTGCCAGGACGAACTCCCGTCGCGCCCTGAAGCCAGGTGGGGATCGAGGCCGAGGTGGTCGCCCCGTACCTCTGCCGCCTTCTCCGGGCTCACCGAGTCGATCCCGGCGGCCGACAGAACGGCCCGCCCCTCGTCGTACGCGCGCCGCTGGATCAGCCGCGCCTCATCCGTGTCCAGCGGCCCGGTCAGGGCCCCGAGGGAGTTGGAGAGATTGGCGAGGAGCTTGGTGTACTTCCAGCGCATCACGTCCGGGACGAGCGGCGCGAGGAGCGTGCCCTTCTCCAGACTCGCCGAGATCCGGCGGGCGGTGGCATCGATTCCCGAGGGGTACCGGCCGAGGTGCAGCATGCCGGTGTACGGCGCGCACGGGGCCACGACCTCGCCGGGATCGACGTGCGACGAGGGCAGCCAGACGCACATCCCGTAGACGTGGCGGAAGCGCCGCAGGGCGAGCCGTTCGTTCTCCACGCCGTTCTGCGCGCAGACCAGGGGCAGCAGTTCGCCCGCCGTACCGCCGCCCTCGACCGGCCGGCCGGACCAGGTGTCCAGGGCCGCCGCGCTGTCCTGGGTCTTCACGGACAGCAGCAGCACGTCGTCGGGGCGCAGGACGAGCGTCTCCGGGCCCTCCACGACCGGCAGCCGGTGGACGCGCGTGCCGTCGGGGGTGGTGAGCCGCAGGCCGTGGGTGCGCAGCGCCTCGTAGTGGGCGCCCCGGGCGACGAGGACCACGTCCTGCCCGGTCTCGGCGAGCCGTCCGGCGATGCTGCCACCGACCGCTCCCGCTCCGATGACGATGTGGCGCATCCTGACTCCGTTCGGTGGTGCTGCGGGTCGGAACCGTACTGACCTGAGAGGTCCCCCGCGCGTCGAGCATAGGCGAGGCCCCCGTCACCGTATGCGCGTGCTCGCCCTCACCGTATGCGCGTGCTCGCCCTCACCGTGGGGGCGTGCCCCAGGGGACGTCGTCCGCCGTCTCGTCGCCGAAGACCGTGCCCTGGTGGAAGTAGAGCCTCCAGGTGTCGTCGGTCAGCCGCCACAGGGAGCTGCGGTGGGCGCGCCGGCCGTTGGAGTCGGTGTCGAAGGTGAGGTGGACGACGTCGGGGGCGAGTTGGGCGCCGCGCATCGCGGAGGCGGTGACCGGGCGGACCGGGCTGCGGGTGCGCAGGACGTCGATGAACGAGTCCCGGTCCCAGATCCGCCCCGAGGAGCCGAACGCCCTGAAGTCGGGATGGAGCAGTTCCGCGAGCAGTTCGGGGGACGAGTTCACCGCCGGGTCGAGGAAGCGCAGTTCGGCCTCGACGGCGCCGGTGACGGCGGACGTCAGCTCAGTCACGGGTCAGCTCCACCAGTTTGACGACGGTGTTCCAGTTGCGGCTGGTGGCGGTGACGCCCTTGAACAGGGCCGGTCTGCCGAGGGCCTCGGCGAGTTTGGAACGGCCGAGCCCGTTGGGGGCGTACAGGTAGAGCGCCCGGTCGCCGAGCCGGAACTCCTCCGGGAGGTAGCCGGCCGGGTCCAGGGACGCGAGGCGTTCCGGGTCCACCGGCGCGGAGAAGAAGGTGACATGGAGTTGCTTGCCCTCCAGGGTGTCCGCGGGGAACGGGCAGGCGTCGGCGACGGCACGGAGATATCCGCCGTCCCGCACCACGCAGTCCACGGTGAATCCGAAGCGGTCCTCGATGGCCTGTTCCAGTGCGCGGGCGACGGCGTCCTCGTCGTCGGAGGCGCTGGTGAAGACGGCGTTTCCGCTCTGGAGATGGGTGACCACGTCGTCGTGGCCCAACCCCGAGAGCAGGGTGCGGAGGTCGGCCATGGGGACGCGCTTGTGGCCGCTCACATTGATTCCGCGCAGGAGAGCCGCGTACGTCGTGGTCATCAGGCCACGATAAAGGCGGCCGGGGCGCCTGGTGGGGCAACGTGCCCGGCCGGGCCGGACACCGCGTCCCGGAGTGGTGGCGGAGGTCGGTGTAAGGGGCCTGTATCGCGTGGGTCAGGGACGGACCCCGT
Source organism: Streptomyces sp. SID3212 (assembly GCF_009865405.1). Taxonomy (GTDB): domain Bacteria; phylum Actinomycetota; class Actinomycetes; order Streptomycetales; family Streptomycetaceae; genus Streptomyces. The sequence continues at coordinate 43,566 of NZ_WWJY01000644.1, read as the reverse complement.
TCGCAGGGAGGAGAGTGCCCCCGCCCCGCTCACCGGAGAGCAGGAGGAGACGGCCGGAACGCGCCCCTAGCGTGGAACCACGGAGGACGGCGGCGCTGTGCCGCCTTCCCGCACGAGGGGGCTGGCCCGTCATGGGGAGAACTGGGGAGGGTCCGCGCGGCATCGCCGCCCGGGCCGGGAGTTGGAGCGCCCGCCACCGCTGGGCGGCGGTGGGCATCTGGGTGCTGTTCGTCGTGATCGCCATGGGGCTGGGCTCGGCGGCGGGCCGGGTGGATGTCAAGGAGAGCGAGCAGCTCTCCGGCGAGGTCGGGCAGGCGCAGCGGATCATCGAGGACGCGGGACTCAAGGAGCCGGTGGGCGAGTCGGTGCTCGTCCGGGCCACTGACAAGGGAACGACCTCGGAGGCGCCGGAGTTCCGGCAGGCCGTCGCCGCGGTGGTCGAGGCGGTGGACCGTACCGGCCGGGTGGCCGAGGTGACCTCGCCGTACGACTCCGGGACCATATCCAAGGACGGGCGCAGCGCCCTGGTGCGCTTCGACATCCGCGGGGACCCGGACACGGCGAGCGAGCGGGTCGAACCGGTGATCAAGGCGGTCGCGGGGGTCCAGGAGAAGTACGAGGGCCACCTGCTGATCGCCGAGATCGGCGGGGCGAGCATGGGCAAGACCTTCGACGACGCGTTCGGGGACGACTTCAAGCAGGCGGAGTTGTCGGCGGTGCCGGTGGCCCTGGGCATCCTGCTGATCGCGTTCGGCGCGCTGGTCGCGGCGCTGCTGCCGGTGGCGCTGGCCCTGACGGCGATCCTGGCGACGACCGGGCTGATGGCGATCGTCAGCCACTACCAGCCGATGAGCGACACCGCGGACTCGGTGATGTTGCTGGTGGGGCTGGCGGTGGGGGTCGACTACTGCCTGTTCTACCTGCGGCGTGAGCGGGAGGAGCGGGAGGCCGGGCGCGACCCGGAGACGGCGCTGCGGATCGCGGCGGCGACGAGCGGGCGGGCGATCGTGGTGTCGGGGGTGACGGTGTGTGTCGCGATGGCGGGCATGCTCTTCACGGGTCTCGCGGAGTTCCAGGCGATGGGCCTGGCGTCGCTGATGGTCGTCGCGGTCGCGATGGTCGGGTCGGTGACGGTGCTTCCGGCGCTGCTGTCGCTGCTCGGGCACCGGGTGGAGCGGGGCAGGGTGCCGTTCCTGAACCGCGCGAAGCGGCGGGGCGGTCACGCGGGTGGGGCGCGCGGCGCTGGCTCCGGTGGCTCCGGTGAGAGCCGGTTCTGGCGGGCGGTCCTGGAGCGGGTGCTGCGCAGGCCGAAGGTCTCGCTGGTGATCGCGGCCGGCGCGCTCGCGGCGATCGCGCTGCCCGCCGTGGGCATGAACACCCAGAACCTCACGCTGGACCAGGAGTTCGGCGACCGGCTCCCCATCGTCCGTACGTACGAGCTGGTCAACGAGGCGTTCCCGGGCAGCGCCGAGCCGGCGGAGGTGGTGGTCGAGGCCGCCGACATCAACGCGGAGCCGGTGCGCAGGGCCATCGCGGACTTCCGCTCCCAGGCGGTGAGTTCCGGCGCGTCCCGAGGACCCGTGGAGGTGGTGACCCACGACGCGGAGAACGTCGCGATCATCACCGTGCCGCTGGTCGGCGGGTCCGACCAGGACCGGGCGGAGAAGAGCCTGGCGCTGCTGCGGGACACGGTCCGCCCCGACACGTTCGGCGAGGTGTCGGGCGTCTCGGCACCGGTGACCGGCCAGGTCGCGGGCTCGAAGGACTTCAACGACCAGATCGTGGGGGCGGTCACCCCGGTGTTCGCCTTCGTGGTGGTCTTCGCGTTCCTGCTGATGCTGCTCTGCTTCCGGTCGCTGACGATCGCGGTGACGTCGATCGTGCTCAACCTGCTGTCGGTGGGGGCCGCGTACGGGATCCTGACGATCGTCTTCCAGCACGGCTGGGGGGCGTCGCTGGTGGGGGCCGAGGGGGTCGGCGCGATCATCTGGTGGCTGCCGCTGTTCCTGTTCGTGATCCTGTTCGGGCTCTCGATGGACTACCACGTCTTCGTGGTCTCCCGGATCCGTGAGGCCCGCATGCAGGGCCGTACGACCCGGGACGCCATCACGCACGGCGTGGTGACGACGGCGGGGGTGGTGACCAGCGCGGCGGTCATCATGGTGGCGGTCTTCGCGATCTTCGGCACGCTGTCGATGCAGTCCATGAAGCAGATGGGCGTGGGCCTCGCGGCGGCGGTCCTGATCGACGCGACGATCATCCGGGGGGTGCTGCTCCCGGCGGTGATGGCGCTGCTGGACGACCGGAACTGGTACTTCCCCCGCTGGCTGTCCTGGCTGCCCGACCTGACGCACGACGAGAGCGTGGCGCCGGAGGGCCTCGCGCGGAAGGACACGGACACGGATACACGGGACACGGACACCCAGGTCCCGGCCCGGACCTGACGGCCCGGGTCGCACGGTACGGCCGGGACCAGGACGCGTCCCGGTCCCGGCCGTACCGCACCCGCGTCACACCTTCCCGCCGCCGGGCGCGCCTTCGGGCCCGTCCGGCGGCAGCATGTCCTCGATCAGGTCCACCGCCCGGCGCGTGCCGCCCTCCGCCGCCATCTCCGCCGCGATCTCCCGCAGCCTGCGCGCCACCTCCGGGTCCGAGGCCACGGCGAGGACCGCCTCCCGCAGCGCCTCCGGCGTCGCGTCCGCCGTGTCGAGGCGCCGGGCCACCCCCAGGGAGACCAGCGTGTCGGCGTTGCCGAACTGGTCCACCGCCTGCGGGACCGCGACCATCGGGGTGCCCGTCGCCAGCCCCTCCTGGCTGCCGCCCGCGCCCGCGTGCGTCACAAACGCGTCCGCCTGCCGCAGGACGGACAGCTGCGGAACCCAGCGGTGGATCTCCACGTTCGCCGGTACGTCACCCAGCTCGGCCTCGTCCACGAACGCGCCGATCTGGAGCACGACGTGCCACCCCGGCAGCCCCCCGAACGCCTCCACACACGCCCGGTAGAACGCCGGCTGCTTGGTGAACGCCGAGCCCAGCGACACCAGAAGCACCTTCCCGGCCCCCTCGGGCCGCCGCCACTCCCCCTGTTCCGTACGGTCCCCCTGGCAGGCGCCGACAAAGGTGAAGACGGACGCGTCCACCTTCTCCGCGTACGGCTGGAGCACCCGGGGGATCAGGACGAGCGAGCGGCCGGGCCGGGCCACCAGCCGGTCCCGGTCGGTGTGGTCCATGTGGTGCGCGTCGAGCCACGCCGTGAACCGGGCCAGGTACGCCCGCCCCCGCTCCGTCGACTCCAGCTCGGCGGTCATCGGCGCGGCGACCTCCTCGTACCCGTCCCAGGCGACCATGTTCGGCGAGAGCTGGACGTACGGCACACCCCAGCGGTGCGCGAGGACCGGCGCGGGGTAGGACGTGATGTCGCTCAGGACCAGGTCGGGGCGGTCGTCCTCGAACGCCTCGGCCAGCTGCGGCAGCGCCTGGATCGCGTCGTCGAGGAACGGCTCGACGTTGTCGATCAGTTCCGTGCCCCAGGCCTCGGGGTCCGCGTCCGGCGGCGGCAGGAGAGACGTGTAGATCACCGGCCGGGCACCGGTCGCGGCGACCTTGTCGGCGAAGACGGCGGGGATCGCGTAACTGACCCGGTGTCCCCGGGCGACCAGCTCACGGATCACCTCCAGACTCGGGTTCACGTGCCCGTGGGCGGCGATGGAGAACATGGCGACATGGGCGGGCTCGGGTGAGGGCTTGGGTGCGGTCATGGCCGGACCCTAGGCGAGACGAGACGTCTCGTACAACTCAATTCCGCACGCCCGCCTCACCTCTGATAGCGCGCCAGCACCAGATTCCCGTCCTCCACCAGCCTCTTCTCCAGCTCCTCCCGGTCGATCGCCCCGCTGTAGTACTCCTGGAGCGCCGGCGTCGCCACCTTGTCCTTCCACTCCGGGTATCCGCGCACCGACTGGGCCGGGGCGGACCGCAGATCGCGCGCCAGCGCCGCTCCCGTCGCCCATCCGTCCTTCGCGGTGCGCAGCGAGGGATCCGCGAGCGCGCGGGTCCCCGTCGGCAGCATCCAGTCGCCCTTCGCCAGCCGCACCATGTTCGACGGCTGGAGCAGGAAGTCGATGAACCGCACCGCCTCCTTCTTGTACGGGCTGTCCTCGGCGACCGAGAGCGTCTGCGGGCTCACCCCCTGGGCCAGGCCCCCACCCTCCCCCGCCGGGGCGGGCAGCACCGTCCACTCGAAGCCCTCGGGCGCCTGCTGGATGATCTGCTGACGGTACGAGAACCCCAGCGGGACCATCGCGTAGACACCGCCGAACAGCCCCGGCAGGGTGTCGGACCCGCCCATCCCGAGCGTGGTCCCCGACGCGCTCCTGTCGGTGTTCACCTGGGCGCGGACGGTCTCGGGGACCACCGCGTCGCCGTCGGTGAAACGGACCGTCACCTTCCCGTCCGCGCCCCGGTGGAAGAGCCGGCCCCCGGTGGACAGCCCCAGGTTGAGCGTCGCGGACACCGGATCCTTGAGCGGCCAGGCCACGGCGTACTTCCCCGGGCCCATCCGCGCGGTCAGCTCCTTGCTGATCCGCCGGAACTCGGGCCAGCTCCACGGCCGCTCGGGCGTGGGGACGCGCACCCCGGACGCGTCGAGAACCTTCTTGTCGGCGATCAGGACCCGTGGCTCCTGGAGGAACGGCACCCCGTACACCCGGTCCCCGAACGTCGTCGTGTCCCAGCTGCTCCCGGGGATGTCCTCCCGCAGCCGCGCGGGCAGCAGCGGGCCCAGATCGGCGAGGTAGCCGCCGTACGCGAAGTCGGCGAGGTCGTCGGAGGCGTCGTGGATGATGTCCGGCGCCTCCCCGCCCTCGAAGGAGGTGAGGAGCTGGTCGTGGACGCTGTCCCAGCTGCCCTGCACGTACTCGACGCGGATGTCCGGGTGGGCGGCGTTCCACTCCGCCACCAGTTCCTTGTTGACCTGGACCGATTCGTCCTGCCAGGCCAGGGACTGGAAGCGCAGGGTGATCCGCCCGTCGTGGGAGCCTCCCCCGCCGGAACAGCCCGTGAGGAGCAGCGCCAGGACCACGACGGCGACGGCGGCTCTGCGCATCCGCATCAGCTCTTCACCGCCCCGGCGAGCATCCCGCCCGTGATCCGCCGCTGGATGACGGCGAAGATGACGAGCGAGGGAAGGGTCGCGAGGAACGCGGCGGCGGCGAGCGGCCCCAGGTCGGCGACCCCTTCCGCGCCCAGGAAGTGGGTGAGGATCACCGGAAGGGTCTGTTTCTCCGGGGACTTGAGCAGGACAAGGGCGAAGAAGAACTCGTTCCACGCGGTGATGAAGGCGAACAGCGCCGTGGCGACGATGCCGGGCAGCAGGAGGGGCGCGGTGACCGAGACGAGCGTACGGAGGCGGCCCGCGCCGTCCACGGACGCGGCCTCCTCCAGCTCGACCGGTACGGCCCTGACGTACCCGACCAGCATCCAGAGGGCGAACGGCAGCGACCACACGACGTACACCATCACGAGGCCGGGCACGGAGTTGATCAGGTGGAGGTTCTTGAGGACCAGGAACAGCGGGATGATCAGCAGGACGAACGGGAACGCCTGGCTGACGACCACCCAGCCCGTCGCCGCCGCCGCGAGTCTGCCGCGCGTGCGGGCCATCACGTACGCCAGGGGCGTCGCGACCACCACGGCGATCACGGCGGCGGACAGCGCGGCGCCCAGGCTGTTGCCGGCGGCCCGGACGAGCGGCTGTTCGTCGAAGGCCTGGCGGAAGTTGTCGAGGGTCGGGTGCTCGGGGATCCAGGTGGGGTGGAGGCTCGCCAGCTCCCGGGCCGGTTTGAACGCGGTGGAGATCAGCCAGAGGAACGGGAAGGCGAGAAAGACGAGATAGCAGAGAAGCGCGGCGTACTGCCCGGCGCGCGCGGGCCCACGGGTGCGGACGTTCATCCGTTCTCCCCTTCCCGGAGCCGGCCGACCAGGTGGAACGCGAGGATCACCGAGATCACGGCGACCATGACGCAGCCCATGGCGGCGGCGTAGCCGAACTGGCCGTAGCGGAATGCCTCCTCGTACGCGAAGAGCATCGGCAGCCGGGTACGGCCGCCGGGTCCGCCGCTGGTGAGCACGTACACCAGGGCGAAGGAATTGAAGTTCCAGATGAAGTTGAGCGCGGTGATGGCCAGCGCCACCGGGCGGAGGGCGGGCCAGGTGACGGTACGGAACCGGCGCCACGCGCCCGCGCCGTCGAGCGCGGCGGCCTCGTGCAGTTCGTGCGGGGTGTTCTGGAGTCCGGCGAGCAGCGCGACCGTGGTCTGGGGCATTCCGGCCCAGATCCCGACGACGATCACGGCGGGCAGAGCGGTGGCGAGGCCCGTCAGCCAGTCGCGGCCGTCGCCCAGTCCGGTGTCGCGGAGGGTCTCGTTGAGGATGCCCGCGTCGGCGTGGTAGACGAGCCGCCACATGATGCCCACGACCACCTCGGGCATGGCCCACGGGATGATCGCGAGGGCACGGGCCAGCCAGCGGAAGCGGAGGTTCTGGTTGAGCAGCAGGGCCAGTCCGAGGGCGAGCACGAACTGCGGCACGGTGACGCCGACCGCCCATAACAGCCCGATCCGGAACGAGTCCCAGAACAGCGTGTCGTGCAGGAGGTCCTGGAAGTTCAGCGTCCCGATCCACTGGGTGGGTGCGGTGCGGCCGGACTGCGCGTCGGTGAAGGCGAGCGCGACCCCGTACAGGAGCGGTCCCACGCTCAGCACCAGGATCGGGATCAGCGCGGGCAGGACCAGGAACCAGGCTCCGCGATCGGCTCCGGGCTCGGGGCCCTTCTTCCCGGTCTTCTTACCGTTCTTCTTGCCGGACCGCGCCGTCGCGGTCGCGGTCGCCGTTGTCACGGATTCGACTCCTTCGGGCGGCTCGGGAGTGCGGTGGGGGGTGCCCCGGCGGCCTCCGTCATCGTGCGGACGAGCCTTCCGTTCGTCAAGGTGGCCTGCGCGGATGCGAGACTTGCCGGTCGGGCTGACCGTGACGGCGGCCGGAGCGAGGAGATCGAAGGATTCATGGACGAGGCACGGGCACAGGACATCCTGGCCGCGGCGGGGCTGGCCCGCGACGCGGAACTGCTGGCCTTCGGCGAGAACGCCGTGTTCGCGGCCGGCGACCTGGTCGTCAAGGTCGGCCGGGACGCCACGCGCGAGCCCGAACTGCTGGACCGGGCGCGGCAGGAGGTCTCCCTCGCGTCCTGGCTCGCGGAGGTCGGCATTCCGGCGGTACGGGCGGCGGAGCCGGAGGCCCGTACCGTCGACGGCCACCCGGTGACCCTCTGGCACCGGCTGCCCGACGCCGTACGCCCGGCGGGCCCCGCCGATCTGGCGTCCCTGCTGCGCGCGGTCCACGCCCTGCCCGCGCCCGCCTTCGCCCTCCCCCGCCGGGAGTTGCTCGGCGGGGTGGAGCGGTGGCTGCGGCTCGCGGGCGACGCCGTAGACCCGGCCGACGCCGCCTTCCTGCGGGAGCGCAGGGACGGCTTCGCCGACGCGGCGGCTGCCCTCGTCCCGCATCTCCCGCCGGGCCCGATCCACGGCGACGCGCTGCCGCGCAACGTCCATGTCGGCCCGGAAGGGCCCGTCCTGGTCGACCTGGAGACCTTCTCGGCGGACCTGCGGGAGCACGACCTGGTGGTCATGGCCCTGTCCAGGGACCGGTACGGCCTGGCGCCCGACGCGTACGACACCTTCACCTCCACGTACGGCTGGGACGTGCGTGACTGGCCGCACTGGACCGTACTGCGCGGCGCCCGCGAGACGGCGAGCTGTGCGTGGGTCGCTCAGCACGCCCCCACCAACCCGAAGGCGGCGGAGGAGTTCCGCCGCCGGGTCGCCTCGCTGCGGGACGGGGACCCCGAGGTCCGCTGGTACCCGTTCTGAGGACTGAGGACCGGTCAGCCCACGCGCGCGCCGTGCGGGACGAGCGGCCAGGCCGGCTCGATGTACGCCGAGGGATTCGACGTACGCCGCAGATAGCTCTGGAGCGAGGCGGACTGCTCGGCCGCCGCGCGCACTTGGAGCGCGTGCAGGTCCGCGAGAGGAACGCTTCCTATGGAGGGGTGCCTCTCGCCCATACGGCGGGCCGCCCGCGCCGCCGCCACGGCGTCGGCCCGCGCGTCGTGCGCGTCGGCCAACTCCACGCCGTAGTGCGCGCACAGCGCCTGGAGCGTGCGCTTGCCCTTGCGGTACTGGTCCGCGTGCTTGTCGAGCACCAGCGGGTCGATGACCGGCGAGGGGTCCACCCCCAACCGCGCCACGAGCGGCTCGATCCCGTGCCTCCGGCACTCCCGGTCCAGCAGCGACAGGTCGTACCGCGCGTTCATCACGACCAGCGGTACGCCCGAGCGGAACACCCGCGCCACCGCCTCCGTGATCTCCTCGACCGCCGGCGCCGCCGGCACCCCGTACCTGCGCGCCCGGTCCGTGGAGATGCCGTGGATCGCCGACGCCTGCTCGGGGATGGAGATCCCCGGGTCGAGCAGCCACGTCCGCTCCTCGCCGACGCGCCCGTCCGGCTCCAGCCTCACCAGCGCGGCGGTGACAATGCGATCACTCTCGATGTCCGTGCCGGTGGTCTCCAGGTCGAACGCGACCAGCGGCTCCCCATGCCAAGTCATCGTGATCCCTCCCTCGTCAAGCGGTGGCGCTTCCCCCATGTCGGCGCTTTCCCCGTCGAACCACCACCCTGCCACCCGCCACTGACAACGCATCGGGCCCGAGAGGTCCCGAGAGCGGTCCGCGCGGCTCAGGACACCGGGCGGGAGTCCGCCCAGACCGACTCGAACTCCTCGCGGTACGTCTGGAAGAGGCCGTGTTCCTGTTCCTGGCCCGCGCGGACCACCTCGCGGCCGCCTCCCCGCAGGACCAGGACCGGGGCCTCCATGCCGCGGGCCCGGCGCAGGTACGACTGGACCACGGCGAGGCCGTCGGGGCCGTCGCCGTCGACCAGGTAGGCGGTGAAGCGCGGGGTCTCGTCGAAGACGTGGATCTCGAAGGCGCCCGGGTCGCGGAGCTTGGAGCGCACCCGCCGCATGTGCAGGATGTTCATCTCGACCGTGCGGCTCAGCTCGCCCTTCCGCAGGCCCAGTTCGCGCTCGCGCCGCTTGACCGCGCTGCTCGCCGGGTTGAGGAAGACCAGCCGTATCCGGCAGCCCGACTCGGCGAGCCGGATCAGCCGGCGCCCGGAGAAGTTCTGCACCAGGAGGTTCAGGCCTATACCGATGGCGTCGACGCGCCGGGCCCCGCCGAACAGGTCCTCCGCCGGGATCTGGCGCTGGAGCCGTACCCGGTCGGGATGGACGGAGACGACGTCCGCGTACCGGTCGCCGACCAGGTCCTCCACCGCGTCGACCCGCAACCGCGCCGTCGAGGGGATCCCGGCGCCCCCGCCGAGGATCTCCAGCAGCCGGGCCGAGGCCCGCTCCGCCTGCGCGAGGACCGTCTCGGAGAGCGCCCGGTTGCGCGAGACGACGTTCCGCGCGACCTCCAGCTCGTCCAGGGCCAGTTCCACGTCACGCCGGTCGTCGAAGTACGGCTCGAAGCAGGGCCAGTGCTGGACCATCAGCTCCCGCAGCTGCGGAAGCGTCAGGAAGCTCAGGACGTTGTCGTCGGCCGGGTCCAGGAGATAGCCCTTGCGCCGCGAGACCTCCCGTACGGCCACGGCCCGCTGCACCCACTCCTGCCCGGCGGGTCCCGCGGCGGCGACCACCCACTCCTCGCCGTGCACCGGTTCGTAGATGGGCCTCAGCACGGCGGCCACGACGGACCGCAGCCGCTGCTCGACCAGGTTCAGCCAGATGTAGGCGCGCCCCGCCCGCTGCGCGCGGGTGCGGACCTCACTCCAGGCCTCCGCGCCCCAGTCCAGCTCCGCCCCGATCTCCATCGGTCTCGCGAGGGAGACCGCCCCGGGCGGGATGTCGCCGGACTCCCCCTCGTGACTCGCGTCACCGGGGGGTAGCTCCAGGCCTCCCGAGCTCACCCGCGCACCGCCTTCATCTCCCCTTCAACGATCAAGGAAGGTTACTCCGCCGACGGGAGCCGGTGCAGCCCGATGGGCAGGCCGGTTTGCCAACTCCCTTGATCAGGTTGGCCGTTCCCACCGGCAAGATCGGACGGAGTGAGATGATTCATAGGGATAACGCCCGGTGCGCACCTCCCCCGTCACCGTCCCGGCCGGACGGCGGCGCGCGGGAATCCGGGTCCGCGATCCGGGCGACGGCGCGGAACGTCACGTTGACTCGGGCAAGAATCCACCCGGTTCCTAGGTGGTAACGCGAGTTTCGGGGAAGATCTGTCTTCAAGTGACCCGCAGCACCCGGATCAGAAATGGAAGAGTTGTATCTATGCAGGTCTGGCCGGGACAGACGTATCCCCTCGGCGCCACGTACGACGGCGCCGGCACCAACTTCGCGGTCTACTCCGAGGCCGCCGACCGGATCGAGTTGTGCCTGCTGCACGACGACGGTTCAGAAACGGCGGTGGAACTGCGCGAGAGCGACGCCTTCGTCCGGCACGCCTACCTGCCGGGCATCATGCCCGGACAGCGGTACGGCTTCCGGGTGCACGGACCGTACGAACCGGAGCGGGGGCAGCGGTGCAACTCCGCCAAGCTGCTCCTCGACCCGTACGCCCGTGCGATCAGCGGGGCCGTCGAGTGGGACGAGTCGGTGTACGGCTACCACTTCGGCAAGCCCGACTCGCGCAACGACATGGACTCCGCCCCCCACACGATGACCTCCGTCGTCGTCAACCCGTACTTCGACTGGGGCGACGACCGGCTCCCGAGGACCGAGTACCACAAGACGGTCCTGTACGAGGCCCACGTCAAGGGCCTCACGATGCTCCACCCGGAGCTGCCCGAGGAACTGCGCGGCACGTACGCGGGGCTGGCCCACCCGGCGGTGATCGAGCACCTGACGGAGCTGGGCGTGACCGCGCTGGAGCTGATGCCGGTCCACCAGTTCGTCAACGACCACCGCCTGGTGGACGCCGGTCTCGCGAACTACTGGGGCTACAACACGATCGGCTTCTTCGCCCCGCACAACACGTACGCCTCCTGGGGCGACCGGGGCGAACAGGTCCTGGAGTTCAAGCAGGCGGTCAAGGCGCTGCACCAGGCGGGCATCGAGGTCATCCTCGACGTCGTCTACAACCACACGGCGGAGGGCAACCACCTCGGCCCGACGCTCTCCTTCCGTGGCCTGGACAACGCGCAGTACTACCGGCTCGCCGAGGACCAGCGCTACTACACGGACACCACGGGGACCGGTAACTCCCTGCTGATGCGCAGTCCGCACGTGCTCCAGTTGATCATGGACTCGCTGCGGTACTGGGTGACCGAGATGCACGTCGACGGGTTCCGCTTCGACCTGGCGGCGACCCTGGCCCGCCAGTTCCACGAGGTGGACCGGCTGTCGTCGTTCTTCGACCTGGTGCAGCAGGACCCGGTGGTGAGCCAGGTGAAGCTGATCGCCGAGCCCTGGGACGTCGGCGAGGGCGGCTACCAGGTGGGGAACTTCCCGCCGCTGTGGACGGAGTGGAACGGCAAGTACCGCGACACCGTACGGGACCTGTGGCGGGGCGAGCCGAGGACGCTGGCGGAGTTCGCCGGCCGGCTCACCGGTTCGTCGGACCTCTACCAGGACGACGGGCGCCGGCCCCTGGCCTCGATCAACTTCACCACCTGCCACGACGGCTTCACCCTGCACGACATGGTCTCGTACAACGACAAGCACAACGAGGCCAACGGTGAGGACAACCGGGACGGCGAGAGCCACAACCGGTCGTGGAACTGCGGGGTGGAGGGCGAGACCGACGATCCGGAGATCATCGAGCTGCGCAACCGCCAGATGCGCAACTTCATCGCGACGCTGATGCTGTCGCAGGGCGTGCCGATGCTGAGCCACGGTGACGAGTTCTCGCGGACGCAGGGCGGCAACAACAACGCGTACTGCCAGGACAACGAGGTCTCCTGGGTCCGCTGGCCGGAGCCGGGCGCGGAGACCGACCGTACGATGCTCGAATTCACCCGGGCCATGGTGTGGCTGCGGCGCGACCATCCGGTCTTCCGGCGGCGGCGCTTCTTCCACGGCCGTCCGGTGGAGGGCACGCACGACGACCTGTCCGACATCTCGTGGTTCACGCCGGAGGGCGGCGAGATGACGCAGGAGGACTGGCAGGCGGCCCACGCCAAGGCCATGACGGTCTTCCTGAACGGGCACGCGATCTCCGAGCCGGGGCCGCGCGGTGAGCGGATCTCGGACGACTCGTTCCTGCTGATGTTCAACGCGAGCGCGGAGGAGCTGGAGTTCGTGGTTCCGGTGAACCACGGGCGGCAGTGGCAGGTCATGGTCGACACCGGCCGGCCGGAGGGAGTGCCTCCGGGGCAGGGCGAGAAGGTCGACGGCGGTGAGCGGATCACGATGATCGGCCGCAGCCTGACGGTCCTGATGCGCCCGGCGTGACGGTGGCCGGGCGGTGAGCGGGGCGGTGGGGGCGTAATGCGGTTGCCCCCGCCGCCCCGCGGTGTTCTCGTGGCCGGATGAATCACGACGAGGTACTCACCCTGTTCGACCGGCGTATGCGCCGGGACGCGGCACCCGACAACTCCGGCGCCGTCGTCGAGCACACCGGCGGGGTGGTACGGCAGAGCGGCGGCCCGCACGACTGGAACGGGGTCCTCTGGTCGGACCTGGACGAGGAGTCGGCCCCGGCGGCCGTCGCCGCGCAGGTGGCGCACTTCGGCGCGCTGGGGCGCGAGTTCGAGTGGAAGCACTACAGCCACGACCGCCCGGCCACCCTCCCCGGCCTTCTCCTGGCGGCCGGTTTTGTCCCCGAGCCCGCCGAGGCCCTGATGGTCGCGGAGACGGCGGCCCTGACGGCCCCGGTCGAGCTGCCCGAAGGCGTACGACTCGTCCCCGTGACGGACGCGGCCGGGGTGGAGCTGATGGCGACGGTCCACGAGCAGGCGTTCGGCTCGGACGGCGGATGGCTCAGGCAGCGGCTCCTCGCCCAGCTCACCGAGACCCCCGACGAGGTGGTCGCGGTGGTCGCCATGGCGGGGGACGTACCGGTGAGCGCGGCACGCATGGAGCTGCCGCCCGGCAAGGAGTTCGCCGGGCTGTGGGGCGGCGGTACGGCGAAGGAGTGGCGCGGGAAGGGCGTCTACCGGGCGCTGGTGGCCCACCGGGCCCGGATCGCCGCCGCGCGCGGCTACCCCTACCTCCAGGTCGACGCATCCGACGACAGCCGCCCGATCCTCCACCGGTTGGGATTCGTACAGCTGAGCATCACCACGCCGTACGCCCACAAGCCGTAGGCTCTACGGCGGCCGGGTGATCGCGGAGACCCCACCGGGCCCGTCGTCCGGCCGTACGCATGAGCCGGTGACGGTGATGACACAGAAGCCCAGAACCGGGGTACGTACGATCGTATGACGCCCACCGCGACCTACCGGCTCCAGCTCCAGCCGGACTTCCCCTTCTCGGCGGCGGCCAAAGCCGTGCCCTACCTCGCCGCGCTCGGCGTCTCGCACCTGCACCTCTCGCCGGTGCTGGAGGCCGTTCCCGGCTCGGCGCACGGCTACGACGTCGTCGACCACTCGACCGTACGCGCGGAACTCGGCGGTGAGGACGGCCTGCGGCGGCTGGCCGGCCGGGCCCACGAGTACGGCCTCGGGATCGTCCTCGACATCGTCCCCAACCACATGGCGACCGCGCCCCGGCACAACAAGGCCCTGTGGGAGGTGTTGCGTGAGGGCCGCGACTCGCCCTACGCCCGCTGGTTCGACATCGACTGGGACGCCGGTGCCGGCAAGGTGCTGCTGCCCGTCCTGCCGGGCCCGGTCGGCGACGAGCTGGCCGCCGGCGAGCTGCGCGTCGAGGACGGGCAGCTGTGCCACGGCGAGCAGCGCTTCCCGCTGGCGGCGGGCACCGAGGGGCTGCCGCTGCCCGAGCTGCTGGACCGTCAGCACTACCGGCTCGCGTGGTGGCGGCTGGCCCGTACGGAACTCAACTACCGGCGGTTCTTCACCATCTCCGAGCTGATCGGGGTACGGGTCGAGGACCCGGAGGTGTTCGACGCCACCCACGCGAAGATCCTGGAGCTGGTACGCGACGGTGTCGTGGACGGGCTGCGGATCGACCACCCGGACGGGCTCGCCGACCCGGAGGAGTATCTGCGCCGGCTGGACGAGGCGACGGGGGGCGACTGCTGGACGGTCGTGGAGAAGATCCTCACCGGCGAGGAGCCGCTCCCCGCGAGCTGGCCCGTCGCCGGGACCACCGGCTACGACGCGCTGCACCGCATCGACGGGGTCTTCACCGACCCGGTGGGCGCGCGGGCGCTGGAGGACCTGTACCGCACGGTCGCCGCGCCGGCCGGGGACCGGGGCGGGTACTGGGACGGTACGGTGCGCCGGGCCGCGTACAAGGTGGTCATCCATGAACTGGCCGCCGAGACCGCGTTCCTCAGCCGCGCGGCGGAACGAATCTGCGCCGCGGACCCCGCCCTGCGCGACCACGCGCCGTGGGCGCTGCGCACCGCGATCCGCGAGCTGCTCGTCCGGGTGCCGGTCTACCGCCCGTACACGACGGCGGGCGGCCCGAGCCCCGACGCGGCGGAGGCGGCGGTCTCCGACGAGGCGGTACGGCAGGTGAAGGCGGCCTTCGTCGTGTCGCGCGAGTCGTCGGCCGTGGACGTGGTACGGGAGCTGGCGCTCGGCCGGCTCGGTACGGGCCCCGACCACGTGGCGTTCTGCGCGCGCTTCGCCCAGACGTCGTCGGCGCTGCGCGCCAAGTCCGTGGAGGACACGGCGTTCTACCGCTATGTGCCGCTGATCTCGGCGAACGAGGTGGGCGGCGATCCGGGCGATCCGGCGGTGAGTCCGGAGCGGTTCCACGCGTACTGCGCCCGGCTGGCGCGGGACTGGCCGACGACCGGGACCGTACTGACCACGCACGACACCAAGCGCAGCGCGGACGTACGGGCCGGGATCGCGGTCCTGTCCGAGTGCCCGGAGCGGTGGGGCGACCTGCTGGAGCGGGTGACGGGCGTGGCGGCGCCGGACCCGCAGATGGCCTGGCAGGCGTGGCAGACGGCGGTGGGGTTCACGCCGGCGGGCGAGATCCTGGAGGAGGGCGACGGGGCCGGGCGCGGCTTCGGCACCGATCCGGAGACGGCGGCGGCGGGGGACGTGGAGGCGGCGGAGGCGTCCTGGCCGGACGGCTCGCGGATGGTCCCCGCGCTGCTCAAGTCCGTACGGGAAGCGGGGCTGCACACCAACTGGACGGAGGGCGACCCGCTGTACGAGCGCGCGGTGACGGACTTCGTGGAGGCGGGGCCGGCCGGTCCGGCGCGGCGGACGGTCGCGGCGTTCACCCGGACGCTCGGCCCGTACGTACGGGCGAGCGCGTTGGGCGCGGCGCTGGTGCACCTGACGATGCCGGGCGTCCCCGACCTGTACCAGGGCACGGAACGGGAGTACGTGGCTCTGGTGGACCCGGACAACCGGGCGCCGTTCAGGACCGGGCCGCCCGACGAGAAGACGGTGGTGACGACGGCGGCCCTGGGGCTGCGCCGGGAGCGCCCGGAGGTCTTCGGCGCGTCGGGGACTTACGTACCGCTGGAGGCGAGCGGCCAGGCCGCCGATCACTGCCTGGCGTTCTGCCGCTCGGGCGAGGTGGTCACGGCGGTGACCCGGCTGCCCCTGCGGCTGGCGGAGGCGGGCGGCTGGTCCGACACGGAACTGGTCCTGCCGCCCGGCCGCTGGTCGGACGCGCTAGCGTCCCCGGCCCGCGAGTTCGAGGGCGGCGTGCCGGTCCTCGTGTCGGAGCTGTTCGCGGACCGTCCGGTGGCGCTGCTGAAGACCGTACGGTCGTAGGACGGGGGTTGCTTCGGGAGGAGCGGTCCCGGCCGTCGTGGCTGTCCGGTCATGCGTCCGGTCATCCTTCCGGTCATCCCTCCGCGAGGATGTGGGACAGCTCCGTGTCGAGGTCGAAGTGGCGGTGCTCGGTGCCGGGCCGTACCAGCGCGTCGGTCCGGTCCAGGAACGCTCCGAGCGCCCCCTTCGGGGCTTCGAGGAGCGCTTCTCCTTCCGGTGAGGCCAACACGACGCACACGACGTCCCGGCCGTGACTGCGGGACGGGTAAACACGGACGTCACCGGTGCCGGTGGGCCGGGACAGTCCCTCGGCGAGCAGGTCGCGCGGGAACACCCACTCGACGGTCTCCCCGCCCCCGATGTGGAAGGTGGCGTGGACGGCGAAGGGGTCGGCCGCATCGTAGCCGAGGACCGTCGCCACGGGCTGCCGGTCCTCGGCCGACACCGCCAGGTGCAGGAGCAGCTCGCAGGTGACGCGGGTGCCGGTGTCCTCGGCCCCCCGGTCGCGCGCCGGTGACCTCGTTCCGCCGAAGACGGAACATCGTCCCCGGGCCGCCGCCACGTGCTGAGGGGCCTGGGGGAAGAGCCGGAGGTAGGGGAGTTGCAGGCCGTCGCAGTCGTCGGTGAAAGGACAGCCCCCGCACGCCTGGAGTTTGGCGCCGACTTCGCCGCGTAAGGTCGCGGAACTCGCGAACGGGGACACACCCAGCATCGTCCGCCGCGACGAGACGGTATAGGTGGGCGGAAGACCGACCGCCGACGACATGCACGGGGGTACGTTCGCCACGGAGACCGGGACGGCGCCTGCCGCCGTCTCCACCGCCGCCGACACACGGTCCACGAAGGTGGTGAGGCTGGGCAGCGTCGTCTCCACGTTGTCGTACGCGGCCCCTTCCACGATCGGGAACGAATAGCGGACCGACGCACGCGGTGCGACGCGGCGGACCAGGTCGGGGAAGTCCCCGGCCTCCTCCGCGTTCTGCGCGCAGACCACGAAGTTGACCTCGGTGACGACCCGTTCGTCGGAGGCACGCGCGGCCAGCGCGGTCAGGGCGCGCAGCGCGAGGTCGAAGCTGTTCGCGCGGCCCGCGATGCCGTCGTGCGTCTCACGGCGCGCGCCGTGCAGGGACAGCAGGACGTGCGTCACCCCGGACTCGACCAGGTCGTCCAGGTATTCAGGGTCGGAGATCCGATGCCCGTTCGTCTGGAGCCCGATGGACCCGAATCCCTTGGCGGAGGCATGTCGTACGAGGCCGGGCAGGTCCTTGCGGAGGGTCGGTTCGCCCCCGGTGAGGACGACACCTCCCAGGGTGGGGATGGCGGCCGCCTCTTCGAGAGCACGTACCGCCTGCTCGTGGGTGAGTCTCGGTTCGTGCCGGATCCACTCCGTGTAGCAGAACGCGCAGGCGCTGTCGCACTGTCCGCCGAGCGACAGGGACAGCCAGGTGGGATCGGTCAGGTTCCCGAACATCGGGAGGGCCCGGGTGTCCCCGGCCGGCCCCGGAGCGGAGGCGGGCCGCAGCCCGGTCACCGCGAACCGGGTCAGCGCCGCCGACACCTCGTCGTCGGGCAGCAGGTGGGGGTCGATCTCGTCGCGCTTCACGTGGACGACCTGGCCGGACGGCAGCGCGGTGCACTCAACCGTCGTCCGGTCGGGATCGTGGTCCCCGGGGGCGGACAGGAGGACGGACCGGAGCGCGTGGAGCGGCACCAGATGAAGGCGCCGGTCGTCGTGGGTCAGCAGCAGGAGTTCGCTCGTCGTCACAGGGGTTCCCTCGTCGTCAATGGTGGCGTGGGGCCCACTGGGGCATGCGGTGATTGCCGACCAGCTTCACGTGATCCCCGGATCGCAGACCTGCCATGGCCAGGTTGAGATAGTCGATGAGTGGCTTGTCCCCGGCGACCAGCGTCCAGTCGTACGCGTGGGTGTCGTCCGGAATCAGCCGTTCGGCCAGGAGCCGCGCCACCGTCCCGACCGCCGAGAACCGGTTGGCCTCGACGACGAAGACGGCGTCCGACTGGCGCATCCGGAGTTCGAAGAAGATGTGGTTCTCTTCTTTGGCGTGGCGTTCCCGAAGGCGCGTCGCTTCGTCGGGCAGCAGAAGGAATTCGCAGCCGTCCTTGAGCCGTTTCCGGAGTTCTTCCGGAACGCGCGGGTCCTCCGCCCTCCGAAGGGCGACGGCCGCGTCCGACACGCCCGCCAGAACCAGTCCGGCCGGATCGACGCCCGCGCGGTGGATCAGCTTCGGCACGTGCGCGTCGGGCAGACCGTGGACCGTGACCATCGACACCCCCTGGGAGAAGGCGTCCTCGACGGAACGGCCGAAGGCGAGAGCACGGTAGAAACCGGCCGCGAATTCGATCGCCGAGGCGTCGCCGACCGGCTCGGTCATTCCGATCACCGCGTCGGCGTGCTCCGCCAGGGTTTCCGCCTGGGCCGCCGAGTAGCACGCGTTCAGTACGATCACCTGGAGCCACTGGCGGAAGTGGGAGAAGATCGCGCTCAGCGCTTCCCGGCTCACTTCCTGGCTCGCTCCCGACGACGTCTCCAGGACGATCCGGCCGGCCGTACCGTGGCCGATGAAGTGCACCACGTTCGGCTTGAAGGAGTTGAGCTGGTAAAGGAGTTCGTCCACCGTGACGGCCCAGGCGGACCGGACGAGGAACTGATCGGCGGTGTCGCCCTCCCGGATCCTCTCCTCGATCCTGCGGGTCTCCTCGCCGAGCCGCAGCGGATGGGTGTCACGCGGATTGGCGGCCAGGATCAGTAACTTGATCAAGTCTCCTTCTCTCCCCGACGGTTGCCGACGGCGGGTCCAGCGATGGACGCCGCTCTCTGTCAACGACTGGCGGGAACTCCGGTCACATGATCGGGCGAACAATCTGGCCGCCAGGGCTGACGAGCAGGGTCCGTGGGGCTCTGACGATCAGTCCGGCCGGGACGGGCCGGAAGCCGTCCGCCCAGCGCAGGGCGGGCATCGCCGCCAGCAGGGCCCGCAGGCCGTGTTCGGCCTCCAGGCCCGCGAGCAGTACGGCGGGGCAGGAGCCGGTGCCGAAGGTGAGTTGGCCGGGGTCGGTCCGTGCCAGGTCGAAGCGGTCGGGGTCGCGGAACCGGCCGGGGTCCCGGCCGGCCGCCCCGATGAGGCAGGCGACCTGGGCGCCGGCCGGGAGGGTGCCGCCGGTCACCTCGACCTCGGCGGAGGTACGGCGCAGCACGACCTGCACGGGCGGGTCGCGCCGCAGGGACTCGGCCCAGGCCTGCGGGATCAGCGCGGGCCGTTCGCGCAGGAGCGCGGAGAGGCCCGGCTCCCCCAGCACGTTGGCGAGGAACGACGCGAGGGCCGTCTCGCGGACGGCGGTACGGGAGGCGCACGGTCCCGCCGGGGCGGTCTCCGCGCGGCGGCGTACGAGACGGGACAGGTCCCGGCCGTCCCGGCAGGCGCCGCCGACGGCGGTCGCGAGCGCCCCGGCGGGCAGCCACCGGCAGAACTCCTCGACGAGGTCGGCCCGCCCCCGCCCGGCGATGCGCCGCGCGAGCACGTACGCGGTGCGCTCGACCACCTCCCCGAGCCCGCGCTCCGGCAGTACGGGGTGGGCGGCGCAGTCCGGGTCGCCGGGGCGGTGCCCCTGGGTGAAGCGGGGGTCGGTGAGGGCGAGGGAGACATCGGCGTACCGGCTGACGAGCCAGACCCCGAGGACGGGCTCGTAGGCGAGGGGGGAACGCTCGCGGAGGGTGCGGTAGAAGGGGTACGGGTCGGGCACGGCTCCCCGTAGCAGCACCCGGGGCACGCGCCGCCCCCCACCGGCGGTCCGGGCACGGGCCGCAGCGCTCTCGCCGGGACCCCCACGAGGACTCCCGGTGAGACTCCCGTCAGAACTCCAGCCAGGGCTCCCGGTGGGACTCCCGGTGGGACCCCCACCAGCGCTCCCGCCGGGACTCCCGCCAGGCAGAGCCACACGCGAGGCACCCGGGCACTCCGCCGCGACTCCCCCGGACCACCCCCTCCCGCCGGCCGGATCCACCCCGGTCGTCGCGCTCACGCTGGCGGACGGGTCGACCGGCATGTGGGCCCCCTGACCGGGCGGGCGCGCCTGCGGACGGGCGCGGTTGCCCCCAGCCGACCACCGTCCACGCCCCCGCGCAGTCGGCGCGGGGCCGGACGGGTGACGTACGGGGCCGGTCGGCCGTACGGGGGGGCGCGGACCGATCGCCGCCACGCGAGGAGCGGTGTGTATAACACCCGCGTCACATGACCGGCCCGGACCGGTATCGGCGCGCACATTCCGCCCCGTGACGGGCGTCCGCGTGCTGAGATTGACCAACACGCTTGACTCTCGGGGGAGTTGGACAAGGTTGAAGCCGTCGTGGCGAGTACGTGACGTGGTACGCGATGTGGTGGCCGAGCGCGCGGCGCACGAGCTGCCGCTCGTCGACGGGCTGCGGGAGCTGAACGACGAGCGGGTCGTCCAGGTCCTCTCCGGCGGGGGCCGTCGCAGAGAAGCGCTGGGGTTCGGTTACGCCGAGGCGGCCACGATGATCACCCCGGTGGTGTGGCTGGTCCTCGACCAGGTGGCCCGCCGGGGCGTCGACGCGGTCACCGACGCGGTCACCGACAGCGCCGTACGGAGAAGCCGGCGGGGGTTGCGCCGGCTCCTGCGCAGGGGCTCGGCCGACGAGCCCCGTACCCTCACCGAGCTGGACCGCGCCCAACTGGCCGCCGTACGGGCCCGCGTGGTGGAGCGGGCGACCGCGCAGGGGATCTCCGGCGAGCAGGCCAAGGCGCTGGCGGACAGTGTGGTGGCACGGCTGGCGACGGGCGACCCGGCGCCGGACGCACCGGACGCACCGGACGCGTCCGCCTCGGCGGGGTCGCCGACCGCCACACCCACCCCGGACCCGTCCACCCCGGACCCGTCCACCCCGGGCCCGTCCACCCCCGACACGCCGACCGCCCCGTAGTGAGTACGGCCACCGAGGACCCCGTGGAACCCGCCGGTCCCGGCGGCGACCGGGCGGACACCGGAGGGCCCGGGACCGGCCCCGCAGGCGGCGGGCGCGCCGAGACGGGCCTCCGCTTCGCGCTGCTGATGACGGTCGTGACGGCGGCCAGCATCACCATGCTCAACAACGCGCTCGCCCCCACTCCCAACGACACCCCCGGGGACTCGCTCGGCTGTCTGCTCGCCGCCGGCATCGACCCCGACGGGAAGAACCTCACCAACACCCTGGTCGGCACGGCCCGTCCCGAAGCGCTGCGGGAGTGCCTGTCCGGTGTACCGGAGGTGGAGTACTGGAAGGGAATGGTCGCGACGGCGGCCCTGCTCGCCGTCGCCGCGCTCGTGTTCTGGTGGCTGCCGCGCTGGCGCGAGCGGTGGCACCGTACGCTGCCGATCGCGACCGTGGACCGGGACGGCGGGCTGGCCGCCGAACTCGCCGAGTTGCGCGAGATCGCGGGGATCGACCCGCGCGTACGGTTCCGTGTCGACCCGGCGCGGACCACCGCGGGCGCCGTCGTCTACGGACGCGCCGGGTTGTACACCGTATGCCTGCACAACGGTCTGCTCGTCAGGCGCGGCACCGACCCCGAGGGCTTCCGGGCCGTCGTCCTCCACGAACTCGCCCACCTGCGCAACAGGGACGTGGATTTCGCGTGGTCCAGTACGGCGCTGTGGCGCGTCTTCGTCCTCCTCGCGCTGCTTCCCTTCCTCTTCACCACCGGCCGGATCCTCGTCACCGGCCTGTCGGGCAGGAGCAGTTCGCCGTTCTGGCCCGGCGCCGCCTCGCTGCTCACGTACTCCTTGCTGAGCGGGCTCGTCCTGGTCGCGCTGGTCCACCTGACCCGTGCCGACCTGCTGCGACGGCGCGAACTGCACGCCGACGCCCAGGCCGTCACGTGGGGCGCCCTGCCCGCGGGCTGGGATCAGCCGGAGGGGCCGCGCGCCCGGCTCAGGCGCGTCGGCCACCTGCTGCGGACCCATCCCGGATGGGCCGAGCGCAGGGCCGCGCTCCGCGACCCGGACCGGCTGTCCGCCGTCGGGACCCCGCAGATGTTCCTCACCGGTGTCGCCGGATCCCTGCTGGTGAACGCACTCGAAGTGATCCCCCGGCCGGCCGAGCTCGGCGGCAACGCCTGGCTGACGGCCGCGCTCGTGGCGCCGGTGCTCTGGCTCGTCCTGAGGCGTTCGGTCCTGCGCGCGACGCGCCAGGAGTCGGGGTTGCGGGCGGGCCTGTGGCTCGGATGCGGGCTGCTGGTGGGCGAGTGGGTGAGCGGCAGCACCAGCGGCAACGAGTGGGTGGCCACGGAACCGGCGTACCTGCTCGCGCTTCCGCTCGTCGGAGCCGTTCCCGCCGTGTGGTCGGCCCAGAGCAGCCGGCTGGAGGCGGCCCTGCGCGGGCGGGGGCCGCGCGTGCTCGCCGGACTGCTGAACGGGCTGGTGACCCTGGTCCTGCTGTGGGGCGGACTGCGGTGGTGGCAGGCGTCGGGCCGGTTCCAGGCGATGGGCATGACGACCGAGTTCGACGGCTTCCGTACGTTCGTGACACAGAAGTACCCGGGTCCGTGGCAGGACTACGCCTGGGAACTGTCGACCGCCACCGCCGCGCTCCCCACCCTCGTGGAGCTGAACAGAAGTACGCTGCTGGGTGTCGCGGCGGTCCTGATGGTGCTCCTCCCGCTGTGTCTGCACGCCCGCCGCCCCGGGTCGGGGCTGCGCGTCCGGCGCACGCTGGCGGCCGGGGCAGCGGGCGGGCTGCTGTGCTGGGCGGCCTTCGCCGTCGTCTCGTACGCGCTGCACTCCGGCCGCCCCGGCACTCTGGAGGAGCGCGCGGGGGCGTTCCAGTACGTACAGCTGTGGTGGTTGCTCCTGACCGTCACGGCCGCGTGCGCGACGACCGCCGCGTGGGTCGCGGGCGCGTCGAGGCAACACTGGCTCCTGCGGGCCCTGTTGGCCTCCCAGGTGGTCCAACTGCTCGGATACGCGGGGATCTTTTTCGCGGTCTCGGCGGACGGCTGCCTGGGCCCGATGGATGTGTACGGCTCCAACTGCCACTGGCTGCCCGCCAACGGCCGCATCATGGTGAAACTGGTCCTCACCGATTCGGTCACGACCATCCCCCTCTTCTCGGCGTGCGGAGCGCTGGTGGGCGCGGGGGTGGTACGCGGGGTACGGCGGTGGTACGGGAAGTCGGCCACTCCGCGAGCCCTCACGCCGCGAGCCCTCACGCCGCGAGCCTTCACGCCGGCCGCCGCCCCCGGAGTCGTACCGGCCACCCGCACATGGCCCGCGCTGATGAGCGGCGGCCTGGCCCTCGCCGTGAGCCTGACCCTCCTGGCCTCCACCGCCGTCCTCCACGCGGACGGCCGCCCGGACACGTCGTCGTCCGCCCCGTCCGAAGAGACCCGAAAGTTCCTGGAGCTGCTGGACACCCCACCGACGGCCCGGGCGGCGAAGATACGGGAGTGGCAGGCGCTCGCCTGGCTCAGCAAGGGCGGCCTGACCCGGATCGGGCGCGTCTCCGACGCCTTCCTCGCGCTCGCGGACGCCCTGCGCGAGGCGGGTGACCAGAAGCCGGGCGCCAACGGGAAGATCCGCTTGGACTCGAAGGAGTTCAGCCGTCTCTGCTCCGACGTGGCCAAGGAGGCCGGGGCCGCGCAGGCGTACTTCCGCGTCCCTGACGCGGACCTCCAGAAGAAGTGGTCGAACGCGCTTCACCGCCTCGACCGGTCCGGCAAGGCGTGTGTCTCCGCACTGGCGGACGACACGGCCGCGACCGGCGAGAACGGCGGCGACGCCTTCCTTCTGTCGCTCGACGACATGCCCGCGGCGGTGAAGGAACTGACGCTGGTCCTGACGGAGTTGCACGCGAGGGCGGCGCTTTCGTGACAAGGGCCGCGCCTTCGTGACACGGCGGCGCGGGCAGGAGCGCGGGCACGGCACGGCCGCGCGGGTACGGGCTCCGGGGGTGGACGAGCGCCCGCTCGTCTCCCGTACCGGCGCACGACCTCCCTCAGCCGCGAGGCTGGTCGCCCGACGCCAGGCGGAAGTCCATCCGGCCGAAGCCCACCATGTCACCGTCGCGCACCACGACCGTTTCCGTGACGCGGCGGCCGTTGACGGTCGTGCCGTTCGTCGAGCCCAGGTCGCGCAGGATCCACACCCCGCCCTGCATGCTCAGCTCGGCGTGGACGCGTGAGACCGTCTCGTGGCTCAGCCGCAGCCCGTTCATCGGATCGCGGCCGATCCTCAGCGGGTACGGCCCCGGCTGCGGCAGCAGCAGCTTCGGCAGCCGTTCGACCTGCCACGCCCTGCGCAGCCGTATCGAGAACGCCGAGACCCGGCTCACCGTCCCGAACAGCTTCCGCGACCACGGGCTCTCGGTCTCCAAGTCGGCCGTGAGCGCCTTCAGTTCGTCGGCGCCCCGGGCAGCGAGGACCAGATCCGTCCGGCGCAGGAACGTGTCGTGCGACAGCCGGCCCAGCGCCGCGCCTTCCCTGAGCACCGCGAGTACGCGGTCGCGCTCGGCGTCGGACAGCCGCGCGGGATACGTCTGGAACTCGAAGGAGGACGTCACCCCGTGATTGTCGGGCCGACGCCCCCGGGGTGTCCAGACGGTACCGGCGACACACCGCATCCGGCCCAGCGCTGACCTGCGCCGGAGGGAACCTGCGCCGGATTCGCCGCGATCACCCGCCCTCCGGCCGTCTGTCTTGCCACCATGTGGGGACAGTAGTGGTGACAGGCGGGTACAAGCAGGTACTGGCCGGTACGGCGACGAGGGGGAACAGCCCGTGCAGTTCGAGGTGTGGGCACCGCAGGCGCAGGACCGGGTCGTCCTCCGGGTCGGGGACGACGACGTCCCGATGGAGCGCGACCCCGAGCGCGAGGACTGGTGGATCGCCCAGGCACCCGCCGCCGACGGGAGCCGCTACGGCTTCGCGCTCGACGGCGGCCCCGTCCTGCCCGACCCCCGTTCTCGCCGCCAGCCCGACGGCCCGGACGGGCTGAGCGCGGTCGTGGACCAGACCGCGTACGAGTGGCGGACGGAGTGGTCCGGCGTGGCGCTGCCGGGTGCTGTCCTGTACGAGATGCACGTGGGGACGTTCACCGGCGAGGGCACCTTCGACGCGGCGGCGGAGCAGCTCGCCCCGCTCGCCGAACTGGGCGTGACCCACGTCGAGTTGATGCCGGTGTGCCCGTTCCCAGGGGTGCACGGGTGGGGGTACGAGGGGGTGTCGCTGTGGGCGGTGCACGAGCCGTACGGCGGCCCCGAGGGGCTCAAGCGTTTTGTGGACGCCGCGCACGCTCTCGGCCTGGGGGTCGTCCTGGACGTGGTGCACAACCACCTGGGCCCGGCGGGCAACTACCTGCCCCAGTTCGGCCCGTACTTCACGGACACCCATCACACCCCGTGGGGCGCGGCGGTCAACCTCGACGCTCCCGGTTCCGACGAGGTCCGCGCGTACCTGCTGGAGAGTGCCCTGGCCTGGCTGCGCGACTTCCGGCTGGACGGGCTGCGCCTCGACGCGGTGCACGCGCTGGCCGACCACCGCGCGCTGACGTTCCTGGAGGAGCTGTCCACCGCCGTCGACGGGCTCTCCGGCGGCCTCGGCCGCCCGCTCTTCCTGATCGCGGAGTCCGACCTGGCGGATCCCCGTACCACCACCCCCCGTACGCAGGGCGGACTGGGCCTGCACGCCCAGTGGAACGACGACTTCCACCACGCGCTGCACACCGCGCTCACCGGTGAGGGCCAGGGCTATTACGCCGACTTCGCCCGCGCGCCGCTCGCCGCGATCGCCAAGACGCTGACGCGGGTCTTCTTCCACGACGGTACGTATTCGAGCTTCCGGGGCCGTGCGCACGGCCGTCCCGTCGACGTCACGCGAACCCCGGCCCACCGCTTCCTCGGGTACGCGCAGACCCACGACCAGATCGGCAACCGCGCCCTCGGCGACCGGCTCTCCGCCACGCTCTCCCCCGGACTGCTGGCGTGCGCCGCCGCGTTGGTGCTGACGGGCCCGCACACCCCCATGCTCTTCATGGGCGAGGAGTGGGGGGCGAGCACTCCGTGGCAGTTCTTCACGGACCACCCGGACCCGGTCCTGGCCGAGGCCGTACGCAAGGGCAGGCGGCGGGAGTTCGGGGCGCACGGCTGGGCGGAGGAGGACATCCCGGACCCACAGGACCCGGCCACCTGGGCCCGTTCCTGCCTGGACCGCACGGAGTGGGCCAAGGAGCCGCACGCCCGACTGCTGGCCTGGCACCGCGACTTGATCGCCCTGCGCCGCGGCCAGCCGGACCTGGCTGACCCGAACCTGGCGTCGGTGAAGGTCGCGTACGACGAGGAGGCCCGCTGGCTCGCGTACCGCCGGGGCGATCTGCGCATCGCGGTGAACCTCTCCCGCGAGGCGGCGGAGATCCCCCTGGGCGGCGCGGGCCCGTCCCGGGTCCTGGCGGCGTGGACCCCGGTCGACCCACCGGGCACGGACGGCGTGCTGCACCTGCCCGCGGAGTCGTGCGTGATCCTGGCGGGCGGCTGACCCTCCATCCGGGGCGGGCTACAACTTCGCGTGGAGTCCGGCAAGAGCCCGATCGCAAGCAAGCAGCGAGGGAGCTGAGCAAGTGAACAGTGCCGACCTGACAGGTGCGGTCTGGCGCAAGAGCAACCGCAGCAACGGTGACGCAAACTGCGTCGAGGTCGCGTTCCTGGACAACGGGCGGGTCGCTCTGCGCGACACCAAGGACCAGGGCAACGGCCGAGCCTTCACCGTCGCTTCCGGGAAGTGGGCCGCGTTCACGGGCAGCCTGGCGGACGCCGGATTCACCGGGCTGTAGGGCGACCGCACACGCAGCGCCGATAGGAGCGCCCAGCCGAACCGCTGGCCGGGCGCTCCGCGCTACTCCACCAACGCCATTTCCCTCGACGTGTTGTTGAAGCGGCGGGCGCCGTCCTCCGTCACCGTGACGATGTCCTCGATACGGACGCCGAAGCGGCCCGGGAGGTAGACGCCGGGCTCGATGGAGAAGCACATGCCGGGGACCATCGGGCGTTCCTCACCCTCGATCATGTACGGGGGCTCGTGGGTCGTGACGCCGATGCCGTGGCCGGTGCGGTGGATGAAGTACGGGCCGTACCCCGCCGCGTCGATGACCGCGCGGGCGGCCCGGTCGACCTCCTGGCAGGCGACCCCCGGGCGCACCGCCTCGAACCCGGCCTGCTGCGCCTCGCGGACCAGGTCGTGGACGGCCCGTTCCTCGGCGGTCGGCTCGCCGACGTGGACGGTACGGGTGGTGTCGGAGCCGTAACCGTGCTTGAGACCGCCGAAGTCGAGGACCACCATGTCGCCCCGCTCGATGACGCGGGTGCCGGCCTCGTGGTGCGGGTTCGCGCCGTTGGGGCCCGAGCCGACCACCGTGAAGTCGACCTGCGAGTGACCGTGCCGTAGGAGCAGCGCGGCCAGGTCGGCGGCCACCTCCGTCTCCCGGCGCCCGGCGAACCGTACGCCGAGGATGTCCCCGTACGCCGCGTCGGCGGCGGCGCCGGCCGCTTCTGCCCTGGCCAGTTCCCGGGCGTCCTTGACGGCGCGCAGCATGGGCAGCGCCTCGGTCAGCGCGACGTACGAGGTGCCGGGCAGCGCGCGCTGGAACGCGAGCAGATGCATGGCCCAGGCGTTGTCACTGACGCCGAACCGTCCCGCCGGGTCGAGCAGGGGCGCGGCGAGCGCGTACGGGTCCTTGCCGTCGGTCCAGTCGCGCAGGGCGAGCGCGGGCGCGCCCGGCGCGCGCTCCGCGTCCCCCGCCTCCAGGGCCGGCACGACGAGCACGGGGTCCTGCCCGGCGGCGAGGACAAGCAGCGTCAGGCGCTCGGTGTCGGCGCTGGGGCGGTAGCCGGTGAGGTACGTGAGGTCGGGCCCCGGGGCGACGAGCAGGCCCGCCAGCCCTTCATCGACGGCGGACGAGACGGCACGGGCCATCCGGGCGCGGTAGTCGTCGGCGGTGAAGGGTTCGAGAGCGGGGTCTTCGGTGGGGATGGCCATGCCCTCATCCTGCCGGGCGAGGAGGCCGGGTGCGAGCCCCGGGTGGGAAGCGGGCCGGGGGCCAGGGGGCCGGGGGGCCGAAGGGGAGCCTCGTCAGGTTTGTCCTGGCGGGGCTTCTGTGTGGGAGGGGCGGCTGGGGCCGGTGGGTGTTCGGGTCGGGACGGTAGAGATTGCTTGGCTGGTGTGGGTGCGGGGTTGAGCGAGGCATACGTGGCGGGTGGTCTGTCGGCTCAGCCGCCGTTGTGGCTGGCTTTCTGTGGTTGCTGCCGACAAGGGCGAGGGGGTTGTGCCAGGGGGCGAGAGCCTTTGGCCGGAGGCCTGTATGGGGGGCTGGGGATCCAGAGCCTTGGGTCGGGAAGCCGGGAAGCCCATCTCTCGCCGAATGGTGTCCCGGGTCGAGGGGGCAGCGCCCGTGTGCGGTCGATGGGCGATGGCGTCGGACGGGGCCGGTGCTGTCCGTGGGCGAATAAGTGGGGTCTCCTGGGCTACCGCTCAGCGGTACCCGGGGCAACCTCCAGGGCCGGCCTGCTCAGGACATCCTGGGGCAACCGCCCAGGCCGCCCCGAGCACCGTGCGAGGCCGACCGCCCGGGGCCCACCCGGCGCAAACGTCTGAGGCCCCCAGGGGGGCACCGTGGCGGCCGCTCGGTCGTGTGTCAGCTCGGCAGCGTCCACTGCTGGTTCGGCGCGCCGAAGCAGTCCCAGATCTGGAGGCGGGTCAGGTTCGCCGAGCTGTTGCCCGTCGCGTCCAGGCACTTGCCGGACTGGGGGTTCACCACCTGGCCGTTCCCCTGCCGCTGCCACTTCTGCGCGCCGCTGCCGTTGCAGGTCCACAGCTGGACCTGGGCGCCGTTCGCCGTGGAGCCCGCCGAGACGTCCAGGCACTTCCCGAGCGCGCGCAGGGTGCCGTCCGTCGCGACGGTCCAGTTCTGGGCGGTGGTGCCGTTGCAGTCGTAGAGCTGTACGGCGGTGCCGTCCGCCGTACTCGCCGCGTTGACGTCCACGCACTTGCCGCCGAAGCCTCGGATCGGTCCTGTCGCCCCCGTGGGGGTCCCGCCACCGCCACCCCCGGACAGCACCTCCAGGGTCACGTTGAAGTGCCCCGGGTCGGGCGAGATCGCGCCGATCCTCCGGAACGCGCCGTCCGACAGGTCGATGCAGAAGGGCGCCCCGGCCGTGGACGCGAACGAACCCCGGTCGTTGATCCGGACCGTCACGGAGGCGTTGTTGGCGACGTTGGTGACCTTGACCATCGTGCCGAAGGGCAGCTGGGGGTCGAGGGTCAGCGACGTGGCGGCCGTCAGTGCGTTCATGTCGAAGATCTCGCCGCTCGCGGTGAACGAGCCGGGGGGTATCTCCGCGCCGTAGTGCGTGGCCCAGCAGGTCGCGGCGGCGACCGCCGTACCAGATGCTGAGCCCGCCTTCGTGGGCGCCGCCGCGGCCGGCGCGGTGCTGGCGACGGCCGGCCCGCACACCACCAGCAGGGACACGAGCACGCCCGCGACGCGGCGGACCGTACGGGCGGGGCCGGTTCTTCCGCCACGAGTGAATCTCAACATGCGCATGCCAATCACTACCTCTCGCTCGACTCCGGAACCGTGGGGGTGGAGTCATGTTCTGAGACACGTGGTGCGTGCCGAGTTGATCTTGCACACATGACATGCTCACGAAACACACCGAGCGGTAAAGCGCTTGAGAATTCACGCACCGGCCGCCTGGACGGCACAGGTACGGCGGGTCGTCAGTTCCTGGTGGAACGTTCCCCGTTCCGGGGTTGCCGGTCGGGCGTGATGTCCGCGGCCAGCGTGGAGAGCAGCGCCAGGGACTGTTCCGTACTGCTGCCGGGTTCGGCGTGATAGATGACGAGAGTGAGTCCGTCGGTGCCGTTGACCGCGAACTTGTCGTAGGCGAGTTCGAGTTCGCCGACCGCCGGGTGACGCATGTGGTGGGTGCCTCCGCCCGACAGCGGGCGGACGTCGTGCCGGGACCAGATGCGGGCGAACGCGGGGCTCTTCACCGCGAGTTCACCGACCAGTGCCATCAGGCGCGGGTCCTCGACCTCGGGTCCGACCGTGGACCGCAGGCCCGCGATGAGGGTCTCCACCTTGACTTCCCAGTCCGGTATGAGTGCGTGCATGGCGGGGTCGAGGATCGTGGCCCTCAACAGGTTCGTACCAGGGGTGAAGACGGGCGACAGCGCCCGGGCAATGGCGTTGGAAGCCATGATGTCCAGGTGGGGGCCCTGTACGAAGGCGGGGGTCCCCTGCCAGGAATCGATGAGCTGGAGCATGCTCGGGCGTACCCGTTCGGGGCGGCGCGGCACGCGCGGCCTCACCGGGGCCGGCGTGGCGAGCTGGTGCAGATGGGTACGGGCGTCGTCGTCCAGGTTCAGGGCCCGGGCCACCGCGTCCAGGACCTGGGCGGACGGATTCTGGTCCCGGCCCTGTTCGAGCCGGGTGTAGTACTCCGTACTGATCCCCGCGAGCATCGCCAGCTCGTCCCTGCGCAGACCGGGCACGCGGCGGCGCCCGCTGTCGCGCAGCCCCACCTGCTCGGGGCGGACCTGATCGCGCCGGGCCCGGAGGAAGTCGCCGATCTGGTTTCCGGTCATGAATCCACCGTAAAGCCGATTCCCCACGGCTTGGGTGTCCCTGCTGGGGAGGGGTCTCCACAGGGGAATCGCTACCCGTCCCCGCGCGGCGAAGACTCTTCCCGGGGCGGCGGAATGCCACCCGGTTCACCCGAGAAGAGGATTCCCATGACTGCGCGTACGTGGTTCATCACCGGTGTCAACAGCGGCTTCGGCCGTGAGATGACCGAGCAGCTCCTGCGGCGCGGCGATCGTGTCGCGGGTACCGTGCGCAAGCTCGACGCCGTCGCGGACCTGAAGGACACATACGGAGACCGTTTCTTGGTCGCCCACCTGGACGTGACCGACACAGCGGAGATCAAGACCGTCGTCGACAAGGCGTTCGCCGAGCTGGGCACGGTCGATGTCGTGGTCAACAACGCCGGATACGGTCTGTTCGGCGCGGCCGAGGAGCTCACCGACGCCCAGATCGACCACATCATCGCCACCAACCTGACGGGCTCCATCCACGTCACCCGCGCGGCACTGCCGCACCTGCGCGCCCAGCAGGGGGGCCGGATCATCCAGATCTCGACCTTCGGCGGCCAGGCCGCGTTCCCGGGCGCCTCGATGTACCACGCCACCAAATGGGCCGTCGAAGGCTTCACCGAGGCCGTCGCACACGAGGTCGCCGGCTTCGGCATCGGAGTGACGATCATCGAGCCCGGCGGTGCCCGCACCCAGTTCCGTTACGGCTCCGCCCAGCTGGGCCCGGCGCTGGACGCCTACGCCGACACCCTCGTCGCCGCGGTCCGCGCCATGCTCGAAAGCGGTACGGCCCTGCCGCCCGGCGACCCGGCCAGGATGGCCTCGGTCATCATCGCCAGCACGGACCAGAACCCGGCCCCCTTGCGTATCGCGCTGGGCACGGATTCCTTCGGCATCATCCGCACGTCCCTCACCGACCGCCTGGCCGCCCTGGAGGCACAGCAGGACGTGGCCACGTCGACGGACTTCCCGGCCGGCGAGTAGCCGCCACGACCCCGGCGGCCGGCAGCCGGCCCCCGCGACCATGGCGGCCGGCAGGCAGCCTGCGCCACCCGGGGCAGGCCCCCGGCCGGTCAGCGGGGATCAGCCCGGCGGGTCCTGCGCCACCAACCGCTCCAACAACGCCTCGAAATCGTCGCCCACGACGATCCGCAGGCCCTCGCCGTCCTCGTCCTCCTCGCTGAGCTGCGTGAGCGTGCCGCCGCGCCACCAGTAGACGTACGGGCTGATCGCACCCGGCGTGTCCTCGAACCCCGACGCGGCGAACGACGCCATCGCGTTGAGCGTCGGGATCATCGTGGCGTCGCGGATGACGTGGAAGGCGAGCTGGTGACGGAAGGGCATCGCGACCAGCGCGCCGTCCAGGCCGATCTGCCGGCCGGTGACCCGCTGGACGACCGAGTCCAGCGCGAGGACGCGGCTGGCCGTGTAGAACGAGTCGCCGAGGACCACCTCGAAGCGCATCCCGTCCGCGTCCTTGACCGTCTCGCGCTTCTCCACCGGCAGCTCGCGCAGATTGCGCAGCGCCCGCTCCCGCAGCCGCGCGACCTCCCCCAGCGGCTCCAGCGCCTCGTCCGTGAGCATCATGACGCTCTCGGGCAGGTCCAGGGCCAGCACCTCGTACAGCCCGGGGGCGACGGAACGCGCGTAGGCGAACGTCTGCGGGTCCAGGCCCTCGGCGCTGATGACCCGGGGGTAGAGCTGGGCGCGGATCTGGTCGGGCGGCAGGGTGTCGAGGGCGGAGGGGCCGTCCATCGTACGGAGGACCATCCCGGCGTGCTGGCGGGCCAGTTCGCCCCAGACACGCGGGCCCCGGTCGTCGTTGTGGCACACGGCGGCGAGGTTGCCGAGGCCGAACTGACGGCCGGAACTGTCCGTCACCACGTCCACATAGACCGTGACCTCCAGGCCGTGCTCCGCGAAGGCCTCACGCACCTGGCCACGGAACAGCGCCCCTTCGTCGACCGAGAAGAAGGAGAACGCCGGGTCGCGCGGCGTGTCCCGTCCGTCACGCCTAGGCCCTCGTCGGAAGAACCCCACACCATCGCCTCCACCCGTGTCGGCCATGCCCGGCATGACCGCCATGACCGCCGTACCGCCCGCCGCCGGGCGGGATCGCCGTCCCGCAGATCATCGGCCTTCCGGCGATCGTCCAAACTACGAGCCTAGGCCCTGTCCGGCCGAACTCCGAGGACGGCCCCTAGTCGTCCCCCAGACCGACGACCAGATCCGCGCGCCCCCGGCCCCGCGCCACCAGACGCGCGTTGGCCTCGTCGGAGTCCCTGACCCAGCGCTCCGCGTACCCGCGCTCCTTGCCGAAGCGGACATGCCGCTCCACCAGCCGTCGTACGCGCACCTCAGGGTCCAGGTCCAGGAACCACACCTCGTCCAGAAGGGGGCGGACCGCCGCCCACGGGCCTTCGTCGTGCAGCAGATAGTTGCCCTCGGTGACGACGAGCGGAGTCTCCGGCGGTACGGGGAGGCTCCCCGCGACCGGCTCCTCCAGGGACCGGTCGAAGGCGGGCGCGTACACGACGGCGCCGGGTTCCGGGGTACGCAGCCGGGCGAGCAGGGCCGCGTAACCGGTGGCATCGAAGGTGTCGGGGGCGCCCTTGCGGTCCGCGCGGCCGAGGCGCTCCAGTTCCGCCCCCGCCAGGTGGAAGCCGTCCATGGGGACGAGCACGGCGAGCCCGCCCAGGCGCTCGACCAGGAGGGCGGCGAGGGTGGACTTGCCGACGCCGGGCGGCCCGGCGATCCCGAGGAGGCGCCGGTGGCCGGGGACGGCGAGGCGGCGGGCGCGGGCAGTAAGGGCGGGCACGTCCATGGGGGCATTCTCCCACCCTTGCCGAGCCCGCATCATACGTATAACGTACCCACGCATGTCACACATCGCCCTGGTCACCCTGGTCGTCGCCGACTACGACGAGGCCCTCGCCTTCTACACGGACAAACTCGGCTTCGAGCTGGTCGAGGACACCGACAGGGGCGACGGCTCCCGCTGGGTCGTGGTCCGCCCGGCCGGCGCGGGAGCGGGCGCGGCCTCCCTCCTCCTGGCCCGCGCGGCCGACGACACACAGCGCGCGAGCGTCGGCGCGCAGACCGGCGGCCGGGTCGGCTTCTTCCTCCACACGGAGGACTTCGCACGCGACCACACAAAGATGCTGGCGTCCGGCGTCCACTTCCTGGAGGAACCCCGCCACGAACCGTACGGCTCGGTAGCGGTCTTCGAGGACCTGTACGGCAACCGCTGGGACCTGCTCCAGCCCGCGTGAACCGCCAGAACGCGCGAAGCCGCTCATCCCACACGCAACAAGCCCTCACCTCACACCGCCCGCCCCCCACGACCAAGGGGTTTCTGACCGCAACCACAGAAAGCCGGCCACAACGGCGGTCGCGCCGACAGACCACCCGCCACGTGTGCCTCGCTCAGCCCCGCACCCACACCAGCCCAGATATCTGCGGTTAAGACCCCCGCCGAACACAGGACCCCGGACACCAACCCCCGCCCAACCCTCAGCCGGGGTCTTCTCCCCGTAGCGCTCTCCTCCCGCCGCGAATTGAAGTAGACATTGGCGAGCACACAGCACGCGCACGCACAGCAGACACAGGAGAGCCGGCGCATGAGCCTGGCACAGCTGCACTACACCTCCGTTCCGGCGGAATCCGGTGGTTCGGGCGTCCGGTTCGCGGCCGTCACCGACGGGATCGGCCGGGGGCTTCTCGAAGAGGCCGGGCGACTGCTCGGGTACGAGCCTCCGCAGGACGCCCCCGCCCGCCCCACGGACGCCGAACTCGCCGACTTCCCGCAGGCGTTCAGCCACAGCGCGCTCTCCGACGGCGGCCGGCTGCTGGCCCGTGCCGTCTGCGTCGGAGCCGAACCCGGTGGGCGCAGAAGCGCCTTCCACACCCATGCCGTGCTCCTGCCGCCCGGCGAGGGGCTGCCCGACGGCGCACTGCCCATCACCGCCTGGAACTCGCCGCACTGGGCCGCCACCACACCGGAGAGTGGTGTGCCGGATCCGCTGGACTCCCTGCCCGCCTCGGGTCTCTTCTACCGTGAAGGACTCATCGGCTTCGCCGCCTCCCGCACGCCCTGGCTGGCAGGGTTCTTCGCCGGGCTGCGCGCCGTCGCCGAGGACAAGGAGGACCAGGAGAGCGACTCAACGCAACAGATCGTGTTGGTAGAGCGCCGCAGCGCCGACGTCGCACAGTGGATCGCGCTGGCCGGCCACGTCCTGCCCGCCGCCAGCGCCTCCCGGCTGACCTTTACCACGTACACCCGCCGCCCCCATGACGCCCGGCAGCGAATCCTCGGTGTCCTGCCCGCCGACGCGCGGGGTCTCGCCGAACTGCCCCACCGCTTCCGTGTACTCGACTGCACCGAGGGGGCCCATGAGGACGCGAACGGCTCGCGCGACAGCTGGGCCGAGACCGCCGCGCGCCTGTGGCTGGCCGGAATGCCCGAGCTGTTCAAGGAGGCCGCCGCCCTGCCCGGAGGCCGGTTCCACCCGGGCGCCCTGGCCGCCGTCGCCCTGCGCGCCAACATCGACCCGGGGTCCAACGCCCGTGCCGAAGCTGCCGATTGGGCGCGGAATCACGCGCGCGCCCTGGACGACGAGCAGATACGGATGCTCGTCGGCGCACTGTGTGCGCCGAACGGGACAGGCCGTACAACAGCCGAGACCCAGGCCCTCGCCGACCTCTTCGCCGCCCTCGCGGGCCGCTCGCCGGACACCGTGACCGCGCCCCTCGCCGCGCTGGTCCTGACCGAGGCAGTCCGCGCCACCGCCACCGCCGACACAGAAGCCAACCACCACTCCGACCCCACCCCCGCCCCCGACTCCGCACCCCGCGAACTCCCGGCCCTCCCCGAGCTACAACTCCGTTCCCTCTCCCCGGAGTTCAAACAGCGGCTAGGCGTCGAGCTGGCCTTCGAACTGCGCGCCGGCATCTCCGCCGACCTCTCCGGGACCGGCCCGGACACCTCACGCCCCGTCATCCTGCTCCGCATCGCGGGCATCCTCGGGGTGGACTGTACGGAGCTGCTGCCCGACCTCGCCGACCGGCTCGCCGCCGCGCTGCTCGCCGAACCGGAGAGCGCGTACACCCCCGCCGTACAGACCGCGCTGGAGGACCACTTCGAGCTGCGCGTCGCGCTGTTGAGCGCCCTGGACCGGCTCGCCGCCGCCGATCCGTCCGCCGCCACCCGGCTGCTGAACCGAACCACCCTCTCCCTCCAGGGAGTTCAGTCACTGCCGCATCTGCGGATGTGCGCCGAGGCGCCCGCCCCGTGGTCCGTGACCGGGCTGACCGAGAGCGGCGGCGAACAGGACCGTGTCGCCGACCTCGCGGGTGTCCTTCGGGCCGCCGGTGTCTCGCCGTTCGCCGAACCGCTCGTCCTGCGCACGGCCGTACGGCTGGTGTGGGCGGACGGTACGCCCACGGCGGGCGAGGCGCGGCGGATGCTCGGCGAGACCGGTTCCGACGCCCACCGCTCGGCGGGCACGTGGACCACCCTCGTCGCCGCCGCGCTCGGCGGCCCCGGGGACGATCCAGACGCCCCCGACCTCGCACACGACCTGCTGCGCAGTTTCCCCGAGAAGCTGGAACCACGGGTGCGCTCGGCCCTGTTGCTCCTGGAGTTCGCCGGGGCCCTCCGGGCCGGACGGGCCCACACCGGCTGGATCGTGCGGGCGCGTCTGCTGCGCGCCGACGCCGAGCCGGTCGAACAAGGCGTCCTGGAACAGACGTTGAGCGCCCTCGCCCGCCAACTCCTCTCCGAGGAGCGGCCGAACGGCGAGTTGTACGACCTGATCCACGGCGGCGACGCGGATGTCCTCGCCGCGTACGACCGGGCCGCCCGCGAGGACACGACGCGCGAGCGGCTGCGTACCGTACCGGCGTACACGGCCGACTGCTTCATCGCGTGGAGTTCGTTCCCAGGGGCGAACCCGGCCTGGGACCGGACCCGTACCGCCCTGCTCGACAAGG
Source organism: Streptomyces sp. SID3212 (assembly GCF_009865405.1). Lineage (GTDB taxonomy): Bacteria > Actinomycetota > Actinomycetes > Streptomycetales > Streptomycetaceae > Streptomyces. Next base: position 6,997 of record NZ_WWJY01000644.1, on the reverse strand, counting down.
TGCTGCGACCCGTCGTACGGTCCCTGCCCGCCGGGGATCTCGCGGCCGTGGAGGAGAGTTTCGGCCGGGCGGGACAGCATCACACCGAGGAGTTCCGGGCCTGGAACCGGCCGGGAGCCCTCGGCAGGCTGGGCCTGGCCCTCAGGCGACGTACGGGCTGACCCGGCAACCGCACCAGAACCAACGCCAACGCCACCACCACCAACATCAGCAACTGGAAAGCCGGGCGGCCCGGAATTCGGCCCGCCCGGCTTCTCAGCCTCAGCTCTCGTCGGGCGTCAGCCGCAGCGAGATGCTGTTGATGCAGTAGCGCTGGTCCGTCGGCGTCCCGTAGCCCTCGCCCTCGAAGACGTGCCCCAGGTGCGAGCCGCAGCGCGCGCAGCGCACCTCGACCCGCGTCATGCCCATGGAGCGGTCCTCGATCAGCTCGACCGCGTCGCTGTCCTTCGGGTCGTAGAAGGACGGCCAGCCGCAGTGCGACTCGAACTTCGTGTCGGAGCGGAACAGCTCGGCGCTACAGGCGCGACACGAGTAGACGCCGGTCGTCTTCGTGTCCGTGTACTCGCCGACAAAAGCGGGCTCGGTGCCGGCCTTGCGGAGCACCTTGTACTCCGCGGGGGACAGCTCCGCGCGCCACTGCTCGTCCGGCTTCTCGATGTCGTACGCCATTGCGCACACTCTCCCTCGGTCGGACCGTCTCGGCCGCAGCCTCGATCGGACAGGTCTCCGCTGTGGGCGGACCTACGCGGACAGGCGGGCCAGGATCAGCGGACCGAGGTCCGTGACGTCACCCGCGCCCATGGTGAGAACGAGATCACCGGGTCCCGCCATTCCCGCGACGAGATCGGGCACCGCGTCCTTGTCGTGCACGGCTGTGACCTGGGCTCCCGCGGCCGTCGCGGCGTCGATCACCAGTGCGCTGGTGATGCCGGGGACCGGGTCCTCGCGGGCCGGGTAGATGTCCAGGACGACCGAGGAGTCGGCCAGCGCGAGGGCCTGGCCCATCTCCGTGCCGAGCTCCTGCGTACGGGAGAAGAGGTGCGGCTGGAAGACGACCAGCAGGCGGGAGCCCGTGGGGGCCGCGTCGCGCATCGCCTCCAGGTCGGCGGTCATCTCGGTGGGGTGGTGCGCGTACGAGTCGACGACCTGGACTCCGGCGGCCTCGCCCTTGAGCTGGAGGCGGCGCTTGACGCCGGTGTACGTGCCGATCGCCGAGGCCAGGTTGTGGGCGGGGATGCCCAGCGCGACCCCCGCGGCCAGCGCGGCGACCGCGTTGAGGGCGTAGTGGCGGCCAGGGACCGACACCGCGAAGGTCAGGAAGCGGCCGTCGAGCACGACGGTCACCTCGCTGGTCAGCCCGCGCGCGGTGATCTTGTGGACCCGTACGTCCGCGGTCGCGGCCTCACCGTAGGTGACGACCTTGAGCGTGGAGAGGTCCCGTACCCGCGAGGCCAGCTCCACGGCGCCCGCCTGGTCGGCCGAGATCACCAGCGTGCCGCCCGGCACGATCTTGCCGGCGAAGGTCTCGAAGGACTCGTAGATCTCGTCCATCGACGCGTAGTTCGCGTGGTGGTCCAGCTCGACGTTGAGGACGATCGCGACCTCGGGGTCGTACTTCTGGAAGCTGCGGTCGCTTTCGTCCGCCTCGGCAACGAAGATCTCGCCCTCGCCGTGCCGGGCGTTCGTACCGGGGCCTTCGAGGTCGCCGCCGATCGCGTACGACGGGTCGAGGCCCAGCTCGGTGAGGGCGACGGCCAGCATGGAGGTCGTGGTGGTCTTGCCGTGGGTACCCGCGACGGCGATCGGCCGCAGCCCGCCCATCAGCGAGGCGAGCGCGTCCGAGCGGTGCATGACGGGCACGCCCAGCTCGCCCGCGCGCACCAGCTCGGGGTTGTCGGCGCGGATGGCGCTGGAGACGACCACGCACGAGGCGTCGTCGGCGAGATGCGCCGCCGCGTGCCCGATGTGCACGGTGGCCCCCAGCGCCCGCAGCGCCTGGGCGGTCTCCGACTCCTTCGCGTCACTGCCCGCGACCTTGGCCCCGCGCGCGGCGAGGATCTTGGCGATTCCCGACATTCCGGCGCCGCCGATGCCGATGAAGTGCGGCCGTTCCAGGGCGGTGGGGATGCCGGGTGCCGGTGCCATCTGTAGATCTCCCAAGGTGCTGGCGGGGCGTGTCACACGTTGCCTCGCGCGCCGTGCCGGCGCGCTCCGACAGCGCGCTGTCTCAGCACGCTGTGTGCCGCCCAGCCTATTCGCTGTGCGCGAAGAGTTTGAGCACCGGTACGCCGACCTTGTGGCGCGCCCTGGACGCCCAGTCGCGGTGGAAGAACTCCTCCACGTAGTGCGGCTCGGTCATGACGATCACTTCGTCCGCCCCCGACTCGTCGACGACGGCCTTGAGTCTGTCGAGCGGGTGTTCCGCGATGACCTCGCCCTTGGCCTCGGAGCCGTGCGCGCGCAGCGCCGCCAGCGAGTGGGCCAGTGCCTTCTCGGCCGGCAGCCGCGCCTCCTCGCCCTCCGGTTCCTCGCCCTCCTGGGTGGCTTCCCGCAGCTCCCCCACGGCGACGTCGTCGATGGCGCGCAGCAGCACGTCCGCCTGGTCACCGCGGGGCTGCATGAGCACGACGAACGCGGTGGCCTCGTCACCGTGGAGTGTGGTGACAAATTCCACGTCCTCGGGCGTCAGGGGCTTCTCGATCATCAATACGCTTGTGAACACGTCAGACGCCCTTCGTCTTCATGGGCCCGTCCGGCCCATTCCTGGGCCCGTATCGGCCCACTGCGGAAACCATCCTTCCCCGTGCGGACACGGGTACTGCGAGAGTAAGTCTGCCCAGCGGAAGCTAACCGGAACGACAAATTCCGGCGACGGTCGGGCCCGGTGGCGAGCGGTCCGGCCGTCAGGCGCGGCGGTAACGGCTGAACAGGAATCCGTCCTCCTCCAGGAGCGAGGCCAGGGCGAACCGTTCCGGTACGGCGAGGGCGGGTCCACCCGTGATGCGCTGCGCGTACCCGGAAGTGAGCGTCGGAGACAGGGTCAGGCAGAGTTCGTCCAGCACACCGGCCGTGACGAACTGCCCGAGCAGCCGTGGTCCGCCCTCCGCGAGCAGCCGCCGGAGACCGCGTCCGGCCAGCGTCCGTACGGCCCTGACAGGGTCCACGCCCGCCCCGTCGCCCGCGATCAGCACCTCGGCACCGGCCTTCCGCGCGGCCAGGATCCGGTCGGCGGGCGCGGCGGCGCCGGTGAGCACCAGCGTCGGTACGAGCGGCTCGGTGAAGAGGGGCAGCGAGAAGTCCAGGTCCAGGCTCGCGGTGACCACGGCGATGACGGGGGCGGGGCTCTGGCCGGCGGCGGCGCGCCGTGCGGCGAAGGCCTCCCGGGCGCGGGCCGGCCGGTACCCCTCCTGCCGAACCGTTTCCGCACCGACCACCACGGCGTCCGCGAGCGCCCGCAGCGTGCCGAAGATCCGCATGTCCGCGTCGGAGGAGAGCGCCTGCGAGAGGCCGTCGTGCTGGGCGGCGCCGTCGAGGGTGGACACCATGTTGGCCCGCAGCCACACACGGGCGTCCGCGCCCACGTCCCCGTCCACGTCCCCACCGGCGTCCGCGACCGGATGGGCGACCGGGTAGGCGTAGAGGTCGGCCAGCGCGTCGAGCGTCCACTCCGACTCGGCGTCCGTACGTGTCTGATCGGTCACAGGGAACAGGCGTCGCATGCCGAGCAGTCTGGCACGGCCCCCGTACCCTCCCCGGCACCACACCGGACGGCTGCCGTTACCCCTTGCGTCGAACCGGGCACGTTGCGCGGGCACCGCCGCGTCGGCGCGCGGCTGTCGTGGCAAGGAAGGCCAAGTACCGCGTCCGTACGTACAAAAGGGCAGGTGCGGGCGGGGTGACGGCGTAGCGTGCGCGTCTCGGCCCCCTCCCCGGCGATGGCGGAGTGGCCTCCTCCGAGATCCACAAAGAACAACGCCGAAAGGGCACCCACATGCGACTCGGTCGTACCCGTACGCGTATCCGCACCCGCACGCTCGCCGCTCTGGCCTTGGTGACCGCCACCGGCCTCTTCCTCACGGCGTGCAACTCCGATTCCGTCGCCGACGGTTCCGCGAGCAGCTCCAGCTCCAGTCCCAGCACGGGTGACGGCGCCGACCCGGGCACGGGTGAGGCTGCCGACCCCACCCCGACCGCCGACGCGGGCGACGACGCGAGCGACGACGCCAATGCCGCCGCCGGCAGTGGTACCGACAACGGTCCTGTCGACAATCCCGATGCCCCTGGTGCCGACGGCACGTTCAGTGGCGTACTGACCTACCTGGCGCCGGGCAAGTTGCTGGTCGGGGAACGTGCCTTCTGGGTCGCCGTGGACACCGAGATCGTCGGCGGCGACATCTGCGGAGATCCCGAGACCCCGGAAGCGGAGAAGTGCACCCCGGACGACCTGGACGCCGCTGCGAAGAACGGCAACCTGAACGTCGAGGTGACCATCACCAAGGGCATCGCCGAGCGGGTCCACCAGGCCTCGTAAACCGGGGGGCGGGCAGCCGCACCACGCGCGGGAACGGGGTCCCCGACCGGGGCGGGCGGCCCGGGGCTCACGGCCCGGTCACGCCCGCCCCGTGGTGTCGTGGCGGTGCCGCGGGCCGAGCACGCGCAACTCGTCCAGCACGGTGGTGCCACCCGGCGGAGGCGTGAAGATCCGCAGGCGCTGGTCCGCCGCGGGCGTCGCCAGCACCTCGCAGTCCAGGTCGATCCTGCCGAGGTCGGGATGGACGAGCCGGTACGGGTGCGACCTGCGCACGGCGACCTCGTGCCTGTCCCACAGCACCGCGAATTCCGGGCTCGCGGCCCGGAGCCGCGACACCAGCGACCGGGACGCCGCGTCGTTGCCGCGACGGGTCGTCGCGGCCCGCAGGTCGGCGACCAACTGCCGGGCCTGCTCCTCGTGTTCCTCGACGGCGAAGTGACCGCGGGCGCCGGGGTCGGTGAACCACCTCAGCACGATGTTGCGGTCCTCCGCGGCGACCGTGCACACGCACCCGAACAGCGCCAGCGCCAGGTCGTTCTGCGCAAGCAGATCGCCCAGATCGCTCACCACCTGCACGGGCACACCGTCCAGGCGGTCGAGGAGGTACCGCAGGCCCGGCCGCAGGTACTCCCCGGCCCGCGCGCTCTCCGGCGGGCGGTGCCCGGCGAGCAGGTACAGATGGTCCCGCTCGTCCTCGGTCAGCCGCAGCGCGCCCGTCAGCGCGGAGAGTACCTCGGTCGAAGGCCGGGGGCCGCGGGCCTGTTCGAGCCGCATGTAGTAGTCGGCGGACATGCTCGCGAGGATCGCCACCTCCTCGCGCCGAAGACCCGGGGTCCGCCGCCGCGGCCCTTCGACGAGCCCGACGTCACGCGGCGTCAGCCGCTCTCGCGACACGCGCAGGAAATCGGCGAGCTCGAGACGATTCGGTTCCATGTCCTTCCCAGGATATCCGTGCCGTCGCCGCCCATCCTGGGACCGCCGGTCCTAGGGCAGGCGCTCCGCTTCCGCGGTGCGGGCGGCGGCGGCACGATCGGCGCATGTCCGTCCCCCGCCTGCCCGACGAGAAGATCGGTGGTCGCATCATGATCGGTGGTCACACCATGAGGGAATCCGTACTGGAAATACCGGGCGCGCGACTGCGCTACGCCGTCCGCGGCGAGGGCCCCTTGCTCCTGCTCGTCGCCGGGGGCCACCACGGTGTCGACGCGAACGAACCGCTGGCGCGCCACCTCGCCGACCGGTACACCGTCCTGACCTACGACCGGCGCGGCCTGTGGGGGAGCACCACCGACGCCCCCGCGACGACGCTCGCCACACACGCCGACGACGTATCCCGCCTGCTCGCCGCCCTCACCCCGGAACCCGCACTCGTCTACGGCACCAGCCTCGGCGCCCTGATCTCGCTGGAGTTGACCGTCGGGCATCCCGGGCAGGTCGCGGCGGTCGTCGCGCACGAACCGCCCGTCACACGACTGCTGCCGGAACCCGCGCGCGCCCGCGCCCTCGGGCAGCTCCTCACCGTCGAGGAGATCTTCAGGGCGCGGGGCGCGGCCCCCGCGATGCGCAGGTTCGCGGCCGACATCGACATCGACCCCGCCGACTGCGAGCCGGACGTCCCGGCCCGCGCTCCGGGGCCCGGCCACCTGCGGAGCGCGGAGGTCCACCTGACGCACGACCTGCCGGCCATCAGGGCTCACGTACTCGACATGACCGCGCTCAAGGGATCACCCGCCCGCGTCGTGCCCGCCGCCGGTGAGAACTCGGGCCACGTCTGGCCGCACACGTGCGCCGCGATGCTCGCGGGCGAACTGGGAACGCCCCTGGAGACGTTCCCCGGCGGCCACAACGGCTACCTCTTCCGCCCGCGCGGAACCGCGGAACGGATCCGCGCGGTGCTCGGTTCCAGACCGTGAGACGACTCGCGAACGACCAGGGCGTATCCGCGAAGTGGGGCCTGGCTCAGGTCCCGCTACCGACCCAGGAGTGGGCGGGATCGGTGGAGTCGCGGTCCCACTGGACGACGTTCGCTCCGTTGTTGAGACTGGAGTGGTACGGCAGCAGACACTTGCCGCAGTCGACGTTCCTGAAGCGCACCGTGCTCAGCGGTACGGCGGCCGGCGCGAAGTCGAGGTTCTGGGTCATGTCGGGGACGGCGGTCAGGACCGACGGCCGCGACCACCTCTCTCCGGCCTCCGCACTAGACTTGGCCTCTGTGTCGACCTCCCCTCCCCCGTCCGGACGCCGTCCCGCGTCCGACGTGGTCCCGCTGTCCCTGTGCGCCCGTGAACCGCGCGTCCCCGCCGACCGGCTGGTCGCGGAGATGGTGCCGCCGCCGCGCTTCGACTCCGTACGTTTCGACACCTACGTGCCCGACCCGAAGCAGCCCAGCCAGGCCGAGGCCGTCACGGTCCTGAGCGCCTTCGCGGCGGGTCTCGGCGGCGGGGCGCACGCGTCGGGGAGCGGCGG
>NZ_WWJY01000643.1 GCF_009865405.1 Streptomyces sp. SID3212 | reverse complement strand
GCAGGTCGAACGCCTTCCGTACGGCCGCGAGGTCGGCGCCCGTGGGTGAACCGGCCCGCGCCAGGCGCCTGTTGAGCGGCAGGTTCACGCAGACGGTGACGGCCACCGAGAGCGCGTAGAGGGCGGTGGCCACGCCGGTCCAGCGCGCCGCCTCCGGCCGCTCCCGGCGCCGCTGGAGGACCGCGGCGAGCCCCGTGGCGAGGAACACCCCGAGGAACAGCAGCCCGAAGAGCCCGCTGTTGTCGAGGACCCCGTTGATCCGCCGCATCGCGGTCACGTACGCCTCGTCGTCCCGCCGGGCGAGGCGCGGCATGACCGACACGTCGAAGGCGAGGTAGAGCCCCGCCATCAGTCCGGTGCCGATGGTCGCGGCGACGAGCACGGGGCGGGTCGCCAGGTCACGGGGGCGTACGGCCGCCGGTACGCCGGGGACCTCGGGGGGAACGGAGTACATCGGGCTTCCTCTCAGGACGGGCGGGTGACCCCGGTGAGGGTACGTTCGTAGCGCCGGCGCAGCACGGTGTTTCCGATGACCCGGACGGGCGGCGGGATGGTCGCGGCGACCTGCGCCACCGACCGCTTGTCCGCGCCGTCGAACATCCAGGGCTGGAGCGCCGTCATGACCTTGAGCGGGGCGCTGGCGATCACCTTCCGCTCGACCGCGAGGTACTCCTCGGGCGAGAGCCGCGCAAAGACGGGGAAGGAGACCGCCTCCTCGTCCTTGAGGTGGTCCCTCAGCACGGAGTCGAAGCGGGTGGCCGCCTGCTCCACGGCGGCCGGATCACCACCGGGCCGCAGTACGCCCGAGACCGCCTCCATGGCCCGGTCGAGGACCGCGTGGTCCTCGCCGAGCAGCCGCGCCTCGGCGGCGAACTGCGGGGCCCTGGCGAGCAGTCCCGGCCACAGGACGTCGTCCTCGCTGCGGTGGTGCCAGTCGATGATGTCGCGCAGCTGCTGCCACCAGGCGCCGGCCGGCCCGAGACCGGCGCGGGTCAGCAGGGGCGCGGCGGCCAGCAGCCGCCGGGCGTCGCGGCGCATCGCGATGTGCATCAGCGCGAACCCGTGGAAGTGACCGGGCAGGGAACCGAGGCCGTGCTCGCTCGACATGGGACTACTCATGGCCGCCTCCTCGTGGCTGATACGACTCGTCCGATACGTCTCGTCGTGGGCGTCGTCGCGCGCCGGTGCGCGCGGCCCGTGGTCGCGGCCCGCTCGGTGCGGGCCGCGACCACGGGACGGTGTGACGCGAGGTCAGACGTTCCAGACGCCGGTGGCGGCGGCGTCCCTGGCGTAGTCGGAGAAGTCACGGGCCTTGCGGCCCAAGGCCTCCTCCACACCGTTCACGACGTGCGCGTTGCGACCGTCGAGGATGAGGCCGAACAGGTCGGCGAACTCGACCGGCAGCCCGTTCTCCGCCAGGACGGCCCGGTAGTCGTCGAGGGCGACCGGGATGTAGGTGATCTCCCGCCCGGTGGCCTTGGACAGCTCCTCGGCCACGTCCTGGAAGCTCAGCAGCCGGGGCCCGGAGAGCTCGTAGGTCTTGCCGATGTGCTTCGGGTCGGTCAGGGCGGCGGTGACCACGTCCGCGATGTCGTCGGCGTCCGTGAACGGCTCGACGGCGTCACCGGTCGGCAGGGCCAGCTCACCGGAGAGGACGGGGTCCAGGAAGAAGCTCTCGCTGAAGTTCTGGTTGAACCAGCTCGACCGCACGATGGTCCAGTCGGCGCCGGAGTCCTTCAGCTTGTTCTCGCTGACCTGCGCGCCCTCCTCGCCGCGCCCGGAGAGCAGCACCAGCCGGCGGGCGCCCCGCTCGACGGCGAACTTGGAGAAGGCCTCGACGGCCTCGGCCGCGCCGGGGAAGGCGAGGTCGGGGTAGTACGTGACGTAGACGGCTCCCACGCCTTCCAGCGCGCCCTCCCAGGTGGCGGGGTCTTCCCAGACGAAGGGCCGGTCGGCGTTGCGCGAACCGATGCGTACCGGGAGATCCAGCGCGGCGAGCCGCTCGGCGACTCTGCGGCCGGTCTTGCCGGTGCCGCCGATGACGAGTGTCGTCTTCTTGTCTGCCTGGGTGTCCTGCGTGGTCTGTGTCATGACTCCAGTCAAGTGCACCCGGCTGAGACGGTACATAGCCGCAAAGCTCAGTTCCATACGCGTGCGTCCAACATCCCGCGCTCAGGAGTTGCCCAGACCCCCGCAGACATTGATCGCCTGGCCGGTGACGGACGCGGCGCCCTCGCTCGCGAGAAAGCCGACGAGGCTCGCCACCTCCTCGGCGGTGGTGTAGCGGCCGAGCGGGATCTTCGCCTCGAACTGCTCCTGGACGAACTCCTCGGTGGTGTCCCAGGCGGCGGCGTACCCCTGTCTGACCTGTTCGGCCATCGGGGTCTCCACATAGCCGGGGCAGACCGCGTTCACCGTGACCCCGGCCGGCGCCAGCTCCTTGCCGAGGGAGCGGGTGAAGCCGACCACGCCGTGCTTGGACGCGGAGTACGGGGAGCCGAGCAGGACTCCCTGCTTCCCGGCGACCGAGGCGATGTTGATGATGCGGCCGTGGCCGGCCTCCATCAGGCCGCCGCTGCGCAGCACTTCGCGGGTGAGCAGGAAGACGCCGTTGAGATTGGTGTCGATCACGTCGTACCAGAGGTCGTCGGTCATCTCGGCGAGCGGGCCGCCACCGCCCCGGCCCGCGTTGTTCACCAGGACGTTCACCGGGCCGAACTCCCGTACCACCGAGGCCACCAGGGCGGCGACCGACCTCCGGTCCCGTACGTCGGCCGCCGCGCCCTCGGCGCGCAGCCCCTCCGCGCGTAGATCCTCGACCGTCTGCTTGACGTGCTGCACGGTGCGCGCGCAGACAAAGACACGATGTCCCCGCCGCCCCAGTTCCCGCGCTATGGCCAGGCCTATTCCCCGGGTCGCACCGGTGATCAGGGCGACCGGACCGGCCGTCGCCCCCGTCGCTCCCGGCCGGTGCCCGGCCGCCCCCCGTACCTGAATTCCCACGGCTTCCCTCCGCGTCGTCGAATCTCCGTCGGACAACCGCTCTTCGACTCGGAGACGTTATCCGCGCAGGGATCGCTTTCCTTGAATTCTTGAGTACCTGTCGAGCACGTCTCCATGCTTTCGACCTGGGCACCCTTCCATTCCACCGGCCCGCCGAACAGCGCCGAAGATCCTGAATTCCCTTTCGGCATATGCAGTTCGCTTACACGCCGGAAACAATTACCGCCGCCGTGCGCCGCGGTCGTGCGCCGGGGTCGTGCTCAGCTCACCCGGACGAGCGGTTCACGGGAGGTCTCCGCCGCGGCGGCCTCGGGGCCCGCCATCAGGATCGACCGCTGGAGCCGCCGGACGCCCGCGGAGGGCTCCAGGCCCAACTCCTTGACCAGCGTGGAGCGCAGCCGCTGATAGACGCTCAGGGCCTCGCCCCGGCGGCCGGAGCGGTGGAGGGCGAGCATGAACTGGCCGTGCAGGTTCTCGTGCGTGCGGTAGCGGCTGACCAACACGGTGAGTTCGGCGAGCAGTTCGCGGTGCCGGCCCAGCCGCAGGTCCGCCTCGATGCGCTGGTCGAGCGCGCACAGGCGCGACTCCTCCAGGCGCTTGATCTCCATGTCGAGCTGCGCCCCGCACTGGACGTCGGCGAAGGGCGGACCCGTCCACAGGGCGAGCGCCTCCCTCAACTGCCGTGCGGCGCGCGGGTAGTCGCCGGCGTCGGCCGCCCGGTAGCCGAGCCCGGCGAGCCGGTCGAACTCCTTGACGTCGCTGGTCCCGCCGCCGGTGTCGAGCCGGTAGCCGCCGGGGAGGGTGATCAGGATGTCCTTGGCGGTACGCTCCTCCCCGCCCCCCGGCTCGGTCTTGAGCGCGGCCGCTATCAGGGACCGCAACTGGAGGACGTACGTCTGGAGGGTCGTCCTGGCGCTGCGCGGGGGCTCGCCCGCCCACAGTTCCTCGATCAGCGCGGCCACCGGCACCACCTGGTCCGCGTGGAGGGCCAGGACGGCGAGCACCTGACGGGGCTTGGGCGCCGTCGGAGTGATCGATTTCCCGTTCTGTCTCACAGCCAATGCGCCCAGTACGTCGATGTCCACGCGTCTCCCCTATCCCTGCAAGGTGAAGTCAGTGCCGTTCGAGGCCGCTCACGGGGTGCGATTGCTGCGCATGGATTCAAAAACAGGACAGACGGTTTGTCAATATCAAACCGTCCAGACTGTTTTTTGTTAACGCTGCGTACACCAACCACCGCTCCTTCGTCACCGAACGGGCGGGAATCGGTCAGCGCCCACCCGTCAAACGGGCTCCTCGACCGGCATTCCGGGCGCACCGACCACACAGCGGGAGCCGCAGGTCACCACTGTGTCCAGCGCGTCCCGCGCCGCCAGTCTCGGCAGCATCAGCTCCCAGAACCCGGTCAGCGTACGCCGAGAGATCCAGTCCTTGTCGTCCCTTGAGCCAAGTACCTGGAAACCGACCGTCGCAGCCAGGATCGCGTTCACCGCGTCGTCGAGCGACACCCCGTCGGCCAGAGCGCCCTGAGCCGCCGCCCGCTGTAGTACCGTCTCGATCCAGGAGCGCCACTCACGCCGCAGATCGACGCCGGCGACGCGGGAGATGTCGCCGCTCAGCTCGAATCCCGCCCGGACGACCACATCGTCGTCGAGCCCGCACATCAGTGCGTGCGTGCTGTCCACCAGAAGCTGGAGAGCGGCGGGCCCGTCGGCCCCCGCCACGACGGTGAACCGCCGCATCCGCCGCGCGGCCTCTTCCTCGACCCCGCCGGCCAGGGCGCTCTTGCTGTCGAAGTGGAAGTGCAGGGCCCCGTTGCTCACCCCGGCCCGACGGCTGATCGCCGTGAGTGAGGCGGACACGAATCCTTCCTCCGCGAAGACCTCCGCGGCGGCAAGGATCAACGACCGCCGGGTACGGGCGGCGCGCTCCTGCTTGACCATCAACATCTCCAAGGTGTCGGGAGGACCGGCAGCGACGCGCACGTTGCGGCACGACATTAACAAACCGCCGGGGCGGTTTGTATATGGAATACACAACTCCGCCAGCTGAAGGTGCTCCTGGTGGGCGACCGGCTCAAGGCCCGCTCAAGATTGGCTGGAGAACATCTGGAGATCCACTCGACCGAATGAACCACGCGCGGACGCCAGTTCGGCAGTGACACGTGTGTTCTTCCGCTCACTCGGCGTGGCGACCCAGTATTTACGTGGAAGCCGCCCAGAAGCCTGTCGACTATACCGGTCGGTATGTATATTTCCCGCTTCGGGGGAGCTGTACCGCTCTCGTCCTTCACCCGTGATCCGTGCTCCTTGGGGAGGCTCCATGTCCGAAACGACATTCCGGATGAACGACACGTCCGGCTCCGCCGGTCTCTACGGCCCGTCCTGCCCGTCCGGCCCGTCGGCGCCGCCGCTGACCACCACGGTCCCGAAGGAGTTCGTGCACCGCGCGGCGGTGGCGGAGGTCCTGCTCACCGGCTGGCGCCGCGTCGACGCCACGCACTTCGCCGTGACGGCCCAGTGGCCCCGGCTGCACGGCTTCTACAGCGCCGTCCTCGGCCGGCACGACCCGCTGCTCACGGCGGAGACCATCCGTCAGGTCGGTTCGCTGCTGTCCCACGCCGAGTTCGGCGTGCCGCTGGGGCATCAGTTCCTCATGCGGGACCTGTCGTTCACCGTGGACCCGCGGCACCTCGGGGTCACCGGCGTCCCCGCGGACCTCGAACTCGACGTCCGCTGCTCGCAGATACGCAGACGGGGCGCCGAACTGGCCTCGATGCGCTACGAGGCCGTGGTCCACCGGGACGGCCAGATCGTCGCCACCGGGGGCGCGTCCTTCGCGTGCGCCTCCCCCGCCGTGTACCGGCGCGTGCGCGGCGAGCGCGCCGGTACGAAGTCCTCGGCGCACCGGCCCCCGCTGGGGACACCCGTACCACCGCCGGACGTCGGCCGCTCCGCGACGTTCGACGTGGTGCTCTCCCCGACCGACGACGACGGCGTATGGCAGCTGCGCACCGACACCACCCATCCGGTGCTCTTCGACCACCCGGTCGACCACATACCGGGCATGCTGCTGCTCGAAGCGGCCCGGCAGGCCACCCTGGTGACGCTGGGCGCGGGAGACCGCGTCCTGACCAGCTTCACCGGCTCGTTCGACCGTTACGCGGAGCTGGACCTCCCGTGCCGCGTCGAGGCCCGGGTCCTGCCCGAGGACTTCGCGGGCCTCGCGTCGGTCCTGGTGACCGGCCATCAGGAGGGCGAGCAGGTCTTCAGCTGCGTAGTGAGCGCGCCCCGGGACTGACGTCCCGGCCGGGCACGGGGCGTACCGCCGCGTGTTCCTCCACCTCGTCCAGGTAGAGGGCGGCGCGCGCCGCCGCGATCCCCGGGTGAGCAGGTCCGGGGACAGGTCGGTCTCCGGGGAGAGCAGGAAGGCGCGGGCCCGGTCCCGTACCCCGCGCCGCAGCGTGAGGTAGAAGCCGAGGGCGACCAGGAAGTTGAGGACCGCCTTGCCCGCGATGCCCGCGACGGACTGGAGGTACGGTGAGTCGAAGAACCAGTGCATGCCCATCGCCGCCAGCAGGCAGAGGAGGGCCGCGAGGTGGCGCCGGGGCGCCGGCGGGGAGCGGTGGGCGAGCAGGATGCCGACGCCGGTGCCCGCCACGGCGGTCATGGCCCAGTGCGAGCCGATCCCCGTGAGCACGACCCGGGTGGTGAACGACTGGCCGACGGCGGCGCCCTCGTCGATCCCCCCGGCGATCACGAGGGAGTTCATCGCGAAGGTCCAGTTCTCGACGACCTGGAAGCCGAGTCCGGTGAAGGCGCCCAGGAAGAAGCCGTCCAGCGGCCCGCGGACCAGCCGCCGCGACCCCAGCGCGATCAGCAGCACGCCGCACACCTTGAGGAGTTCCTCGTTCAGCGGGGCCGTGAGGGCCGCGCCCCAGCGCGAGCCGAAGTCGATCCCGCCGGTCTTGAACCAGACCCCCTGGAGTCCGGTGTTGGCCACGATGGCGCTGCCCGTCGCCGCGGTGCCTCCCCAGGCGACGCCGCTCCACGCCCACGGGCGGGACGGCGGCCGGACGGGGCGCGCCTGCTCCAGGATGCCCACCCCGACGAGGACGGTGAGCAGCAGCAGTACCGCGGCCAGCACGGCGGAGCCGGGGAAGACCCGGACGAGGCCCGAGAAGTCGTACAGGATCAGCGCCGCGCCGGCCGCGCACAGGACGGCCCACATCAGGCCCACCACCCTGCGCCCGGCGGAGGCGCGGAGCGTGGTCACCAGGCCGTGGCTCACAGGGCGCCCCCGGGGAAGACGACCTCGCGGGCCTGGGCGAGGCCGTCCGCCAGCGCGTCGGGGTCGGCGTCCGGTTCCGCCAGTACGGTGATCTCGACGGC
>NZ_WWJY01000065.1 GCF_009865405.1 Streptomyces sp. SID3212 | reverse complement strand
CCGCGACCGGCTCGCCGGTGAAGGAGCCGGCCTGCGGCTCCCCGACGTGGCCAGGACCCTGCAACGCGGGCGCACCGCGCTGCCGTACCGCCTGGCCTTCGTCGCCGTGGACACGGCCGGAGCCGTGGCCGCGCTCACCGCCCACCTGGACGGCCGCGGCACCGAGCAGCGAGTACTCACCGGCCGGGTGCCGCGCGCGCCGCACCCGGCCG
>NZ_WWJY01000642.1 GCF_009865405.1 Streptomyces sp. SID3212 | reverse complement strand
CGCCCGAGGCGCTGGGCTCGATGATCGACCTGGGTACGGCCGCGCTGCCCGCGCCGGAGCCCTGGCTCACCCGGGGCGTCCAGGGCGCCCTGGAGGAGCTGCCGCGCTACGCGCACACGCACGGCCGCTATCCGGCCGGGCTGCTGGCGCTGCGGCAGACGGTCGCCGACCGGTACACCGCGCGTGGCATCCCGACCATGCCCGAACAGATCATGATCACCACGGGCGCGATGGGCGCGATCGACGCGATCTGCCAGCTCTTCGCGGGCCAGGGGGAGCGGATCGCGGTGGAGTCGCCGTCGTACGCGAACATCCTCCAGCTGATGCGGCAGGCGGGTGCCCGGCTGGTGCCGGTCGCCATGGCGGAGGGGCTGGCCGGCTGGGACCTGCCGCGCTGGCGTCAGGTGATGCGGGACGCTGCGCCCCGGATCGCGTACGTCGTGGCCGACTTCCACAACCCGACCGGCGCGCTGGCCGACGACGACCAGCGGCGCCAGCTGGTCGACGCGGCGCGTTCGGCGGGGACGGTGCTCGTCGTGGACGAGACGATGGCGGAGCTGCCGCTGGACGACGGCCTGGAGATGCCGAGGCCGGTCTGCGCGTTCGACCCGGCGGGCAGCACGGTCCTGACGGTGGGCTCGGCGAGCAAGGCGTTCTGGGCGGGGCTCAGCATCGGGTGGGTGCGGGCGGCGCCCGAGGTCATCCGGTCGCTGGTGTCGGCGAGGGCGTACGCGGACCTCGGCACGCCGGTGCTGGAACAGCTCGCCGTGAACTGGCTGATGCGCAGCGGCGAGTGGGAGGACGCGGTGGCCTTCCGGCGGGGGCAGGCGCGGGGGAACCGGGACGCGATGGTGGCGGCGGTACGGGAACAGCTGCCGGACTGGGAGTTCGAGGTGCCCCGCGGCGGCCTGACCCTGTGGGCGAGGACGGGCGGCCTGTCCGGCTCGCGCCTGGCGGAGGTGGGCGAACGGGTGGGCGTACGGGTCCCCTCGGGCCCCCGCTTCGGCGTCGACGGCGCCTTCGAGGGCTACGTACGCCTCCCGTTCACGGTGGGAGGCCCGGTGGCGGCGGAGGCGGCGACCCGTCTGGCGACGGCGGCCCGCCTGGTACGCGGCGGCGCGGGGACGGGCACGGACACCCCGAAGACCTTCGTGGCGTAGCGCGATGCCGTGCGGGGGCAGGCGGCTTCTCGCGTGCCGGACACGGCGACCGCGTGCGCCCCGGCGGACGGGTGTCCTCAACCGCCGGACGGGCTGGGTGGGGCGCGCCCCGGCGGCCCGGTGTCCTCAAACGCCGGACGGGCTTGGAAGGTGCGGCCCGGTGGGTGGGTGTCCTCAATCGCCGGACGGGCTTGAATGGGTGGGCCGGTGTCCTCAACCGGCGGACGAGCTTGGGGAGATGCGCCGCTGTTCTCAACCGTCGGCCGGGTTGGGAGAGGCCGGCCCCATCCAGCCCGTCCGGCGTTTGAGGACACCCGCCCACCGAGTGGCACGCGGCGATCGTGCCCGGCCCCATCAAGCCCGTCCGGCGATTGAGGACAA
>NZ_WWJY01000641.1 GCF_009865405.1 Streptomyces sp. SID3212 | reverse complement strand
GGGCCGCCGCGAAGAACGCCAACCAGCAGGTCGCGGGCCGGCTCACCATCCTGCTCGCGAGCCACCTGGGCCGCGGCCCCGACGCGTCCCTGCACCGCACGGTCCTGGTGGCGGTGGAGGCGGCGGACGCGCTGCTCCAGCTGGCGTTCCGGACGGATGGGGCGGGGGATGCGGGGATCGTGGCGGAGACGCGGACGCTGTTGCGCGCGTATCTCGCTGGGGCGCTCGATTGAGCCCGGTGCGTTTGGTTGCGCTTACTGATTGTCCTCAATCGCCGGAC
>NZ_WWJY01000640.1 GCF_009865405.1 Streptomyces sp. SID3212 | reverse complement strand
GCGCCGTAAAACATGCAGTCCGGACATACGTACCTCCGGAGGCCCCGCCCCCCGTCACCACGGCACAATCAAGCCCGTCCGGCGATTGAGGACATCAGTAACCCGCGCCCACCACCGGGGCGCAACCTCACCCCCGCCCAATCAACGGCATCGCCGTCGCCATCACCGTCGCGAACTGCACATTCGCCGACAGCGGCAGCCCCGCCATATGCACCACCACCCCCGCCACGTCCCCCACCTCCATCACCGGCTCCACCGCCACCTCCCCGTTCGCCTGCGGCACGCCGCTCCGCATGCGTTGCGTCATGTCCGTCGTCGCGTTGCCGATGTCGATCTGGCCGCACGCGATGCCGTACGCGCGGCCGTCCAGGGACAGGGACTTCGTCAGGCCGGTCACGGCGTGCTTCGTGGCGGTGTACGCGATCGAGTCCGGGCGGGGCGCGTGGGCCGAGACCGAGCCGTTGTTGATGATCCGGCCGCCCGGCGGATCCTGCGCCTTCATCTGGCGGAACGCCGCCTGCGCGCACAGGAAGCTGCCGGTCAGGTTCGTGTCCACGACCTTCCGCCACGCCGAGTACGGCAGCTCGTCCACGGGCACGCCGCCGGGCCCGAACGTGCCCGCGTTGTTGAAGAGCAGGTCCAGCCGCCCGTACCGTTCCCGCGCCGCCGCGAAGAGCGCGTCCACCTCCTCGGGGACGGTCACGTCCGTGGGGACGACCAGCACGTCGCCGCCCACGGAGTCGCCACCCGCAGAGTCGCCGCCCGCCGCCAAGGCGCCCGCCGCCAAGGCGACCGCCTCGGCCGTCTCCGTCAACGAGGAAGCCGTACGGCCCGCCAGCACCAGCGACCACCCCGCACCGCCCAGCGCGAGCGACACCGCGCGCCCGATGCCCGAACCCGCGCCCGTCACTAGTGCGATCTTGTGCTCGGAGTTGATCTCCCGCATGGCGTTCATGGGCCCGCAGCGTAGTTGAGGTACAGATAGGCGAGGTACGGACCGTCGTCGGGGGAGCCGTCAGGGGAGGGGCCATATGACCGCCGCACACCGCCACGCACCCGAACTCAGGGCCGCCGCGCAGCGCCTCGCGGCCCTGGCGCAGGCCGGTAGCCTCCCACGCCGCCGTCTTCTCGCCGGGGCGAGCGCCGGCGCCGCCGCGCTCGCCTTCGCCGTCAACCTCCCCCTCGCCGGCGTCGCGGGCGCCGCCGAGCTGGACGCCCGGAAGGTCGCGGCGGACCCGTTCACCCTCGGCGTGGCCTCCGGCGACCCCCGCCCCGACGGCGTCCTGCTCTGGACGAGGCTCGCGCCCGACCCGTACGTACCCGACAGCGGCCTGCCCTCCGAGCGCGTCGCGGTCGGCTGGGAGGTCGCCGCCGACGCCGGTTTCGCCAGGATCGTGGCGCGGGGCGAGGCGACCGCGCACCCGGAGTTCCACCACAGCGTGCACGTCGACGTGCGGGGCCTCGATCCCGACCGCGTGTACTGGTTCCGCTTCCGTAGCGGTAGGTGGATCAGTCCGGCGGGCCGGACCCGTACCGCCCCCGCGCCCGGCGCGTCGGTGAGCCGCCTCCGGTTCGCCGCCGTCTCCTGCCAGGCGTACCACGACGGCTACTTCACCGCGTTCAGGCACCTCGCCGAGGAGGATCTGGACGTCGTCTTCCACCTCGGCGACTACTTGTACGAGTACGCCGTGTCGTCCGTCGGCGGCGCCCGCGACTACACCGACCGCACCCTGCCCGCCGTCTTCAACCGAGAGACGGTGACCCTGGACGACTACCGGCTGCGGTACGCGCTCTTCAAGTCCGACCCCGACCTGATGGCCGCCCACGCCGCGCACCCGTTCGTCGTCACGTGGGACGACCACGAGACCGAGAACAACTACGCCGGCGACATCCCCGAGAACTCCGTCTCCCCGGAGGAGTTCCTGCTGCGCAGGGCCGCCGCCTACCGCGCGTACTGGGAGAACATGCCGCTGGGTCCCCTCCAGGCGCCGTCCGGCCCGGACATGCGGCTCTACCGGCGGCTCCAGTACGGACGGCTCGCCCAGTTCGACGTGCTGGACACCCGGCAGTACCGCTCCGACCAGGCGTACGGCGACGGCTGGCAGGTGCCGGGCCCGAAGTCCGAGGACCCCTCGCGCACCCTCACCGGCGAGACCCAGGAACGCTGGCTGCTGGACGGCTGGAAGAGTTCGACGGCCACCTGGAACGTCGTACCGCAGCAGATCACCTTCGCCCGGCGCCGTACCTCCCCGACCGCCGGCCACAAGCTGTCGATGGACTCCTGGGACGGCTATCCGGCGTCCAGGCAGCGGCTGATGGACGGGGCCGAGGCGGCCGGTCTCGCGAACCTCATGGTGCTGTCGGGGGACGTGCACACAGGGCACGCGTACGACATCAAGAAGGACTGGGACGACCCGGACTCCCGCACGCTGGGCACGGAGATCGTGGCGACGTCCGTCACGAGCGGGAAGGACGGACAGGACCGGCCCGCCGACTGGGACACCTTCATGGCCGCCAATCCGCACATGAAGTTCTACAGCGGGCGGCGAGGTTACGTGAACGTCGAGCTGGGCCTCACGCGCGCCAGGGCGGACTTCCGTACGGTGGACGTGGTCACGTCACCGGGGAGCCCGGTCAGAACGGCCGCGTCCTTCGTGACAGAGGCGGGCGACCCGGGCCTGACCCCGGCCTGACCGCCTGTTGCTCCAGTCCGGTCCGACCGCCCGTCACGCCGACCAACCCAGCCCGTCCGGCGATTGAGGACATCAGT
>NZ_WWJY01000639.1 GCF_009865405.1 Streptomyces sp. SID3212 | reverse complement strand
GAGACCGCCCTGGCGCCAGGCCGCGACCGCGCGGGCCAGGTCGGTGGGGGTGTGGTCCGTCCCCGCGCCGAGGTCGCGGTAGAGGGCGCGGGTGGAGGCGGTCAGCCCCGAGCCGGGGTGCGCGGCGGCCAGCCGTACCGCGTCCTGCCAGGGGGTGAGCGCGCCGACCGGGTCGAGGCCGGTGGTCAGGAACGTGTGCGCGCGGGCCGCCGCCTCCGAGGCGAGGAGGTCGAGCGCGAGCGGGTCGGGGGCGCCGGAAGCCTGCGGGTAGGCGGGCGGGCGGCCGGGGCGGTCCGGCGTGCGGAAGGGCGGC
>NZ_WWJY01000638.1 GCF_009865405.1 Streptomyces sp. SID3212 | reverse complement strand
GGGAGCGGGGCCGGTGGACGTGGCGAGGGGCGCGCCGGCGGGCGGCGCGAAGAGGAGGAGCTCGTCCGTCTCGTCCTGGTGGGCGGGGCGGAGCGGGGTGGCGGGGCGGACCGGGGCGGTCCGGCCGGCAGGGGTGGCGGGGACGGTCGCGCTGACGGGGGTGGCCGGGCTGACGGAGGTGGTCGCGCTGACGGGGGTGGTCGAGCTGACCGGGATGATCGGAATGACGGGGGTGGTCGGAATGGCCGGGGTCGGTCGCGGACCGTCGTTCGGCCGGCCCGCGTCGGGGTCGAGGAACCGCGCCCGGCTCGACACCACCCTGGCCCTGCGCCGCTCCTCGGCCACGGTACGTTCGGTCTCCGGCAGGCCCCGGTCCTGGGCCGCCCGTGCGGTGTCCACCGCCGTACGGGCCGTGGAGAGCGCGGCCT
>NZ_WWJY01000637.1 GCF_009865405.1 Streptomyces sp. SID3212 | reverse complement strand
CGTACCCCCGCGGCCCACCGCCGCCCCGGCGGCCGGTGAGCCGCCCGCGACGCCGCCGCGCGCCTCCGAGGCGGTCCTCGGGGAGCTGGACACGCTGGTGGGCCTGGAGAGCGTCAAGCGGGAGGTCCGGGCGCTCACCGACATGATCGAGGTGGGCCGGCGCCGCAAGGAGGCCGGGCTCAAGGCCGCGTCCGTACGCCGCCACCTCGTCTTCACCGGCTCCCCCGGCACCGGCAAGACGACGGTGGCGCGGCTGTACGGCGAGATCCTGCACTCGCTGGGGGTGCTGGAGCGCGGCCATCTGGTCGAGGTGTCCCGGGTGGACCTCGTCGGGGAGCACATCGGCTCCACGGCGATCCGTACGCAGGAGGCGTTCGACCGGGCGCGGGGCGGGGTGCTCTTCATCGACGAGGCGTACGCGCTG
>NZ_WWJY01000636.1 GCF_009865405.1 Streptomyces sp. SID3212 | reverse complement strand
CGGGGCCAGGCCCGGGGCCGAGAACGGGAGCGAGGCCGGGAGCGAGGCCGGGGGCTGGGCCGAGGGCCAGTCCGGAGTCGGGGCTGGAGCCGGAACCGCGGCCGAGGGCTCGGTAGAGGCCAAGCCCGAGCCCGGAGCCAGGCCCGGGGTCGGGGTCGGAGCCGGAGGTAAGGGGTGGGCCGATGACGGGGCCGGGGCCGAAGTTGGGTACAGGGGCAAGGGCGAGGACAGCGGCGAGGCGTCGGCCGGGCCCGGAATCGTGGCTATGGCCGAGGGCTGGAGCGAGGTATCTGCCGAGCCCAGGGACGTTAACGGAGCCAGTGGTTGGGCCGAGGCTGGAGCCGGAGCCGAGGCCGGAGCTGGAGCGGAGGCTGAGGGCTGGACCTGGGTCGGGCCCGAGCCCGGAACCGGGGCTGTAGACGAGGGGTAGGCCGAGCCTGGATCCGGGGCGGCCAGACCAGAAGGCAAGGACAGACACCGGGACGAAGGCGAGGCCGGCGGCGAAGTATCGGGCGAGCCCGGGGATGGGCGTGTGGGCTGGAGCGCGTTGTCGGGCAGACCCGGAGACGAAGCTGCGGGCTGAAGCGAAGTATCGGGCGAGCTCGGGGACGGGGGTGTGGGCTGA
>NZ_WWJY01000635.1 GCF_009865405.1 Streptomyces sp. SID3212 | reverse complement strand
CCGCAGGCGCCGTGGGCGCCGCAGGCGCCGTGGGCGCCGCAGGCGCCGTGGGCTCGGCCCATGTGGGCCGCGCCACGGATGGTTCCCGTCTCATCGGTGCCGTTCGGCCGGGCGACACCACTCAAATGGCCCACATCGCGCACGCCGCCGACCGTGCCCGTGCCGCGCGTCCGGACTGTTCCGCTCGTTCGACTTGTTCCACCGGGCCGGCTCACCCGCCGGTTCGCCTGTCGGCTCGTACGCCGGCCCGTATGGAGGATGGATCGCATGGCCACGACGGATGAGAAGGCCGCGCTCGGCTACGAGCAGGCACGGGACGAGTTGATCGAGGTCGTGCGCCGGCTGGAGGCGGGCGGGACGACGCTGGAGGACTCGCTGGCGCTCTGGGAGCGGGGCGAGGAGCTGGCGAAGGTGTGCCGCCACTGGCTGGAGGGCGCCCGCGCCCGCCTCGACGCGTCCCTGGCGGACGACACCGCCGACTCCGAGCCGGGCGAGGGCTGAGCGAGGGCTGAGCGAGCCCAGCCCACCCAGCGCCTACCGGAAGACTCCGCCAGCCGGGCCGGCGGTCAGCGGATCCAGAGGGGATCCGTCCGCCGCGCGAGCGCCCGCCGACCGCTAGGAGTAGGAGCCGAACCGACGCCGAACCGGGAACCGGCTCCCGCCGGCCGGCGGGCAAAGCGTCGTCGTCGGGCGCGAAAGGCGGCCATGCGGCTGCGAAGACCACCGGCAGGCCGGGCCGCCCCCGGGCGCGCCCCCCGCCACCGGCGTCAGCCCGCCGCCGGGTCCGTCCCCAGCGCCGCCGCCATCTGGGCCAGGCGTTCGTACGACGCCGTGCCCGTGACCACCGTCGTCGCGCCCGCCTCCGTGCGGACCAGCGCGTCGTACTTGGGGCCGTCCCAGCGCTGCCACGTCTCGCCGGCCACCTCCTGCGTCCTGCCCGTGTTCTCGGCCCGCTGCGTGACCCCCGTGACGTACTTCTTCGCCGGCATCGTGGACTGCTCCACGGCGACGTACTCCCCGTCGGGGTCGAGATAGCCGAGGTGCCACGCGTCCGCGTTCTGCCGCTCGTACGAGACCGACGTGGGCTTCCAGCCGTCCGTCAGGCCCGTCGGCGCCACCACCGGGTACGGGGCCGCGCGCCGCGCCGTGAGGAGTTCGACGCGGTAGTCGACCGCCCGGACCGGGTCGGCCTTCTCGTCGTGCGGGATGAACACGTAGATCACGGCGACGACCGCGCCGATGACCAGCATCGACAGGAACATGTCCCGTACGGACTGTCTGCCTCTGCCTCGCTTCTCTGTCTCTGCCTGTACCTCTGTCTCTGCCTCTGCCACGGCCCCATCGTCGCATCACGCCCACGCCGCTCATCCGTGGGCCCCTCTGCTCAATCTGTCGCTGTACGGATAGAGTCGTATCACCCTCTTTTCCGGTCGTCACCGCACAGAAAGGTGCGCTCCGATGTCCGACAGTCAGCTGCCGCCCCCGCTGGAAGTGTCTCCCGAAGCCCCCGACCGCAACCTGGCGCTGGAGCTGGTCCGGGTCACCGAGGCGGCCGCCATGGCGGCCGGCCGGTGGGTCGGGCGCGGTGACAAGAACGGTGCCGACGGCGCCGCCGTCAACGCCATGCGCACGCTCGTCTCGACCGTGTCGATGAACGGCGTCGTGGTCATCGGTGAGGGCGAGAAGGACGAAGCCCCGATGCTGTTCAACGGCGAGCACGTCGGCGACGGCACCGGCGCCGAGGTCGACATCGCCGTGGACCCCATCGACGGTACGACCCTGAACGCCAAGGGCATGCCCAACGCGATCGCCGTCCTGGCCGCGGCCGACCGGGGCGCGATGTTCGACCCGTCCGCCGTCTTCTACATGGACAAGCTCGTCACCGGCCCCGAGGCCGCCGACTTCGTCGACATCAACGCGCCCGTCTCCGTCAACATCCGCCGCGTCGCCAAGGCCAAGCACGTCTCCCCCGAGGACCTCACGGTCGTCGTCCTCGACCGGCCCCGCCACGACACCGTCGTGCGGGAGATCCGCGAGACCGGCGCCATGATCAAGTTCATCTCGGACGGCGACGTGGCCGGTTCGATCATGGCCGCGCGCGACGGTACGGGCGTCGATCTGCTGCTGGGCATCGGCGGGACCCCCGAGGGCATCATCTCCGCG
This sequence comes from Streptomyces sp. SID3212, assembly GCF_009865405.1. GTDB lineage: Bacteria > Actinomycetota > Actinomycetes > Streptomycetales > Streptomycetaceae > Streptomyces. Next base: position 6,883 of record NZ_WWJY01000635.1, on the reverse strand, counting down.
TGCGCCATCAAGTGCCTGGGCGGCGTCATCCAGGGCAAGTTGTGGCCCAAGGACGACGAGGAGCGCCGGCGGGCGATCGACGCGGGACACGACCTGGACCGTGTCCTGTCCACCGACGACCTGGTCAGCGGTGACAACGTCTTCTTCGTCGCCACCGGCATCACGGACGGCGAGCTGCTGCGCGGGGTCCGCTACCGCTCGGAGACCGCGACGACCCAGTCCCTCGTCATGCGCTCGAAGTCCGGCACGATCCGTCAGATCGACTCGACCCACCGGCTGTCCAAGCTGCGCGCCTACAGCGCCATCGACTTCGACCGTGCCAAATAGGACAAGCCAAATAGGACAAGCCAAACAAAAGGCAGGTACGGCGAGCAGGACCGTCGAACCCGTCGTCAGGGGCGCCCCGCATGTGCGGCGGGGTGCCCCTTTCCGTGGGTGGGGTACGGGCCCTCAGCCCGCCGCCGCGATGTGGTCGTTCGCCGCCGCGGCCGTCCTCAGCTCCACCTCACGGCGCCTGCGCCGCGCCAGCACCACGCGGCGCTCGGCGGCGGTGAGGCCGCCCCACACGCCGTACGGCTCCGGCTGGAGCAGCGCGTGCTCCCGGCACTCGACCATGACCGGACAACGGCCACACACGCGCTTGGCGGACTCCTCACGCGACAGCCGTGAGGCGGTCGGCTCCTTGGAAGGGGCGAAGAACAACCCGGCTTCGTCCCGGCGGCAGACCGCCTCCGAGTGCCAGGGGCCTGCCTGATCCTCCCGGGCGGGACTCCGCGGGGACGGTACGGCGGCGACCTGCAAGGGCTGGTGCGGCGGATGCGGCACGGGTCTACTCCTGACGACGGCTTCGCGAGCGAGAGACGATGCAGCTGTCCTTACCCGCTGTACGCGCCGCTATGCACTGCGTGGCACGCGGTTCCGGAGTCCGGAACGCGGTGCGGAATTCCGGACGCGTAACCACAACCGGACACCTTTGGCCGGAAAACATCGCCCCCGGACAACCCACCGGGACAACGGGGACAACCCTGCCCCGCCCGCCCGGCTCCTCCGCCCGGCCCCGGCGCCCGTCAGTGTCCGAGGTGCTTACGCGACCGCCGGTGCAGATCGGTGATCCACTTGCCCCGCTTGGGCTTGGCCTCGACGTTCCCGAACACCGAATAGCCGTTCACGATGACCACCGGCGCCTCGGGATCGGCGGCCTCCAGCGTCAGGACCTCGAAGTTGCCGAAGACGCCGGTGCCGCTGCCGCGCAGGGAGATGTTCTCGGGCACGCGGACCTCGACATTGCCGAAAATGGACGTCGCGTTGATCACGGTTGTCCGCTGCCCGAAGAGCGCTTCCGTGAGATCGATCTCCACATTTCCGAAGAGCGCGAACGCGCGCGTGCTCCGGCCGATGCGCCAGCGGCCCTTCCGGGTCGAGCTGCTGAACACCGCGACGAGGTTCTCGGCGGGCGCCGTCGGGTCGTCGGGACCGTAGCCGTACGCCCGGCCGCCCGCGACCGCCGAACCGGCGGCGTCCCCCGTCCCGGCCCCCGCCACCGGCAAGTCCCGTACCAGCGGTTGCAGTTCACCCAGGGTCTTCGCCCGGTAGACGGCGTCGATCCGGTCGGAATGTTCCTCGGCGTCCAGCCGGCCCTCCGCCAGGGCCTCCCGGAGGATGTCCGCGATCCGGTCTCGGTCGGCGTCGGAGGCCCGGATACCCGCGGGCTCCACCGGTTCGACCGGCTTCTGGGAGTGCTTTTCGAGGTCCACACCCTCAGGGTAGCGAAACGCGATAGATCGCGACCAGAGGCAGTCCGCGGGCCGGACGACGCGTCGGTCAGGGGAACCGGCCCGACCGGCCCGCCCCCGTGAGGCGCACCTCACCGGCACAGCCCCCGCCCCGCCGCCTACGCTGGGGAACGCGCGGCCAATGGAGGCCGCGCCGCCGCCTGTCGAGTGAGGAATGGCCGTAATGCCAGAGTTTGTGTACTCCGATCTGCTCCCCCTGGGAGAGGACACCACGCCGTACCGCCTGGTGACCGCCGAAGGTGTCTCCACCTTCGAGGCCGACGGGCGTACGTTCCTCACGGTCGAGCCGGAGGCGCTGCGCACCCTGGCCGCCGAGGCCATGCACGACATCTCGCACTACCTGCGCCCGGCCCATCTCGCCCAGCTGCGCCGGATCGTGGACGACCCCGAGGCCTCCTCGAACGACAAGTTCGTGGCGCTCGACCTTCTCAAGAACGCGAACATCGCGGCCGCCGGCGTCCTCCCCATGTGCCAGGACACCGGCACGGCGATCGTGATGGGCAAGCGCGGCCAGCACGTCCTCACCCGGGGCGGTGACGAGGAAGCCCTGTCGCACGGCATCTACGACGCGTACACCAAGCTCAACCTCCGCTACTCGCAGATGGCCCCGCTCACCATGTGGGAGGAGAAGAACACCGGCTCGAACCTCCCCGCGCAGATCGAGCTGTACGCGACCGACGGCGGCGCGTACAAGTTCCTCTTCATGGCGAAGGGCGGCGGCTCCGCCAACAAGTCGTTCCTCTACCAGGAGACGAAGGCGGTCCTCAACGAGACCTCCATGATGAAGTTCCTGGAGGAGAAGATCCGTTCGCTGGGGACGGCCGCGTGCCCGCCGTACCACCTGGCGATCGTCGTCGGCGGTACGTCGGCGGAGTTCGCGCTCAAGACCGCCAAGTACGCCTCCGCGCACTACCTGGACGAGCTGCCGGCCGAGGGTTCGCCCACGGGCCACGGCTTCCGGGACAAGGACCTGGAGCAGAAGGTCTTCGAGCTGACGCAGCGGATCGGGATCGGCGCGCAGTTCGGCGGGAAGTACTTCTGCCACGACGTCCGGGTGGTACGGCTCCCCCGCCACGGCGCCTCGCTGCCGGTCGCGATCGCCGTCTCCTGCTCGGCGGACCGCCAGGCCCTCGCGAAGATCACCGCCGAGGGTGTGTTCCTGGAGCAGCTGGAGACGGACCCCGCGCGCTTCCTCCCCGACACGACCGACGAGCACCTGGACGAGGCGGGGGACGTCGTACGGATCGACCTCAACCGGCCGATGGACGACATCCTCGCCGAGCTGACCAAGTACCCGGTCAAGACGCGGCTCTCGCTCACCGGACCGCTGGTCGTGGCGCGGGACATCGCGCACGCGAAGATCAAGGAGCGGCTGGACGCGGGCGAGGAGATGCCGCAGTACCTGAAGGACCACCCCGTCTACTACGCGGGCCCGGCGAAGACCCCCGAGGGGTACGCGTCCGGTTCCTTCGGGCCGACGACGGCCGGGCGGATGGACAGTTACGTGGAGCAGTTCCAGGCGGCCGGCGGCTCGAAGGTCATGCTCGCGAAGGGCAACCGCTCGAAGCAGGTGACCGACGCGTGCGGCGCGCACGGCGGCTTCTACCTCGGCTCGATCGGCGGCCCGGCGGCGCGCCTCGCGCAGGACTGCATCAAGAAGGTCGAGGTGGTCGAGTACGAGGAGCTGGGCATGGAGGCCGTCTGGCGCATCGAGGTGGAGGACTTCCCGGCATTCATCGTCGTGGACGACAAGGGGAACGACTTCTTCACCGAACCGGCCCCCGCGCCGACCTTCACCAGCATCCCGGTCCGCGGCCCCGGCCTGGCCTGAGCCGTACGCCCGAACCAGGCGTACGGGTCAGCCGTACGGGTCCCACCCCACCGGCGGCGCGCGGACGCGGCGCCGGTGGGAATACACCTGTCGGGCAGCCGCTTCGCCCTGACAGGAGGTCGTCACACATGAACGCACAGGACGCACAGAACCCGCAGGACACCCAGGACGCACAGGACACACCCGGCACCGGGGCCGCACAGGAGTACCGCGTCGAGCACGACTCGATGGGTGAGGTACGGGTCCCCGCCCACGCCAAATGGCGGGCCCAGACGCAGCGCGCCGTGGAGAACTTCCCCATCTCGGGTCAGCGCTTGGAGCCCGCCCACATCGCGGCCCTGGCCCGCGTCAAGGCCGCCGCCGCCAAGGTGAACGCCGACCTCGGGGTGATCGGCAAGGACGTTGCCGACGCCATCCAGGACGCGGCGGCCGAGGTGGTCGAGGGCCGCTGGGACGAGCACTTCCCGGTGGACGTCTTCCAGACCGGCTCCGGCACCTCCTCGAACATGAACATCAACGAGGTGCTCGCGACGCTCGCCACCGAGCGCCTGGGACGGCCCGTGCACCCGAACGACGACGTCAACGCCTCGCAGTCGTCCAACGACGTCTTCCCCTCCAGCATCCACATCGCCGCGACCGCCGCCGTCACCGGCGAGCTGACCCCGGCGCTGGAGCACCTCGCCGCCGCCCTGGAGCGCAAGTCCGCCGAGTTCGCGACGGTCGTGAAGTCCGGCCGTACGCACCTGATGGACGCCACGCCCGTCACCCTCGGCCAGGAGTTCGGCGGCTACGCGGCCCAGATCCGCTACGCCGTGGAACGCCTCGCCGCCTCCCTGCCGCGCCTGGCCGAGCTGCCGCTGGGCGGTACGGCGGTGGGCACCGGCATCAACACCCCGCCCGGTTTCTCCGCCGCCGTCATCGCCGAGGTCGCCCGCGCGACCGGGCTGCCGCTCACCGAGGCCCGCAACCACTTCGAGGCGCAGGGCGCGCGCGACGGCCTGGTGGAGACCTCGGGCCAGCTCCGTACCCTCGCCGTCTCCCTCACCAAGATCGCCAACGATCTGCGCTGGATGGCCTCGGGCCCCCGTACCGGACTCGGCGAGATCTCTCTCCCCGACCTCCAGCCCGGCTCCTCGATCATGCCCGGCAAGGTCAACCCCGTGATCCCCGAGGCCGTGCTGATGGTCGCGGCCCAGGTGACCGGGAACGACGCGACGGTCGCCGCGGCCGGCGCCGCCGGGAACTTCGAGCTGAACGTGATGCTCCCGGTCATCGGCAAGAACCTCCTGGAGTCCGTACGGCTGCTCGCCAACGTCTCGGTCCTCCTGGCGGACCGTACGGTCGACGGCATCACGGCCCACGTCGAGCGGGCCCGCGCGTACGCCGAGTCGTCGCCGTCCGTCGTCACCCCGCTGAACAAGTACATCGGGTACGAGGAGGCCGCGAAGGTCGTCAAGCGGTCGCTGGCCGACCGGCGGACGATCCGTGAGGTCGTCCTGGACGGGGGGTACGTGGAGCGCGGGGACCTCACCCTGGAGCAGCTGGACGAGGCCCTGGACGTCCTGCGGATGACGCGGCCGTGATCCGACAAGTCCCCCGGCGCGCTGGGCGCGCTCCCACTAAGATCTGCGCATGACAGACACGGCAGCGGCCGGGCCCTGGGCGCCCGGCACCCAGATCCTGTGGCGGTACCGGCAGAACGCCGGGGACCACGTCCACATCTGCCGCCCTGTCACGGTCGTCCAGGACACCGACGACCTGCTCGCGGCCTGGCTCGCGCCCGGTACGCCGTGTGTGAAGCCGGTCCTCGCCGACGGCACCGCCCTCCACCACGAGCCGCTGCCCACCCGCTACACCAAGCCGCGCACGGTGGTGCGCGACCAGTGGTACGGCATGGGCGTGCTCAAGCTGGCCCGCCCCGGGGACCCGTGGTCGGTGTGGCTGTGGTGGGAGCGGGGCTGGCGGTTCCAGAGCTGGTACGTGAACCTGGAGGAACCCCACACCCGCTGGGCCGGGGGCGTCGACTCCGAGGACCACTTTCTGGACATCGACGTCTATCCGGACCGTACGTGGCGGTGGCGCGACGAGGACGAGTTCGCCCAGGCGCAGCAGGACGGCCTGATGGACGCCCGCCAGGCGCTCCGGGTCCAGGAGGCCGGGCGGGCGGCGCTGGAGGTGATCGGCGCCTGGGGCGCGCCGTTCAAGGACGGCTGGGAGAACTGGCGGCCCGACCCGGCGTGGCAGGTTCCCGAGCTGCCCGCGGACTGGGACCGGGCGCCCTCGGGAACGCGGCGGGTCAACTCCAGGACCACGGCGTGACCCTCGCGAGGACGGAATCCACGACCACGGCGTACGTCCCGTGAGGGCGAATTCCGGCCCGATTCCGGTACTGGATCCCGCTCTTCCGGATCCGGGCCCATGAGACTCTTGCTACGACCACAGGCTTCAAACGTAGGATCGTCCTCCGCAAGGCCGCACCCGCTCAACGGTTCCGCGGAGCGCGCGACCTGACCGCACATCATCACGACCGCACTTCACTACGAGCACGACCGCACATCACTACGAGGGGGTGGAGCCATGTGTGTCGGGCATCGCTCCGTCCGGTCGTACGCGCACGAACCGCCAGCCGATCCACGAAGATCGACCGGACAGGACCCAGTCGAAGCGATCGCATCGCACCACCGGCCCGGACGGACGGAATCCCACGCGTGACGGAGCATCCCACCTCCCACGAAGGCCGGCAGCCCCTGGTTGCCCGGCCGCAGGAACGCGCGCGGCCGCGGCAGGAGGCGGCGGGAACCGCCGCCGTGCCCGCCCCCGCGCTGCCCACCACGGCGTCGCTCGACCCCACGGGGACCGCGCGGCGCGAGGGCGACCGGCTGCGCTTCGTGGGAGCGGCCACCCGCAGGATCGCCCGCGGCATAGACCTGGACGAGATCGTCCTCGGCCTGTGCCGGGCGACGGTGCCCACGTTCTCCGACGCGATACTCGTCTATCTGCGTGATCCGCTGCCCGTCGGCGACGAGCGGCCGATCGCGCCCTTCGTCCTGCGGCTGCGCCGCACGGACCGGCTGCGGCTCACGGACGGCCGGATCGACTCCGAGGGGACCTTCCTCGGCGGGATCCCGGTCCAGATCGCCGAGGGCGACCTGCTGCCGGTCCTGGACCCGCAGTCCGACGTCATGCCGGCGGCGGAGCTGTGCGAGGTGCTCTCGGGCGGCGCGCTCTCCGAGGTGCTGCGCGGGGTGCGCCCGGTCTT
>NZ_WWJY01000634.1 GCF_009865405.1 Streptomyces sp. SID3212 | reverse complement strand
CGCCCACCGGGGCGGCCGGCCCGCCGACGGTGTGCGGGGCGGAGACGGCCGGACCGTCCTTGCCCCCGCAGCCCGTCAGCAGCGCGGCGACCGCGACCACCAGGGCGCCGCCCGCCGCGAGCCGTGTGCCCCGCCGGTGCCGGGCGGGCGCGGTCCGGGGTCGTACGGGGAACGTCTCCTCGTTCTCGGTCATGTCTGCCGTCACTCCTTCTCCGTACGAGGTCCTTCCGGACCGTCATTCCCGCACCACACGGCGCCCGGGGCCGGTGCGGCCCGGCGCTGTGGTGCGCCACACCCCGGTTCGATGACGGGCCCGGCGCGAAAGTTCACGCCTGTTCCCGAAAACTTCCGGCGGCCCCGCGCGGGGCTCAGCCCGAGACCCGCAGGCTGCGCAGGATCCGGTCGGTCGGGTCGTCGCCCGCGCCGCGTCTGATCTGGACGTACGCCTGCGGGGCGCCGTCCCGTGCCGGCGTGAGCCCGATCTCCTCCAGCGACCGCCCGGCCGTACCGCAGGAGGACCAGGTCCGTATGCGACCGTGCCAGGAGGCGTCCGAGAACGTACGGCTGCCGTCGTACCGGCAGGCGCGGTGGCTGATCGCGTCGACGCGGTCCGCCAGGTCAGGGTCGGCGCCGAGCCCCACGAACACCCCGCTGACCTCCGCGCCGAGGTCGGGCCAGCGTCCCACATCGCCGGCGACCGTCAGCCCGGGGGCTTGGTGGTCCGGCAGTCCGAGCGTCCTGGGTGTCCAGCCGGAACCGGCCAGCTGCCCGGCCCAGGCGGTGGGCACGTCCACCTGGATACGGCCGGTGGCGTCGCTCACACGCTGTACGGCGGGGGTGGACGAATCGGTCTGCCACCGTACGGCGGCGACCGCGCCGAGCGCGACGACCGCCAGGGTGGCCACGGCGGCGAGCAGCCGCCCCGGTCGGG
>NZ_WWJY01000633.1 GCF_009865405.1 Streptomyces sp. SID3212 | reverse complement strand
CGCGGATCGCCCGCCAGGGCGCGGCCCAGCGCCCGCTCCCAGCCACGGGCGGCCTCCGGCCAGCGCGGATCGGCGTACACCGCGGCGAAACGCTCCGCGTTCCGTGACGGATCACGGGGTGCCTCGGCCTCGATGGAGTCCTGGTCGCGCGGGGTGCGGATCAGCCACCGCGGTGCGGGGAGTTCGGGATCCCGTTCGAGTTCCAGCCCGTACCGCGGGTCCGCGTCCTTGCCCCGCTCGAAGGTCTCGGCGGGAGCCGTGGAGCCGGCGGTGTCGTGCCCGGTCCGGTCGGCCATCCGCTGGGCCAGCGGCCCGGCCCCGGCGGGCGGGCCGAAGACGACGAGCGCGGCGCGCTCCCCGGCGGGGGACCGGCGCAGCAGCTCGCGCAGGAAGCCGCCGACCTCTCCGGCGGTGGCCAGCTTGGATCCGTACGGGGAGCCCACCTGGACCAGCCGGCCGTCGCCGGGCGCGGCGAAGAACAGGGAGCCCCGGCCCCAGGGCACGGGGACCCGGTCCTTCTCCCACGTCTCGGCCTCGGTGTCGTAGTACTTGAAGTAGGTGAGGCCGGGCAGGTGGGCGAGCGCGTCCTGGCGCTCCGTCCACTCCTGCGCCGTATAGCTGGTGACGCCGGACCAGGTGCCGTCGGGAGCGATGACGGGACGGGTGAGGATCTCCCGGTCCCACAACTCCGGCGCCGGAGCCGCCACTTCACGCAGGACCACCCGCAGGTGGCTGCGGCCCAGGGAGGCGTCGTACCGGACCTCGCGCGACTCCTCCTCGAAACGGGTCTCCTCCGGGAACATCGCCTGCCGCGCCCCGGGCGTCCGGCTGAACGGCGCGATGTCCCGCGCGGAGGACCGGCGTACCTCGTACAGGACCGGATGGCTGTCCCCCTGCGGCGGGGGCCCCGGCAGCATGCGCAGCCCGGCGTTCCGCGAGGTCGAGGCGGTGTGGAAAGGGGGAGCGGTGAAGGAGAGTCCCGCCATGGGCCCGTCTTGGGCCTCCTCCAGGGTCCCGGACTCCCAGGCCGACCAGTACACCGGCGCGTCCACCGGCGGCAGCAGGTGCAGGGCTTCGCGCCCCATGCGCCGCAGGAGGATCAGATCCTCGCGTGTCCCGGGCGCCAGCTCGGCGGCGAGCGCCGCCGCCCGCTGGGCGAACTGGGCCAGTACGGCCGGTCGGTGCGGGGTCGTCGGCGGTACGTTCCTGGCCTGCCGCACCAGGGCCCGCAAGCGGGTGTCGCGCAGCAGCGTCAGCGGGAACAGGTGGTCCGGAGCGCCCTG
>NZ_WWJY01000064.1 GCF_009865405.1 Streptomyces sp. SID3212 | reverse complement strand
GAGGACACCACTCCGCCGACGGCCGGCGGGCCGGCGCGGGACCGCGTCCCGCCGGGGACGGCGTGGCAACAGAGCAGCTGACGCTGCCGCGCGGCGGCTCGGGGGCCCGCCGTTGTCGTAGTGGGGTCGAACTGGGGTGGGCGGTGTCCTTCGTACAGGGGGTTTCCGCTGGCGTACGGGGGAATCCGGGGTGGCGGACGGCGGATCGGGGGCGCTGACGGGCAGAGGTGGCGTGTCCAGGAGGTTCTGCCATGTGCCGTGCCGCGCCCGTCACCCGCCGCCCCGTCGCGGCGCCCCGCACTGTCGCGGCGCCCGGC
>NZ_WWJY01000007.1 GCF_009865405.1 Streptomyces sp. SID3212 | reverse complement strand
TGAGGGGTTAAGGCTCCCAGTAGACGACTGGGTTGATAGGCCAGATGTGGAAGACCGGTAACGGTTGAAGCTGACTGGTACTAATAGGCCGAGGGCTTGTCCTCAGTTGCTCGCGTCCACTGTGTAGTTCCCGGGTTGCGAACTGTCGCACCGGTTGAACTAGCGTCTTTTACTCAATTGAAGAGTGTGCTTGTTCGCTAGAGCCCGATAGGGTTTCGGTGGTCACAGCGTGAGGGAAACGCCCGGTTACATTCCGAACCCGGAAGCTAAGCCTCGTAGCGCCGATGGTACTGCAGGGGGGACCCTGTGGGAGAGTAGGACGCCGCCGAACAATCTTTGATTACGGGAATGCCCTGTACCTTCTGGTACAGGGCATTCCTGCGTTCCGGATCAATGTGCGGGACCCCCCCTGGCGTCCGCCGGCCCGGGCTGAGGGTAGGGTCCAGGAGGCATCATTGGCACATTCCACACAGGAGGCCCCCGGGTGGAGGTCCAGGAGACCCGCGTTCAGACGGACCGGGTGCTCACCATCCCCAACATCCTCAGCATGGCCCGCCTTGTCGGTGTGCCGGTCTTCCTGTGGCTGATTCTCCGCCCCGAGTTCGGCGGACCGAACAGCGACGGCTGGGCCCTGCTGGTGCTGGCCCTCAGCGGCGTCAGTGACTATCTCGACGGCAAGCTGGCCCGCCGGTGGAACCAGATCAGCAGCCTGGGACGGCTCCTGGACCCCGCCGCGGACCGGCTCTACATCCTTTCCACCCTGGTTGGCCTCACCTGGCGCGAGATCCTGCCGCTCTGGCTGACAGCGGCCCTTTTGGCCCGTGAGCTGATGCTTCTGGTGATGGTGGGAATCCTCAGGAGGCACGGCTATCCGCCTCCCCAGGTGAACTTTCTCGGGAAGGCGGCTACCTTCAACTTGATGTACGCCTTCCCGCTCCTGCTGCTGAGCGACCGGAGCGGTTGGCTTGCCTCGCTCGCCGAAGTTTTCGGATGGGCGTTCGCCGGATGGGGTACAACTCTGTATTGGTGGGCAGGGATCCTGTATGTGGTCCAGGTCCGCCGGCTCGTCCGGGCGGACACAGTGGCCGATTGAGCTCGTCGACGCCGTGCCGCGCAGAGTCGCCCGGCCTGCGGCTCACACGCCTAGAGGCCTGTCCGGACGGGTTCGGTCGGCGAGATCGTCTCTTCAAGGAGGACGCTTCCGACATGAAGGCCGTCGTGATGGCCGGTGGCGAAGGAACTCGACTTCGCCCCATGACCTCAAGCATGCCCAAGCCGCTCCTGCCGGTGGTGAACCGGCCGATCATGGAGCACGTGCTTCGCCTGCTCAAGCGCCATGGGCTCAGCGAGACCGTCGTGACCGTGCAGTTTCTCGCCTCTCTCGTCAAGAACTATTTCGGCGACGGCGAAGAGCTCGGCATGGAACTCACCTACGCCAACGAGGAGAAGCCACTGGGAACGGCGGGAAGCGTCAAGAATGCCGAAGAGGCACTCAAGGACGACGCCTTCCTCGTCATTTCCGGTGACGCCCTCACCGACTTCGACCTGACCGACCTCATCGCTTTCCACAAGGAAAAGGGCGCACTGGTGACGGTGTGCCTGACCCGTGTGCCGAATCCTCTGGAATTCGGTATCACGATCGTGGACGAGGAAGGAAAGGTCGAGCGGTTCCTGGAGAAGCCCACCTGGGGACAGGTGTTCTCCGACACCGTGAACACGGGCATCTACGTGATGGAGCCCGAGGTCTTCAACTATGTCGAGGCCGATGTCTCGGTCGACTGGTCCGGGGACGTCTTCCCTCAGCTCATGAAGGAAGGCAAGCCCATCTACGGCTATATCGCCGAGGGCTACTGGGAAGACGTCGGCACGCACGAAAGCTATGTGAAGGCCCAGGCCGACGTCCTCGAAGGCAAGGTCGACGTCGACATCGACGGCTTCGAGATCTCCCCCGGCGTATGGGTGGCCGAGGGCGCCGAGGTGCACCCCGACGCCGTGCTGCGGGGGCCGCTGTACATCGGTGACTACGCCAAGGTCGAAGCCGATGTCGAGTTGCGCGAGCACACCGTCCTCGGGTCCAACGTGGTCGTGAAGACCGGCGCGTTCCTCCACAGAGCCGTCGTCCACGACAACGTCTACATCGGCCAGCACAGCAATCTCCGCGGCTGTGTGGTCGGCAAGAACACGGACATCATGCGGGCCGCCCGGATCGAGGACGGCGCGGTCATCGGCGACGAATGCCTCGTCGGCGAAGAATCGATCATCCAGGGCAACGTACGGGTCTACCCGTTCAAGACCATCGAGGCCGGCGCGTTTGTCAACACGTCGGTGATCTGGGAGTCCCGAGGACAGGCGAATCTCTTCGGCGCCCGCGGTGTCTCCGGGATCCTGAACGTCGAGATCACGCCGGAGCTGGCCGTACGGCTGGCGGGGGCGTACGCGACGACCCTGAAGAAGGGGTCCACCGTCACCACGGCCCGCGACCACTCACGTGGTGCCCGCGCGCTCAAGCGGGCCGTGATCTCGTCGCTCCAGTCCAGCGCCATCGACGTACGGGACCTGGAGAACGTACCGCTGCCCGTCGCCCGGCAGCAGACCGCCAGGGGCAGCGCGGGCGGCATCATGATCCGTACGTCCCCGGGGGTCCCCGACTCCGTGGACATCATGTTCTTCGACGAGCGGGGCGCCGACCTCTCCCAGGCCGGCCAGCGGAAGCTGGACCGCATCTACGCCCGGCAGGAGTACCGCCGCGCGTTCCCGGGAGAGATCGGGGACCTGCACTTCCCGGCCAGCGTCTTCGACTCGTACACGGGGTCCCTCCTCCGCAACGTCGACACGACGGGCATCGCGGAGGCCGGGCTCAAGGTCGTGGTCGACGCGTCCAACGGAAGCGCCGGCCTCGTGCTGCCCAGCCTGCTCGGACGGCTCGGTGTCGACGCGCTGACCATCAACCCGGGGCTCGACGAGTCGCGGCCGACGGAGACGGCCGAATCCCGCCGTTCCGGGCTGGTCAGGCTCGGCGAGATCGTGGCGTCCGCGCGGGCCGCGTTCGGCGTGCGGTTCGACCCGGTCGGCGAGCGGCTGTCGCTGGTCGACGAGCGGGGCCGGATCATCGAGGACGACCGGGCCCTGCTGGTGCTGCTCGACCTGGTCGCCGCGGAGCGCCGCAGTGGCCGGGTGGCGTTGCCGGTGACGACCACCAGGATCGCCGAGCAGGTCGCGGCGTACCACGGCACGCAGGTGGAGTGGACGACCACGTCGCCGGACGACCTGACACGGGTCGGCCGGGAGGAGACCACGATCTTCGGCGGTGACGGGCGAGGTGCCTTCATCGTGCCGGAGTTCAGCAGTGTCCTGGACGGTACGGCGGCGTTCGTGCGCCTCATCGGCCTGGTGGCGCGTACGCAGCTGACGCTGAGCCAGATCGACGCCCGCATACCGCGAGCCCATGTGCTGCGCCGCGATCTGGCGACCCCCTGGGCCGTCAAGGGACTGGTGATGCGCAGCGTCGTGGAGGCGGCCGGAGACCGGCAGGTGGACACGACGGACGGGGTCCGGGTCGTGGAGACCGACGGGCGCTGGGTGATGGTCCTGCCCGACCCGTCCGAGGCCGTGACCCATCTGTGGGCGGAGGGACCCGACGACGCGTCGGCCCAGGCCCTGCTCGACGAGTGGTCGTCGGTGGTCGACGGCGCGGGTCACTAGCACCCGTCAACCGCACTGTTCCACTTCACTGATCAGTGTTACCGCCGGGCGGGCCGTTCACGGTCCGCCCGGCCGGTTCTTCAGCAGTACCGGCGACGTGCGACGATGTGCGGCATGTCGCAGCAGTCCCCCGTTCGGAGCACCGGCACGCCACGCGCGCGTCCCGATGCGTCCATGTCGCTGCTGAACAACGTGATGGACCACGGCCTCGACGAGGGGTACGCGGAGGCGGCGGCCCGCAGGGACGCCGCGGGCGGTGAACTCCCCCGTACGCTCAAGGCCAGACTGTGGCTCGCGGCGGGCCTGGTGCTGGCCGCGCTGGTGGTAACCGTGGGCGCGGCCCAGGCGCGGATCTCCGCCCCGGTGGTGGCCAAGGAACGCGAAGAGCTCATCGACCGTATCCACGACGAGACTTCGGCGGCGGACGCGCTGGAGCGTGACGTCGAGAAGCTCCGTGACGAGGTGGGCGACCGGCAGCGTGCCGCGCTGCGCCGGCCGAGCGGTGCCCACGCCGAGCTGGTCGACCTGCTGTCCGGCGCGACGGCCGTCCGAGGGCAGGGCCTGAGGCTGGTCGTGGACGACGCGAAGGACAGCGAGCAGGGCGGGGGCGGCGGGCCCCGGGAGAGCGCCAGTTTCGCCGACACGGGCCGGGTGCGGGACCGGGACATGCAGCGGGTCGTCAACGGCCTCTGGGAGTCCGGCGCGGAGGCCATCGCCATCAACGACCAGCGCCTGACGTCCCTTTCGGCGATCAGGGCCGCGGGTGACGCCATACTGGTCGACAACAGGCCGCTGGTGCCCCCGTACACCGTCCTCGCGGTGGGCGACGGGAAGAAGTTGAGCACCGCCTTCCAGGACAGCGCCGACGGGCAGTATCTGCACGCGCTCCAGGAGAACTTCGACATCAGGACGAGCATCTCGGTCCGGAGCGAGGTGCGTCTCCCCGCCGCGCCGAGCCTGATCGTACGTACAGCAAAGCCGAAGGCCGCCGCCCCCGGGAAGGGCAACGGGCAGGACGCGGCCGACACAGGGAAGGGCACATCGTGATCGCCGTACTGGGCCTCGTCGTGGGAGTCGTGGTCGGACTGTTGGTCCGGCCCGAAGTGCCGGCGGTGGTCGAGCCCTATCTGCCGATCGCCGTCGTGGCGGCCCTGGACGCGGTCTTCGGCGGCCTGCGGGCCATGCTGGACGGGATCTTCGTGGACAAGGTCTTCGTCGTCTCCTTCCTGTCGAACGTCGTGGTGGCCGCGTTGATCGTGTTCCTCGGCGACAAGCTCGGTGTGGGAGCCCAGTTGTCGACCGGTGTGGTCGTGGTCTTCGGTATCCGGATCTTCTCCAACGCCGCCGCGATCCGCCGGCACGTCTTCCGGGCGTGACGCCGATGAGCGACCAGGGAGGGACGGACAGGGAGCCCCGGAGGCTCACCGGCCGCCAGCGGCTCGCGGCGGGGCTGTGGCCGCCCCGGGTGACCAGGGCCCAACTCATCGTCGCCGTGCTGCTGTTCGGGCTCGGTCTGGGACTCGCCATCCAGGTGCGGTCGAACAACGACGACAGCGCGCTGCGCGGGGCCCGCCAGGAGGACCTGGTACGGATCCTCGACGAGCTGGACGACCGCACCCAGCGGCTGGAGGACGAGAAGCAGAGCCTCGACGACCAGCGCACCGAGCTGGAGACCAGCTCGGACCAGGCCGAGGAGGCCCGCAAGCAGACGCGGGAGAAGGAGCAGCAGCTCGGCGTCCTGGCCGGTACCGTCGCCGCCGAGGGGCCCGGGATCACGCTGACCGTCGCCGACGGCAGCGACACCGTGGAGCCCGACATGCTGCTCGACACGATCCAGGAGCTGCGGGCCGCCGGCGCGGAGGCGATCCAGATCAATGACGTCCGGGTGGTTGCGAACACCTACTTCTCGGGTACGGGAGGTGACATCCAGGTGGACGGGAAGCGGGTCACCGCGCCGTACCGTTTCAAGGTCATCGGCAAGCCGCAGGACCTGGAGCCCGCCCTCAACATCCCGGGCGGGGTGGTGCAGACGCTGGAGAAGGAGCAGGCCACGGCCACGGTGACCCGGGCTGAGAAGATCATTGTCAATGCCTTGCGACCGGCGCGGCGCCCTGACTACGCTCAGTCGTCGGCCCAGTGAGGCGGGGGCGCACGGCGGTCACGGGCCGCGGGCACGAGGTTGCGGGGGGTCGGCGCACGAACAGTGTGGTGAGTGGTGGAAACTGTCCGGTGGATACGGACGTTGTCAAGATGTCCGGGTCGGCAGGTGTGTTCATTCAGGGTTCGTCCTGCCCCACGGGCGGGTCTGTATCGGTCAAGGGGAATCGCCCGTGAAGTTGTTTCAGAAGTTGTTCGGCAAGAGCGCACGCGAGGACGGCGGGGGTTCCCGCCACCGTGCGGCGCGGCACGGCGGGAGCGAGGAGCCGAGCGGCGACCGCCCGCTCTTCCGTGACCAGGTGGGTGACGGCGCCGCCGGTGGCGCGTCGTCTGTTGACCCCGCCGGTCAGGGCCGCATAGGTTTCGGTGAACCATCAGCCTCGAGTACGGGTGGAGGGTCTGCCTTGCCGGTCTGTACGAGGTGTGGCCACCGCAACGCGGAGGCCAGTCGGTTCTGCTCCAACTGCGGAGCGCCGCTGCGGGCCGGGGTGCCCGCCGAGCGCGCTTCGGAGACGACCTCCACCATCTCCATCTCCGGCCTAGAGGCGTACGACTCGGAGGTCACGGGCCAGACGGCCGTGCCGTCCCTCTCCCCGGAGGCCCAGGCCGCCGTGGACGCCCTCCCGCTGGGTTCGGCGCTCCTCGTGGTGCGCCGGGGTCCCAACTCGGGCAGCCGCTTCCTCCTGGACAGCGAGCTGACGACGGCCGGCCGTCACCCGCAGAGCGACATCTTCCTCGACGACGTGACCGTCTCCCGCCGCCATGTGGACTTCCGCAGGGGTGCCGACGGCCGCTTCACCGTCTCGGACGTGGGCAGCCTGAACGGCACGTACGTCAATCGTGAGCGGATCGACTCGGTCCTGCTGTCGAACGGCGACGAGGTTCAGATCGGCAAGTACCGGCTGGTCTTCTACGCGAGCCAGCGGGGCGTGTGACTTTCAGGAAAGGTCCATGCTGCGAACACCCACGGGCGGTGCCGGTCACGGCACCGCCCCCTCGGGCGACACTCTGCTGAGCATCGGTGCGGTGCTCGGACGGCTGCGGGTCGAGTTCCCCGAGGTCACCATGTCCAAGATCCGCTTCCTGGAGGCGGAGGGCCTGGTCGAGCCGCGCCGCACCTCGTCGGGGTACCGGAAGTTCGGGCCCCAGGACGTGGAGCGGCTGACCCAGGTGCTGCGGATGCAGCGGGACCACTACCTCCCGCTGAAGGCCATCCGGGAGCATCTCGACGCCCTCGGCCGGGGCGAGCGCGCCCCTCTGCCCTCCC
>NZ_WWJY01000632.1 GCF_009865405.1 Streptomyces sp. SID3212 | reverse complement strand
CGACTGCGCCCGTACCCCCGGTCGCGGAGCAGCGCGGCGATCTCGGCCGGGGTCGAGGCACCGGCGCTGAGCACCAGGACACGGCGGCCGTCGTACAACGCGGCGGCCAGCCGCGCGGCGGGGCGGCCGACGAGGGTGACGACCTCGGTGTCCTCCACCGGCCAGCCGAGCCGGGCGCACGCGTACGACACCGAGGAGGGGTGGGGCAGGATCCGCAGGGCCGCCGCGCCCGCCTCCTCGGAGAGGGCGCGGCCGATGCCGTAGAACATCGGGTCGCCACTGGCCAGCACGGAGATCCTGCGCCCCGGGTGTGCGGCCAGCAGCCGGGGCACGGCGGGCCGCAGGGGCGACGGCCAGGCCACCCGCTCGCCGTCGCACTCCTCGGGGAGGAGGTCCAACTGCCTGGGCCCGCCGATGAGTACGTCGGCCTCGCGCAGCGCGTCCTTGGACGCGACGGAGAGCCCACGCCACCCGTCGGCGCCGATCCCGACCACGCACACGGGGGGCGCCGGGGGCTCCGGTTGCGGGGAGTCGGGGGCTGCGGGGCTCACTACGGCACCTCTGAGCTGGGGGAAGACCGAAGTCGCACTCTAGCGAAGTGGCCCTGGGGGGCCACGGGCACCCTGCTACGCGCCCGGCACGGCGGCCACCGCCCCACCGTCCGGGGCCGCGCTCAGGCTCCCGCCGGGGCGATGCCGTCCCGTGGGGCACGTACCGACTGCGCCGCGAAGTCCGGCGAGCGCGGCGTCCGGCTGAACCGTGACGCGCTGTCCTCAAGCGCCGGTCGGGCTTGATTTTCAAGCCCGACCGGCGCCTGAGGACAAGGGCACAGGCCGCCCCGAGGCGCCGACGCCCGCGCCCGCACCGAGCGGCCCGTGCTGAACTGGAACCTGTCCGAAGACGGTCGGACACGCGGTCGGTCCCGGCGACCGGCACGCGCGGGGCGGACGAGGGGAGCCGCATGACCACCACCCGGGTGCTGCTGATCGCACCGGCCCTGAGCACGGCGCTGCGTGAGGCGCGCTTCGGCGAGGCGGAGGGGGCAGAGAGAACAGACGGGGCAGAGCGGGCGGAGGCGGGTGACCCCGGCCCCGGTGTTGACGGCGGGCTCGATCCCGTCGGGCTGCGGCAGGCCGAAGCCGTACGGGAGAGCTTCCCCCGGGCGTCCCGGCTCTACGTCTCCTCCACCCGCCGCTGCCGCACGACCGCCCGCGCCCTGGGCCTGGACGCCGGCACCGCGCCGCCCCTCACCGGCCCCGCCCCCTGCGCGATGGGCCGCTGGCAGGGCCGCACCCTGGACGAAGTGGCCGCGTCGGAACCGGAGGCGGT
>NZ_WWJY01000631.1 GCF_009865405.1 Streptomyces sp. SID3212 | reverse complement strand
GACGTCCTCGGCCCGGTCGGCGGGCGTGGTGGGGAGCGCGTGGACCCGGTACCCGTCGGCGGCGAGCCGGCGCCCGAACCGCTCGTAGACCAGCGGGTGTTCGCCCCGGCCCGGCAGGACGAACAGCGTGCCGCGCGGGGCGATCCCTTCGGGCGGGTGCCAACTGCGCGCGGGCGTACGGGTGCTGAGGGCCGGGGCACTGAACAGGTAGGTCATCGGGCGCTTCCGGCGGGGGCGAGAGCGGGTTCGGCCGCCTCCGCGGCTGTGGCCGCCTTGCGGTGGGCGAGTTCCTGGCGAACGAGCGGGAGCAGGTGGCGGCCGTAGTCGATGGCGTCGTCCAGCGGGTCGTACCCCCGGATGAGCAGGGTCGTCACCCCGATGTCCACGTAGTCGAGCAGGGCCTGGGCCACGGTCTCCGGAGTGCCCACGAGCGCCGTGGTGTTGCCTCCCGCGCCGGTCGCGGAGGCGGTCGGCGTCCAGAGCGCGCGGTCGTGCAGATCGCCCTTCGCGGCGGCGGCGAGAAGCCGCTGCGAGCCGGTGTTCTGGGGTCCTTCGGGGCCCTGGTGACGGCGGGCCTGGGCGAAGAAGGGCTTGCCCGCCCCGGACTTGATGGTGTCCAGGATGTGATGGGCGCGTTCCCAGGCGAGTTCCTCGGTGGGCGCGAGGATCGGGCGGAACGAGACGCTGATTCCCGGGAGTTCGGCGCGGCCCGCCGCGACGGCCGCCGCGCGGACGGACGCGATCTGCTCGGCCGTCTCGGCGAGCGGCTCGCCCCAGAGCGCGAAGGTGTCGGCGTGCTTGCCGCCCACGCGGTACGCGGCCTCGGAGGAACCGCCGAAGTAGAGCGGGATACCGGACGCGTGGACGGGCAGGACCTCGGAGCCGTAGTCCTCGAAGCGGTAGTGGCGGCCCTGGTGGCTGAACGGCTCGCCGGAGGACCAGGCGCGGCGCAGGACGGTGAGGTATTCGTCGGTGCGGTCGTACCGCTCCTCCTTGTCCAGGTAGTCGCCGTCCCTGCGCTGCTCGATGTCGTGGCCGCCGGTGATGGTGTGCACGGCGACCCGGCCGCCGGTGAACTGGTCGAGGGTGGCGAAGCTGCGGGCGGCGAGCGTCGGCGCGATGAAGCCGGGGCGGTGGGCGACCAGCAGGCCGAGCCGTTCCGTGTGCGCGGCGACGTACGCGGCGACCTGGGCGCCGTCGGGCCTCCCCGAGCTGTAGCCGATGAGGATCCGGTCGAATCCGGCGTCCTCGTGGGCCCGGGCGAAGCGGGCGGTGTACGCCCGGTCGATCTGGGGGCCGCTGGGCGGCCTGGTCTCCGAGGCGTCCTGCGTACCGATCATGCCGATGAACTCGACGGAGTGGGGGGCGCGGGCGACGGGGGCGG
>NZ_WWJY01000630.1 GCF_009865405.1 Streptomyces sp. SID3212 | reverse complement strand
GCCGGTACGGGCACACCGCCGGGCCACCGTGCGGCGCCCACCGCCCTGTTGCTCTGTCTCGCCTGCGGGGCGGCCGCGGTGACCTCGGTGATCGGCCTGCACCCGGTGATCGGGGCCTTCCTCGCCGGGGCGGCCTGTCCCGCCGGTCCGGCGTCGCTGGACGCGGCGGCCGACCGGGTGGCCTCGTTCTCCGGCGGCCTGCTGCTGCCGTTCTTCTTCCTCGGGTTCGGGCTCTCGGCCGACCTCGGGGCGCTGCCGTTCGACGCGGACACCCTCGTGGTGGGCGGCGCGCTGCTGGCGGTGGCGATGCTCACAAAGATCCTCGGGCCCGGCCTGTGCGCCCGGCTGACCGGCATGGGCCGGCGTGACGCGCTGAGCCTCGGCGTCCTGCTGAACGCCCGTGGCCTGACCGAGCTGGTGGTCCTCGGCATCGGCCTGGAGGCGGGCATCATCGACGAGCGCGTCTTCGCCATCCTCATCGTCATCACCCTGCTGACCACGGCTCTCACCGTTCCCCTGCTGCGGCTGCTCGGCCACGCCCGGCCGGCGCCGTCGGCCGGACCGCCGGAACCGGTACGGGAACAGGCGACGGAGTCGAGGGCCCACGGGGTTCCCGCCGTGACACCGCCGCCGAGCACCCGCGCCGGCCACCCATGACGGGGTACGGGCGCCTTCCGAACGACCTCGCTTCCCACCGACCCCACTCCGGCCGCCCGGCCGCCCCAACCGTTGCGGAGAAGCCATGGAAGAGCTGTCGCAAGCCCTGTTGGCCGGCCGGTCGCCGGCCGACGTGCCGGGACCGTCCCTCGGACGGCGCTTCATGCTCTCCCTGGCCGCCGAGGACAGCCCGCACTTCCCGCTGAGCGGCTTCCACGACTGGTACGCCGAGCGCTGCGCGCGCCGTTTCAAGGTCTCCCGGATCCCGTTCGACGCGCTGGACCAGTGGTACTCCGAGCCCGACAGCGGCAACCTGCGCCACCGTACGGGCCGGTTCTTCTCGATCGAGGGGCTGCGCGCGGAGGACGGCGACCGCGTCACGGCGGGCGACGCCCGGCCGATCATCGTCCAGCCCGAGATCGGCACCCTCGGCCTGCTGGTACGGGAGTTCGGGGGCGTCCTGCACTTCCTGATGCAGGCGAAGATGGAGCCGGGGAACATCAACACCGTGCAGCTGTCGCCGACCGTGCAGGCGACCCGCAGCAACTACACGCAGGCACACGGCGGTTCGGTCGTCCGTCACCTGGAGTACTTCGCCCGCCCGGGCCGGGCCGAGGTGCTGGTGGACCTCCTCCAGTCCGAGCACGGTTCGTACTTCCTGCACAAGCGCAACCGGCACATGGTCGTGGAGACCACCGAGGACGTGCCGCCCCACGGTGACTTCCACTGGCTGACGCTCGGTCAACTCCGTTCACTCATGCGGCGGCAGCACGTCGTCAACATGGACTCCCGGACGGTTCTGTCCTGCGTCCCGATCGACTCGGCGGGCTTCGCGCCGGCGGGCGCCGCCGGGTTCGGCGCGGCCGTCCTGCACTCGCTCAGCCCCGCGGC